>JAQXYZ010000072.1 GCA_029226935.1 Bacillota bacterium | reverse complement strand
ATTCCCTTCCCATCTGCCTCTTAATATTTCTCTTATAAATCAGATACAAAGCCAGCATATGAAATAAACAGAAAACAGATGCTGTCAGAATCCCAATGGCTGCTCCCATGGCTCCATACGCACCGATACAGTCTTGATTTTGCAAAAGCGCTGAAACTTTAACACCATATCCACGCAAAAGCGTTGTTCCGATTATTCCTCCCACAAAAATAAAAACTATATTCAAAATGTATGAATGCATGGAGGGCACCCTGGAACCATTCCCCTGAAAATATCCACGAAAAATCCCTGTCAGAATAAAGAAGAACATGGATGGTGCCATAAGGCTTAGTGAAAGCCCTGCCAAAGGTATATTCAAAACATTTTCAGCAATAAAATTCCCTCCGATCCCAAAGCCGATACTGATCATCAATCCAACTATTCCACCTAAAATAACTGCACTGCTAAGAACCTTCTGTGCATTCTTAAACTGTTCCCTTTTCACACGATATCGTACCAGCGCTGCAACTGCTTCTGACAGACCATATGAAATCATACCTGCAATTACCAGATAAACCTCATTGGAAACGCTAAAATATGCAAGTCCATTGTCACCAATCAGGTGCACTAACGGAATGCGAAAAATCAGGCTTCCTATCATAGTAATCAAAATAATTATTGTATAATAATCCCTTCTTGGGGAAGTCATTTTTCTTCTCTCTGGTCTGTTCATAAGTTCTCCTGCCCAAATAGTGTGGGTTTACTCGCTATCTCTTGTAATTCCAAGTACTGTAAGTACTTCCTCCTGCTTCTGCTCCATGAGCTTTGCCTCTTCTTCAGCCATATGATCATATCCGCATAGATGAAGCATACTGTGCGCCGTCAAAAAAGCAAACTCTCTTTTTTCGGAATGCCCATATTTTTGTGCTTGTTCCTTTACCTTGTCTGCCGAAATAATAATATCCCCCAGAAGCAATTCTCCGCTTTCCGGATCAAAATAATCTGCTTCCCCTTCTTCTGCCACCGAAAAATCTGCTTCTTTATCAAACGTAAGCATCGGAAAAGAAAGAACGTCCGTGGGTGCATCTACCTTCCTGTATTCCCTGTTGAACTCACAAATTCCTTTATTGTCGGTAACTAAAAGATTTACCTGTGCTTCATACGGACAGTTTTCCATGGAAAGAACCTGCTCGATAACAGCATCTAAAACCTCTTTTATATCAAAATCAAAATTTACATCTGTTTCATTTTCAACGTAAGAAGTCATAATAAAGTTTCTCCTCCACCAAAATCTGCTTCATCTCCTGAAGTTCCCCAAATGAAAGTCTGCTGTTATCTATAATACCACTTTCCATCTTTTTCTTAAATATGGCATCAATGATTTTCTGATAATCCATTTCCATCTTTGGTTCCTTAGAAAACAGATAACTGATTGATGAAATAACTGTGTCGCAAAAAAGAAGTACAACAGTTTCCCTTGAAATTACTTTTTCGCTCTTATCTGTATACTCTTTTAAAATCGTCTGCACCTCCACCGGGAAGTGGTATTCCTGCATAATACTGCTTACCTTCTCCCAGCTGTTTTCCCCCTTTAGCACCCCTATTCTGTGATAGTAGCCACAAGCTTTTGCAACCGCATCATCCAGCTTTAATCTTTTTGCAATCCGGTCACACAGATATGCTGTGTGGATTGCATGATAATATTCTTCCTTTGAAAATGCCTTTAATTCTACCAGAAGCGGACATTCAGGATCATTGATGTCCATGTATATATCCCTGCTTCCATAAATAATTGCAAAGCTGAAAAATTTAAGCAGAATCAGCAGAAGAATCACACATACCAGAATATTCACGGTCGGAATCATAAACAACTGTATGGACAGCACTTCATTTACACTTAAGATCTCCTGTACCCAAAGACATACCATCTGTACCAGTAAAGAAATAATCAGCGGCATCCATACCTTGAAGGTCTCATCCAAGTAAGAAAACACAGTAATTCCAACAAGTCCCCCCACAAAGTAAACAAAAAAAGTACCTGTCTCACTCCCCTGAATAAGAACCGTTATCATCAGAAGCACCGTTCCTGCCGAAAGTCCGATATTCTGATTACTGAAAAGCATCAGTCCGATAAAAACTACCAAATACGGCCATCCCCCGGCCGGAAGCAGGGGAAACAGGATGCAGCCCAGAAGAAAAAGCAGATATACTGCTGTAAATCTCCCCTGATGGTCTGCATTATCAAATAAGAAAGTGGACTTTTCTCTGCTTTGTTCTATTGCAAAAAGAACACTTCCGCAGCCCGCAGCCGCCAGTATCCCAATACCTGCAATTTGTATCACTGTCTTTTGATAAAAATATGATGCCACAACACTGACCAATATTGTGAAAAAGAGCATTAACGCTTCCTGAACAATATTTAGGTATTTCTTTGATTTATTTTCCTGTGAAGACTCACTGCTTTTTTCCATGGGGTATATTCCTGCTTCTTTTCTTACTGCTGTTACTTTCTTTTGCTTCATAGTTTTCGTATGCTTTGACGATTTTTTGAACCAGAGGGTGCCTTACTACATCCCTGCTCGACATCCTGCAAAATTCAATTTCATCTATGCCATGCAATACTCTGATGGCTACATCCAGACCCGATGTTGTTCCCGGCGCAAGATCCTTTTGAGAAGCATCACCTGTTACAATTACTTTAGACCCAAAGCCAATTCTCGTAAGGAACATTTTCATCTGTGCAGGTGTTGTATTTTGTGCCTCATCTAAAATAATATATGCATTGTCGAGTGTTCTCCCTCGCATATATGCCAAAGGTGCGACCTCAATCAACCCCTTTTCCATATTCTTCATAAATGTTTCAGCGCCCATAATCTGATATAGGGCGTCATACAGTGGTCTTAAGTATGGATCCACCTTGCTCTGCAGATCTCCCGGTAAAAATCCAAGTTTCTCTCCTGCCTCAATTGCAGGTCTGGTCAGAATAATTCTCTCAACTTCCTGATTTTTGAAAGCGGTAATCGCCATTGCCATTGCAAGATAGGTCTTCCCTGTACCTGCCGGTCCAAGTCCAAACACAATCATATTTTTACGAATGGCATCCACATACTGCTTCTGACCAAGGGTCTTTGGTTTTATCGGCTTTCCCGAAATAGTGTGACAAATACAGTCCTGATCTATTTCCAGTAAAACATCTTCATTTTCTTCCATACTCATAGTAATCGCATAATCCACATTCTGTTCCTGGATTATATTTCCCCTTATTGATAATTCTGTCAATTCCTGTATCACGGCTTTAGCCTTCTTTACAGATAAAACTTTGCCACTAATACGGATTTCTCCATTCCTGTCTACAATTGAAACCTTAAATTGTCTTTCCAGCTTCTTGATATGACAGTCAAACTGACCGAACACATTCTGTTGATCGCCGGATGGAACACTCACTACTTCGGAAATTTCTTCCATCAATTTCTCCCAATTATTCTTCCTGAATTTCTTCCGGTTGCTCCGACGGCTCTATTGGCTCAAGTCTGGTCTTTTTCAGCACACCGGTTTCCTCTATGGCAAGGAAATCCGCTTTCATTTTCCATACACCGGAAGTCTTACTTATTGTAACATTTTTTTCTATAATTTGTACCCCTTTTTCCTGTAAAGTTTCTATAAATTTTTGTATTTTGTTTTCAAAGAGAGCCTTCACCTCTTCTTTACTGTATATTTTCTCTTCCGTCACATATTCTCTGACACAAATCTGCCCGATATACAGCGGCAGATAATAATTTTCAAACAAACACAATTGTTTTTTTTCTTCCACGGTATCACTTTCTTCATATTGATTTTTTCCAACAGGGAGTATGAGCCGTTTTGTTCCAATTATTATAAATGGTCTGCGTTTCTCCCTTCCTGTATACATTTTCCTAATATATTTTTCTTTGATTGATTCTTCCATCTCATAAACGCATCTAAGCATAACGTCTGCATCAGCAATGCAATAATCATATCTTTTTATAGTTCCGTCATCATTGTAAATGGGGACACCACCCTCTACCAACACATCTCCTTTTTCGACCTGCATACCGGCAGTAACCCCGGGCACACCTCTTCTGGTTATGATACTTACAATCTCCCCTTCCTTCTCTGCCACCAGATCCATTCCCTCTCCTTCCTTTTCAGCATCATCCTTTTCGCCTACCGATATCAAATCATTCTCTTTTACCTGAATCAAAAGTCTGGTACCATCAATCTGTGCAGATGTCCATGTAACAATCTCGAACTGTGTTCGGATCGACTTTTCAAGTTTCTCGATATCCACATCCTTTTTTTTCATTCCAACCTCGAATCCGTTGTCTCTGCAGAAATCATAAAATACATCTGTTGTGACATAATAATTTCCTTCCACCTCTATTGCCCAAATAAATCCTGACATCCATAACCAAAAAAACAGGCTGCCCAACAATCCTAATATAAAAATTCGGCGTTTCCTCATGCGTACAGAAAGAAAGGGTAGTCCATAACGCTTTGTTATGACTACCCTTGTACCTGTTTTTCTTGTAATCCCCTTCAAATGGTAAAACCCCTTAAGGCTGATTTTCATTGTATAAAATTCACCATGATTTTCAATATCCCAGAGAAATATATTGTGATGGCTGCACAGATTCATAAATCTTTCCGGTGAAAATCCTGATACTCTGATTGCCAGATATCCCTTCATATATCGAATAACCTGTATCATAATACACCCCATATAGTTCGCTATCTTTTATATATAGCGAATGTTTTCAATCCATCCGCTGATTTTCATATCTTCATTGGTATAGTAAACAATACGAAGCCTTCTTCCGCATATTTCAATTTTACAGGTCTTGCACTGGAGAAGAATTGTATGGCTGGTATATTCTATGATCCCCTTATAATTCTCTACAAAGGCATCTGTATTACCTGTAAGCGTCACAATAGATGCTCCAAGAAGAGAATCTTTGGGTAACCTTAGAGATTCCACTACAAGTTCTCTTCCTGATACAGTTTCCTCATTTGCTCTCTCTTCTCTGGTTCTGTCCCAATTATTTTTTGTTTTATGTTTCATCCATTTTCTCATATCATAATATATGAGAAAAGCACAACTGCTATACCTGTTTTAAAATTCCTCTCATGAACAGACTTCCACTTATTTATGATAAGGTTCCCCTTTCATAATTCGATACCCTCTATAAATCTGTTCTAGCAAAATTACTCTCATCAACTGATGTGGAAAAGTCATATTAGAAAAACTGATTGCCTGATTTGCTATCTTAGACACGCTGTGATGGAGTCCAAGGGAACCGCCGATAATAAATTGTACATGACTTTTCCCCTGAACCGCCAGCTGTTGTAACTGATTCGAAAAGGATACCGAATCCGGCTTACTGCCTTCAATTTCCAATGTAATTACATAGGCATCCTCTTTGATATGCTTTAAAATTCTGGCTGCCTCCCTCTCTTTAATCTGTTCCTCCAATGCAGCACCTGCATTGTCTGGTGTCTTCTCATCCTGCACCTCAATCACTTCCAGCTTGCAGTATCTGCTAAGACGCTTCTCATATTCGGAAACAGCCTTTCTATAAAAATCTTCTTTTATTTTACCAACGCAGATAACGGTAATCTTCATTCCTCGTTTTCCTCAAAAATTTCAGGATAAGCCTCTTCAATCAGTCGGTCAAGATAGGCTTCATCCAAATTCATGAACTGATTCTGAATGGCTTTCTTCATATAATCAAAGCGTTGGAAATATTTAAGTTCTTCCGGTTGATCAGAACACTCCAGTTGTGCATCCACCTGTTCTTTGTTCAGATTCTCTTTACACCACTTTCTGATTTCCATTGTAAGCATATTTTCTTTGGAAGCTTTTTTCTTAAGAATCCTCGAATTCTTCATGGAAACAATTCCCATAATAATAAAAAGAATAAAAAGGACTCCCATCACTCCGGTAATCATATATTTACTGATCAGGGTCAAATGAAGATTAATCACATCTGTAAAAAACAGAATTATCAGAACCAGTCCCACCCCGCCTACAACCAGAAGCGTATAAGCTGAAGTTCGGTTTTCCTCTGCTCTCTCCTCATTGTTTATGTAAAGTGAGTGATACTTTGGACTGGGCTCTTCCTCATCAAATTCAAAATCATCACCCTCTGTCGGAAATACTGGTGCCGTTTCCTGCGCTGCTTCCTTTTCTTCCGTCCCTTCATTCAATGAAGCAACCAATTCACAGCCACAGTCTGCACAAACCTTGATTCCATCAACATACTCACATTTACATTTCGGACACCATGCCATCACAATACCTCCTTTTACCCCTTCCATTATTTTACTACGGAATGAGAAAGGTTTCCACTAATTTTTATTTTCGGAAATCAGGCAGGGAACCCCAATATTCACATTGTCCTTGGGCTGAATCCATACGTAATCATCAGGATTGCTCACATTCACATAAACAGTCCGATTTCCCTTTTGATCCTTGTTTTCACTCTGGTACACCCAGGAACCATGCTCTGCTTTTGCATTCCATTCCTTTGATGTTCCGTCTGCATAAATATTGGTCAAATAAAAATCGCCATTTACAAGACCTTCTGCATAACTGCCAATTTTGTTGGTATCGTATCCGATTCCCTTTTGCAAAAGCGCAGTATCATAGTCATAATGTTCAGACCCCTCCCCTGAGGGAAGATCATTTGCCCATTCCCCGGTATACTGATGGTAGGTGTAAAGATCTGTGGTGTTCTTCTTAAGATGGATATGATAATGCATCCATGTTCCTTTACCATTTCTTACGCCATTTTTCCAGTCACCATAATAATACTGGTTGTCTGCATACACAGCGATTCCCTTGCCATCCGGCTGACCATCACTGTTCGTAGCACCATAATAGTAATAACGATCCGTTCCGGACAGCTGCCATGACATTGCAATAAAACGATCCAAGTTTGCCAAATCGTCCAAAGCCTTCTGATTATTATTCTCCCAATAGCCCATCATTTCCTTCAACTGCTCTTGCTGATTGAACTTTACCTTGCTGTAATCCACCGTTTCTGCTTCCATGACTTCCTGATAAGGAGTTGCCTCCGGCTCAGCGCTGGAATAAGGGCTTGGGACAGCAGATGCAGTCTCTGCCGGCAATGCAGAAGGCGCATTATCCGTTCTGTTTTCTGCGCCTGTCTTCTCATCTGCATAATCCATGATGCTCTGCTGTAGTTCCTCCCTGCCGTCATCCTTTTTTATCCCGTTGACCAGCAATGTGACGGCAAGAATTATAATGATAAGCACAAATGGAATGACTGCCACCAGTATCTTTCGTCTGTCAAAATCAGAATGCTCGTTATCGTCTTCCTCGAATATTTTTTTCATAATAAGATCTATTGCTCCGCTTATCCGATACTTTTACTTATCTTTCAGATATTCATCAATACCTTTTGCACCCGCACGTCCTGCTCCCATGGCGAGGATTACTGTAGCCGCACCTGTAACGGCATCTCCACCGGCATAAACGCCTTCCTTAGTGGTCTTGCCAAATTCTTCATCCGCAACAATACATTTCCACTTATTGACTTCCAGCCCCTCTGTTGTAGATGAAATCAGGGGATTAGGTGATGTTCCAAGAGACATAATAACAGTATCCACATCAATTACAAACTCTGAACCCGGAACTACAACAGGACGTCTTCTTCCCGATTCATCCGGTTCTCCCAGTTCCATTTTGACACATTTAATGCCACGTACCCATCCTTTTTCATCTTCCAGAATTTCAACCGGATTTGTAAGAAGATCAAAGATAATTCCTTCTTCCTTAGCATGGTGTACTTCTTCCACACGGGCAGGAAGTTCTTCTTCACTTCTTCTATACACAATGTGCACTTCTGCGCCGAGCCTTAATGCGGTTCTGGCAGCATCCATCGCAACATTTCCGCCACCTACAACTGCAACCTTTTTGCCTCTCATGATAGGTGTATTGGAACTTTCATCAAATGCCTTCATCAGGTTGCTTCTGGTCAAATACTCATTTGCAGAGAACACGCCGTTTGCCTGTTCTCCGGGAATCCCCATAAATTTGGGGAGCCCTGCTCCTGATCCAATAAACACTGCGTCAAAACCTTCTTCAGAAAGCAGTTCATCTATTGTAACAGCTTTTCCAACTACCACGTTTGTTTCAATCTTTACACCAAGAGATTTTACATTTTCAATCTCCTTAGCAACAACTCTGGTCTTAGGAAGACGGAATTCAGGAATACCATATACCAGTACACCACCAGCTTCATGCAGTGCTTCAAAAATAGTTACATCATATCCCATCTTAGCCAGATCTCCTGCACAGGTAAGTCCTGCAGGTCCAGAACCAATCACTGCAACCTTTTTGCCATTCTTGACCTCAGCTCCCTGTGGCTTTATGCCATTTTCGCTTGCCCAGTCGGCAACAAAACGTTCCAGCTTACCAATAGAAATTGCCTCTCCTTTAATTCCTCTGATACACTTTCCTTCACACTGGCTTTCCTGCGGGCATACGCGTCCGCATACTGCGGGAAGCGCAGAGGATTCACTGATTATCTGGTAAGCTGCCTCCACATCTCCCTCCTTTACCTTTTCGATAAAACCGGGAATATTGATAGATACGGGGCATCCCTTTATGCACTGTGCATTTTTACAATTAATGCACCTTGCTGCTTCCTCCATTGCTTCTTCCTTATTATATCCAAGGCACACCTCTTCAAAATTGGCTGCCCTTTTCTTTGCATCCTGCTCTCTTACAGGGACTTTCTTTAATACGTCCATTATTTACCTCTTTTCTGCGCTGCTTTTGCACTGGAACTTTTTACTCGTGATCTTAGCAATTTCCGCATCCACCGTGATGGGTATCGCCTTCCTTTGCCTTAAGGAATGCCCTTCCTTCTTCTGTCTTATAAATCTGCTGACGCTGCATTGCCTCATCAAAATTTACAAGATGTCCATCGAATTCGGGACCATCTACACAGGCAAATTTAACCTTATCGCCTACCGTTACACGACATGCGCCACACATACCCGTGCCATCTACCATAATCGGATTCAGGCTGACAATTGTAGGCAGTTCCAGCTCCTTAGTAAGCTTGCAGACAAATTTCATCATAATCATCGGACCAATTGCCACACATACATCATAATGATTGCCTTCCTTTACAAGATCTGATATAGTCTGTGTAACCATTCCGCTTCTTCCATAGGAACCATCATCTGTTGTTACATAAAGATTTCCGGCAACTGCCTTCATCTCTTCTTCAAGGATCAGCAGATCTTTTGTCTTAGCTCCAACAATCACATCTGCTGCAATTCCATGCTCATGAAGCCATTTTACCTGCGGATAAACAGGCGCTGTTCCAACACCCCCTGCTACAAACAACATCTTTTTCTTCTTTAATTTCTCTAAGTCTTCTTTTACGAACTCCGAAGGACATCCTAACGGACCAACAAAGTCATGGAAGGAATCCCCTGCTTTCAATTCAGACATAAACTGTGTTGCTGCTCCCACAATCTGGAATACAATCGTTACTGTCCCCTTTTCCCTGTCATAATCGCAGATTGTCAGGGGAATACGCTCTGACTGTTCATCCGTTCTTACAATTACAAATTGCCCCGGATTACATGCCTTTGCTACCCGCTTTGCTTCTACTACCATATAAAAAATATTGGCAGCAAGCTCTTTTGCTTCTAAAATCTTGTACATCACTAATCCCTTTCCTGTTTTATATTAATTTATTTATCATATTTTATCTAAGGGGAATCAGCCCCATTTGACCATTTTCATCATATATCAGTCGATTCGGCTCTCCCGTATACACTTGCACAGCATATAAACGTTCCGTCTTTCTTCGAATCCCACCGGGATCTTCTATATATTCATCCAACACATAATAATATCCTAAATCAGCAATTTCCACAATAGTATTATACTGAAATACATATTTTCCCTCTATCTCATGGGAGTGTCCCTGCAGGTCATTTAAGACTCTCTGGTCAAAAAGTGCCTGCACCACATTGTTCACTGCTTTAGTCACTGTTACATCGGTTTGCAGTGACAGGAAAAAGCTTCTGCTTACAGTCTCACTGGAAACCCCCTCATCAGAAATAGTAACAAATTTAAAATTGGATCTTCCAAGCGGCATCTGAATGGGTTCTGAATACTTCAGGCTGTCCTTCGTAGGCGTACTGCCGTCTGTTGTGTAATAAACAGTACCTTTTTCAGGCAAAACAACCTCAATTTTAGTAGGGGTATAATAATCGCCACTGTACAAAAGCACTTCCGGCTGTTCCGGTACTGTCAAATTAATCACATACCATTTTCTTGCCACGTCACTTCTGATTCCATAATCGTTGATAAAAATAGCAGAAATCTGATATTTGCCAGACTCTAAAAACAACGGTGCTGTATAAACCGTACTGTTTTCATCGGGTTCACTTCCATCCATTGTATAGTAAATCGTTCCTGTAGTGTTGGCACTGATTTTTAGTGAAATGACCTCATCATAACTGCCGGAGCCATATCCAAATTCCGGTGTCATCGCCATATATTGCTGAAAATGATTCGCAATTTCATTGTCTGCACAGGATGCCAAAAGTGAGTTTATCTCCTCATACCTGCCTTCTTCATCATAAATTGTAATGATACTTTCAAATGCTTTTTCCCTATCCTCGTATTCAAGATGTTCCTTGTCAATCAAATCCAGAAGTACGTCGACTGCTTTCTGTTTCTCTCCCATCTGATAATAATAGTTAGATTCCATAAGAACAATCTGTGCCGCATCTGCCTTCAGTTCCCTGGCCTTCTCAAGATATGAAATTGCTTTCCCATACTCCTCGGTCTGTGCATATTTTCTCGCCTGTTCAATCTGATAGGTCACAGAATATCTGTGATACATAAACACCGCAACGAAGGCTGCCGTAAGTGTTACCACAACAAATGTGATAAGGCAAAGTAAAAGCCAGCTGCTCTTTCCCTGTTCTTCTTTAAAAAAGGAATATTTAGGCCTCTTTTTCTTTACAGGCACATCTGTTTTACCTTCAATTTCCTCCGCAACATTGGACAGGGTTTCTGTTATGCTGTTTTCAATTTCCGGTTCAAAGTCGGGTACAATCTGAATTTCCATCCCGCACTGGTCACAGTACAGATGTCCGTACACCAACTCACATCCGCAATTGGGACACTTCATATCTTCCTCCGTCCTTATTGCAATTTCACTGACTCGATACAATTATTCAGAAGCATTGCTATGGTCATGGGACCAACACCTCCCGGAACCGGTGTAATAGCGCTGCATACCGGCTCAACATCCTCAAAATCCACATCTCCGCAAAGCTTGTTATTTTCCTCCCTGTTTATTCCAACATCAATCACTACTGCTCCAGGTTTTACGTAATCCCTGGTAATCATTTTAGGTCTTCCCACTGCTACAATCAGAATATCTGCCCGACTGGTCACTTCCTTAAGATTTGCAGTTCTGGAATGTGCAATAGTTACCGTTGCATTTTCACGAAGAAGCAGCAATGCCATGGGCTTTCCTACAATATTACTTCTTCCAAGAACAACACACTCTTTTCCGGCAATTTCAATTCCACTTCTTTTCAAAAGCTGGATAATTCCTGCCGGAGTACAGGATACAAACCCCGGTTGTCCAATACAGAGTGCACCTACGCTCTGTGGATGAAAACCATCTACATCCTTTTTAGGATCAATAGCCTTAATTACCGTATCTTCATCTATATGATCAGGAAGCGGAAGCTGCACAAGAATTCCATTTACATCCTTTCTCTCATTTAACTGTGTAATTAAGTCCAGCAATTCCTGCTGGGTAGTCTCTTCCGGCAGTTCATAAGAAACAGAACCAATTCCAATATATTCACAGCCCTTTTTCTTATTCCTGACATAAACACAGGAAGCCGGATTGTTCCCCACCTGAATTACTGCCAATGTAACATCAGTTCCCTGTTCTTTCATTTTTGCTGCCTTTTCCTTTAATTCCTCTTTAATCTGTAAGGAAATCGCCTTTCCATCAATGATTGCAGCCATGTGTCATACCATCCTTTCCGTTTTCAGATTTATTTTAGAAAAGTCCGGTGATTACACCGTCTTCATTTACATCAATTGAAAATGCAGCCGGCTGTTTGGGCAATCCCGGCATCGTCATAACAGCCCCTGTAAGCACAACCACAAAACCGGCACCTGCCGATACATAAGCTTCCCGCACATTCATGCGAAAGCGTTCAGGTCTTCCCAGAAGCGTGGGATCATCAGAAAGCGAATACTGGGTTTTCGCCATACAAATGGGCAGATTACCAAATCCAAGTTCCTCCAGCTTCTGAAGCTGTTTTTCTGCCTGAGAAGCATAATTTACTCCCTCTGCGCCATAAATTTCCCTTGCAACAGTTTCAATCTTTTCTTTCAGGCTCAGGCTATTATCATATAATACCTTAAAGTCACTCTTTTTGGTTTCAAGGGTCTTCAGAACTTTTTCTGCCAGTTGGATGCCTCCATCTCCTCCCTTTTCCCAAACTTCTGATAGTGCAAATTCACAGTCTCTCTCTTCACAAAATTGCTTTACAAAAGAAGTCTCTGCCTCTGTATCTGTGATAAAGCTATTTAAAGTAACCACTACAGGTACGCCATACTTCTTTAAATTTTCAATGTGCTTTTCAAGATTAGAAATTCCCTTCTTAAGTGCTTCCAGATTTTCATTTCCAAGCTCTGCTTTTGGAACACCACCATTATATTTTAATGCCCGCACCGTTGCTACCAAAACTACCGCATCAGGCTTAAGTCCTGCCATACGACACTTGATATCAAAGAACTTTTCTGCTCCAAGATCTGCTCCAAAGCCAGCCTCTGTAATTACATAATCAGCCATTTTAAGCGCCGCTTTGGTAGCGCGCACAGAATTACATCCGTGTGCAATATTGGCAAAGGGACCGCCATGTACCAGTGCCGGTGTATGCTCCAGAGTCTGAATCAGATTGGGCTTTAATGCATCCTTGAGAAGTGCCGCCATAGCGCCAACTGCTTTAAGATCAGCAGCCGTTACAGGCTTACCCTGATAATTATAGGCAACCACCATCCTTCCAAGTCTTTCCTTTAGGTCTTTCATATCAGAAGCAAGACATAAAACTGCCATAATCTCTGATGCTACAGTGATTACAAAATGATCCTCCCGAACAGTTCCATCTGCTTTTGCTCCAAGTCCTACTACCACATTGCGAAGAACTCTGTCATTCATATCCAGACATCTTTTCCACACCACCTGTCTGGTATCGATACCCAGTTCATTCCCCTGCTGAATGTGGTTATCCAAAAGCGCTGCCAACAGATTATTGGCAGAGGTAATGGCATGAAAATCGCCGGTAAAATGCAGGTTTAAGTCTTCCATAGGAACCACCTGTGCATATCCGCCACCTGCGGCACCACCCTTTATGCCAAAACAAGGACCAAGCGAAGGCTCCCTCAATGCAATCACTGCCTTTTTATTCAGCTTTCCAAATGCCTGCCCAAGCCCGACACTGGTGGTTGTTTTTCCTTCTCCCGCGGGAGTTGGATTAATGGCAGTTACCAAAATCAGCTTTCCATCAGGATTTTGAGAAATCTTATCCAAATATTCATCGGAAATTTTTGCCTTATATTTCCCATATAATTCCAGTTCATCCTCTGTAATCTGAAGCTGCTCCGCTACCTTTGTAATAGGTTCCATTACAGCTTCCTGTGCAATTTGAATGTCTGTTTTCATCGTACACACCTCCGTATTTTAAAATGACTCCTCAATAAATTGTTCAAATTGTTCCATGCTCATCAATACTTTACGGGGTTTCGTTCCTTCTTCCTCCCCTACCACACCTGCATCACATAACTGGTCCATAATCCTTGCGGCACGGTTAAATCCGATCTTAAACACTCTCTGAAGCATGCCGATAGATGCCTTATCCTTTTCAATGATAAACTTGGCAGCCTCAATAAAGTACTGGTCTCTTTCCGAACCTTCTGCAGCTCCACCGACACCGGTGCTGCCACTTCCGATATTTGCCATCTTTTCCTGAATATCCGCATCATAAATATTTCCAAGTGCCTGATTTTTCAAAAATTCCACGACATCCGATACTTCCTTATCTGACACAAATGCTCCCTGCACTCTGGCAGGTTTACTATATCCCTGAGGATAAAAGAGCATATCTCCTTTACCGAGCAGCTTTTCTGCGCCATTCATATCCAAAATGGTACGGGAATCAACACCACTTGAAACGCTGAATGCCACACGGCTGGGCATATTTGCTTTGATCAGACCTGTAATGACATCAACTGACGGTCTCTGTGTTGCAATAATCAGATGGATTCCTGCTGCTCTTGCAAGCTGTGCAAGTCTGCAGATGGATTCCTCCACCTCTCCCGGTGCTACCATCATCAAATCCGCCAGCTCATCCACAATAATAACAATCTGGGGCATTTTCGCCGGAGCTTCAGGATCTCCCTTTTCCTTCATGGTCTCCACCTTTTTATTGTAGCCCTTCAGATCTCTCACATTAAAATCAGCAAACTTCTGATATCTGTCCGTCATTTCTGCTACCCCCCACTGCAGGGCGGCAGATGCTTTCTTAGGGTCCGTCACAACCGGTATCAGAAGGTGGGGAATTCCATTATATACGCTTAACTCAACCACCTTGGGGTCCACCATAATCAGCTTCACATCGTCAGGATGTGCCTTGTAAAGAATACTCATAATCAAAGTATTGATGCAGACCGATTTTCCTGAGCCCGTTGCACCTGCAATCAGCATATGGGGCATCTTTGCAATATCCGCAACCACTACCTTCCCACCGATATCCTTTCCCACGGCAAAAGCAAGATTCGACGGGAATTCCTTAAACTCTTTACTTTCCAGCAAATCACGAAGCATTACCGTGGAATTCTCTTTGTTCGGAACTTCAATTCCCACCGCTGCCTTTCCCGGTATCGGGGCTTCAATTCGGATATCTGTAGCTGCCAGATTTAATTTAATATCATCTGTAAGCCCTACAATCTTGCTGACCTTGACTCCCTGTTCAGGCTGTAATTCAAATCTGGTCACTGCCGGTCCCTGACTGATATCCGTAATAGCAACCCTGACCCCAAAGGTCTGAAGAGTCTGCTGCAGTCTCGTTGCAGTTTCCCTTAATTCTCTTTGAGAATCTCCGCCTGACTTTCCGCTCCCCTTAACCAGCTTGCTGATAGGCGGGAATATGTACTTCTTCGGCTTCGCCTGCGGATTTAACTGGGGTTTCGTCTGTGGATTCACCGCTGATGCAGGTTTTACCGCCACTGTAGGCTTTTTGGCTTCTGTATGTGCTTCTATGATCGGCTCATCTTCCATCGGCTCCTCAAAATCTGTTATCTCAAAGAGCTCGTCATTTCCATTTTCTTCTTCCTGTTCATATTCCTCATATTCACTCTCCCCATTCCAGACCTCTTCGTTCTCATCAGCTATTTTAGCCTGTTCCATCTGTTCTTCAAAGTCTGTGAGGTTAATTTCATGAATATCATCCCTTGTTATGCTTTTCTCTTCTGCAGTGCCCGTTAGAGAAGTGTTGAGCATGACGCCGGAAACCTTTTTATCCATACGCAGGATCTTTTCATTTTCTTTTTCTTCCTCCCGCAGTCGCCTTTCTTCCTCACGTAGCCGCCTTTCTTCCTCTCTGCGCCTTCTTACTTCTTCCTGTTCCTCTCTGCGTACTCTTGCACGCTCTCTTCTGTATGCCGCATCCTCAACTGAACGCTCATAAACTCGTCTGCTCCCGGATTTTACACCTGAAACAAAAGACTTATCAGTCAATACTACAATCGAAATAATTATGGCAACCAGAACGATAAGAACCGTACCGATTAAACCAAGAAAGTGATAACTCAAATAAGCAAGCGATCCGGCAAGTACACCACCGCCATTGTGTTGTTCACTGCACCTTTTGTATATTTCTCCTATCTGGTAGCTTGCAGCCGCCTCAGGTGCGCCCGTAAAAAGATCACACATCATCCCCGCCAAAAGAACCAGAAATACACCTGCAACCAGTTTACGGGTAGCAATTGAATTTCCGTTATTTACCATTCCAAATGCAATCATAAAAAAGAGTGCTAATGGCATCACATAAGCGGTCAACCCGAAAATTCCAAACATGATATCACTGATTGTATTACCCATTACACCTGCAATACCAAAATTACATAAAAACAAAAAAACAGCCACTGCAAACAAGACAATCAGAATAATTTCATTTCTGATTGCCACATCCATCGGTTTGCTGTTTGATTTTTTTTGATTGTTTCTACCGGTTCTACCCCGTCCTGTACTCTTCTTTTTTGTCTGTGCCATACGAAAAACTCCTTAAGCATCCTAACAGATACTTACATAATCTTATATAGTATAGCATTTTCAGTAAATCTTGTCATCTACAAACGATTATTTGTTACTTTTTTTCTTTTTTGTTATTAACGAATGAAGTTTTTCCATTGCCTGACTGATTCCGCCAGTCTCATTGATAATTCCCTCTGCCACTGCCTCTTCTCCTACCAGAATTGTACCAACATCCTTGGTAAGAATTCCCGTTTCCATCATCAGTTCTTCGAAACGGTTCTTTGTAATTTTACAGTGACTGCATACAAATCCGGTAATTCTATTTTGTATCTGTCTGAAATAGTCAAAAGTTTGGGGGACACCTATCACCATTCCATTCATCCTGACAGGATGAATGACCATTGTTCCGGTTGGAACGATAAAAGAATAGTCTGTACTGACCGCAATAGGAACTCCGATAGAATGACTTCCCCCAAGCACCAGTGAAACGGTAGGCTTACTTAAGGATGAAATCATTTCTGCAATGGCAAGTCCCGCCTCCACATCTCCGCCCATTGTATTGAGCAGTACCAAAACACCGTCAATATCGCTGCTATCCTCAATCGCTGCCAATTCCGGCAGAATATGTTCATATTTGGTCGTTTTTGAATTACTCCCCAGATTGTCATGCCCCTCCACTTCACCAATCACAGAAATCAAGTGGATTGTACGGGACTTTCCATTCTTGTCCAACGTTACCTGCCCTGTCTCCTCTATTCTCTCACTCCTGTGCTTTTCTTCTTCAACTTTTTTGCCTGACATTTTTCTTCCACCCTTTCACAATGCTGTTCTTGACTTCCAAAAGAAATCCCATGAATCCAAAAAGAGGACTGCTCATGCAGTCCTCCTTAGTATGTTTCCTGTCTGTTATTTTATTCATTTTTTAAAAATCAAAATCATCATCATCACTGACCGGAACGTCAAAGTCATCTGTCAAATCATTAATATCAAAACCAATTTCTTTTTTGACATGCTTTTTAGGGAGCGGAAGCGGGTTTTCCAAAAGCTGTATCTGCCTTCCATCCTCTGTGATTACACAATTTTCTTCCTTCTCCTCCATGATAGTTTCTTTCGTCTCATCAACTTTTTCTCCCATTTCTACTGTTTCTGCCTTTTCAGCCTTTTTATGCCTGAAAAGTTTTTTGACCCAGAAGATGATTACTGCCACTCCAAGCAGGATCAGTGAGTAGATAAAGAGATAAAAATTTTCGGGCGATATGATAAATATACTGTTTAAAATTCCCGGTAATGCAGACAATATTGCCGACAGCACAAAACCAGCCACCTTCCCGATTATCATGCTGATCCCTATAAATACAAGAACCAGCCACAGGATTTGAAGTACCATCTGGTACGCAGCTACAGCCTCTATCTTATTACCTACAAACCCAAGAAGAAAGGAAAGACTTTTCATATAAGCGCTCTCCAGCCCGGAGCTTGCCACAGCTTTACCCTGTCCGATTTGTATCATGGCATGTGCAAAATATTCATATGTATCCGTAATTGTCCTCTCTCCAAAAAAAAGCCAGAGAAATCTGCTGCCTGCAATTACCATGCACCATAAAACACCCAGCAGCGTATATATCTTCTTTTTCATTTTTACACCCATGCATATGACAGACCTATATTATCACACTGCTCAACTACTTAAAATTGAAAGTTTCTTTCAGCCTTCATCCCAGTTATGATATACAGCCTGTACATCATCATCTTCATCTAAAAGATCCAGTATCTTCTGCAGACTCTTGACTGCGGCTTCATCTGTAAGCTCCACATAGTTCTGGGGAATCATCGTAACCTCTGCAGAGGCAAGCGGAATTCCGCCATCCTGCAATGCCTTCATTACCGCATCAAAATCATCCGGATCGGTAATCACTTCATAGCTGTCTTCTTCTTCCGCGAAATCCTCTGCGCCGGCATCAAGTGCAAGCATCATCAGCTCGTCAGAGTCACCCTCATACTCCTCTTTGTCAATGATCAGCTGCCCTTTCTTGTCAAACATAAAAGATACGCAGCCCGGAGTTCCCACATTTCCATTGCCTTTTGTAAATGCATTTCTTACATTTGCTGCTGTTCTGTTCTGATTGTCTGTTAGTGCATCCACAATGATTGCGATACCGTTGGGTCCATATCCTTCATAGGAAATATATTTATAGTTTACGTTTCCCGCATCACCGGCTGCCTTCTTGATTCCTCTTTCAATAGTATCATTAGGCATATTGTTTGATTTTGCCTTGGCAATTACCTGTGCAAGCTTGGAATTGTTCGCCGGATCCGGACCTCCCTCCTTTACCGCCACTGCAATTTCTCTTCCAAGAATGGTAAAGATCTTTCCCTTAGCAGCATCGTTTTTTTCCTTCTTATGTTTGATATTGGCAAATTTTGAATGTCCTGACATTTTTCTTTCTCCTCTTATTCTTGTTTATTTTCTTTTTCTTCTGCTTGTGTGTTTTCCTCTTCTGCTTCTTCCTTTTCAGGCAGCTTCGTTACCAGAACGCTCTTAATCATTCTGTTTTCTACGTTAAGGATCTTAAATTCATAGCCATCTACTGTTACCGAGAACTTTTCATTCTCCTCCGGGATCTTGTCCATTTTAGATATCATAAACCCATTTAAGGTTTCAAACTCTTCTTCCCTGAAAGAAATACTGAATCTTTTTTCAAGTTCCTCAAGCGGTGTGATTCCTTCTATGATATACTCATCCGCATTTTCTGTTTCTTCGATATGCTCCTCATCCTCATCGTATTCATCCATGATATTCCCCACAATTTCCTCAAGAATATCCTCCATTGCAATAAGCCCTGATGTCTGTCCATACTCATCCACCACGATTACCATCTGTGTCTTGGTGCTCTGCATATCTCTGAACAGATCGTCTATGTTTTTGGTTTCGGGTACAAACATGACATCTCTGATGAGGCCTTCAATATCCCCCACCGGCAAATCCAGATTTCTTTCCTCCCTGTGTGCGCGCATGGCATCCCTGAAATGCAGGATTCCAATGACATTATCAATATTTTCATCATAAACAGGGAAACGGCTTTTACTCTCGTTCAGCATATAATCAAGTGCATCTCTTAATGTCATGCTCCGGTCAATTGCAAGGATATTGGTTCGATTGGTCATAATATCCTGTGCTTCCTTATCCCCAAATTCGAAAATATTCGTAATCATCTCTGCTTCGGTAGCCATCAGGACGCCCTGCTCATGTCCCTCATTGACCATGGAAATAATTTCTTCTTCAATGACATCCTCTGAAGATTTCTCCCTTCGAATACCAAACATCAAAAGATATCTTGACCCCAGCTGTGCAGGAAGCAATACTCCAAAGAAAGACAATACACACAGTAGCACCATTCCCGCAATGATCATTACAGCCGGCTTTTCGGAAAATATATGATAAATCATTGCTCCCAGCAGAAGGTTCATTATCGTCACTGCCGTCTGCACCGCATTTATGTATGGCTCAGGATTTACTGCTATCTTGTAAATCCGTTCTGCCTTCTTTCTTTCTATTGTTTCCCCTTGGTTCGAAAGTTCCCTGACACCCAATTCCCTGATTGCTGCTCCAAGGCTGTAAAAAAAGATGTCAACAAGAAGTACAACAAAAAAAATAATATAACTGGCCGTAGGCCCGCTATCTTCCATTCTTTCATCTCCTTTTGCACAAAATAACAAATTAAACTATATCATTTCCTGTTCTCATCGTCAAGTTCTGCTATGTATCCAGTTCCAGACTAATCATGAGACCGCGGTTTATCTGTTTCATAATCTCTTCATCCAGATGGCACACCTTATCCTTCAAGCGCTTCTTATCAATCGTTCGAAGCTGTTCCAACAAGATAACAGAATCCTTTTCCATATCATATTTCCCGGCGCTTAACTCTATATGCGTAGGAAGCTTTGCTTTATTCATTTTAGATGTGATTGCTGCACAGATAATCGTAGGGCTGTGCTTATTTCCCACATCATTCTGCACAATCAGTACCGGTCTTACTCCTCCCTGTTCAGAGCCCACTACCGGTCTTAAGTCTGCATAATAAATATCCCCTCTTCTCACTTCTTCACACACCCTTCATTCCAATAGGATATTTCAAATTCAATAAGTATTATAACCGTATTGTCAGAAGGTATTCAGGTGCGGTCAAAAATCCTGATAATAGTCTTTCGTGTACAGAATCTTACCGCCTTTTGTATATACTCTGGGCACTCTCTTTCCAATGTCACAGGCAAATTCATAATTGAATCTTCCCGATAATTCCCCAAGCTGTTCCATGGTAATCCTCTCGTTTCCATCCTGTCCGATCAAAATTACCTCATCCCCCTCCGCTGCCTCGGGGATTCCGCTTACATCCACCATGAACTGATCCATACATACCCTGCCTAAGATAGGTGCCTTTTTCCCATGTATAAGCACATATCCTTTCCCGGAAAGCCCCCTTGCATAACCGTCTCCATATCCCACCGGAATGGTTGCAATCCTCATTCGTCTTTCTGCCGTAAAAGTACCGCCATAGCTGACCGAAGTTCCTGCCTCAATTTCCTTAATATATACAATGTGACTATAAAGCGAAAGTGCCGGAACAAGGGAGACAATTTCCCGGCTGACCTGATCAGAAGGCCATAGTCCGTAGAGTGTAATCCCGGCTCTTACCACATCCATATTGGCATCCGGCAGTTCAATAATTGCAGCACTGTTCGCACAATGCTTTATCGGTATTTCCTTCCCGGTCTTCTCCCTGATCTGTGAGATAAAATCGGAAAATGCCTTCAGCTGCCTGTTTGCTTCTGTTTTATCCTCCTCATCTGCCCTTGCAAAGTGGGTAAAAATTCCTTCCACCTCAATTTCATCCGCTTCAAAGGCTTTCTGTACAAAGTCAAGTCCTTCGGCATCTGGCCTGATGCCGATACGGCTCATTCCCGTATCCACCTTGATGTGAACCTTTGCCTTCTTGCTGATTCCCTTTGCTTTTAAGGAAGCACATGCTTTCTTAAGCTCTTCCAGCATATCATACCTGAATACCGCAATTCGAATCTCCTGCTGAATCAGGCGCTCATAACTGTATGGAAATGTGTATCCTAACAGCAGAATCGGCTTGGTAATTCCGCTATGACGCAAAATAAAAGCTTCCTCTGCCGTTGCCACTGCAAAGCCAAACATATAATCAAGTGGTTCCAATTCTCTGGCAATGGGTACGGCTCCATGTCCATAGCCATCCGTCTTAATAACACCCATCATCCTTGTGCCCGATGAAATGTTTTCCTTCATATGATCCATGTTGCTTCTGATAGCATCCAGATCAATCTTTGCATAAACTCTTTGATATTCCTCTATCATGATGTTCCTCCAACTCTGCCCATGGCAGTCATAAGTTCCTTTACAATATCTGAAGCAGTTAC
The DNA here is from genome assembly GCA_029226935.1 of Bacillota bacterium. Taxonomy (GTDB): domain Bacteria; phylum Bacillota; class Clostridia; order Lachnospirales; family Lachnospiraceae; genus Suilimivivens. Next base: position 167,815 of record JAQXYZ010000072.1, on the reverse strand, counting down.
GCCATATCTTCCATATCTTACGGATGCATTCTCTCCAGCGATTCCATGCAGAAATACTCCAAGACATGCCGCTTCAAAGGGCTCCATCCCCTGCGCGGCCAGTCCGCCGATAACTCCTGCAAGCACATCTCCGCTTCCCGCTGTAGCCATTCCATCATTGCCTGTGGTGTTCAAATAGAGTCTGTTATCTTCGCTTCCCAGCACCATGGTTACTGCATCTTTAGCGGCAACTACACAGCCAAACTTTTCTGCAAGATGCCTTGCAAGCCCCTCCCTGTCACATCTGTATTCCTCCATATCCGTATGGAGAAGACGGACCAGTTCTCCCGGATGAGGAGTCAATATTGTTCTGCCCTTTTTCCGCTCAGAAGTCAGTTTTGTCAGTTCTTCGCTTGCAGAAATCAGATTCAGCCCATCCGCGTCTATAATCATTGGAAGTTCTTTGTCCTCCAGAAGAATTCTCATAAGCGCGGCTGCATTTTGATCTGTTCCCAGTCCCGGACCCGCCACCACAACATCACACCACATAAGCGCTTCTTTTATCTTCTTTTCATCCGGCTTTTCTTCATAAGTGCAGAGCATTGCCTCGGGTAAGGTCTGATGAAGAATCTGCCTGTTACAGGCAGGTGAAATCACCTTTACCATCCCTGCGCCTGAACGTAAAATGCTGCTTCCGCACAAAACACAGGCACCACCCATATCTCTGCTTCCTGCCGCCAAAAGAACCTTACCGAAAGTTCCTTTATTGCCATCCACTCTTCTTAAAGGCATCAGCCCCTGTAGCTCTTCCCTTTCATAATAAAATGCAGAGGGCTTACCTGCCTTAAAAGACTTTTCCGTTATGCCTATATCTCTGACAAGCAATTTCCCTGTATATTCCTTACCGGGATACAGGAAATGTCCTCTTTTTGCAAACCCAAAAGTCACCGTAAGGTCTGCCTGAACCGCATCTCCCATGATTCTTCCGGTATCCGCACAAATCCCTGACGGAATGTCTATGGAACAGACATAAGCACCTCTGTTCCTGTACAAGTTCATTCGCTGAATAATTGCAAGATAATCTCCGCTGACAGCTCTGGATAAGCCAATCCCCAAAAGAGCATCTATTACCATATCATATTCCATATCCTCCAATTTGCTCTGCACTTCAAAGCCTAAATTTCGGATAATATCCCATTGTTGTCTGGTTTCATCCGTCATCTTTTCCGGCTTACCTGCAAGAAAAAAGGTAACATCGGCTCCCTTCAGTGACAGAAGGCGTCCTATCGCCAGACCATCACCGCCATTATTGCCGCATCCTGCTACCACAAGAATACGTTTTTGAAGCATTCCCCGTCCGGACAATTCCTCTACTACTGACAATGCAGCTCTTTCCATCAGCACCATCGATGGGATACCAATTCTGTTTATGGTATCCTTATCACAGGCTTTCATTTCTCCGGCCTTTAATACATATTTCATTTTTGTCTTCCTCATTTTCACACTGCTTACAGCTCCATGGATTGATGTCGTTTATAATAATCAGATACAGTAAATGCGCCATGCACCGCTTCCGGTCATGACGCATCTATTTACCTTCCTTACTTTCTGCCGTCTTCTCTCCGTCATTGTCTACTTTCTGCCCCTGATACTTCATATCGAATATATTGATCACATCTGCCCCGAAAATATCATGCATGTATGCATAAAGCTCCTGATTCAGAAGTTCCTTTTCCTGCTTGCGGATTAACTTCTTTTTTAATTCTACCCTGACTTGGGAAATCCACTTCGCTGTCTCTTCGATTTCCTTTTCATTTTCCTTTAATCTGTCGTAGCAGATTTCCATGGTAGCTAACATCAGTTCGTGGTTGACCCTGTCAATTTCTCCCGGCAGTTCTAACAGTTCATCCTCATAGCCTTCTATCTTCTCATTGCACTCATTAATCAGGCGCGTGCTTTCCTCTGCCTTTTTCTGCGCCCTGCGGTCATTTTCCACAGATGCCTCAGATGCATTTTCTACGATTTCCTGCATCAATTTCTTTTTCAGTTTCTTGATTTCCTTAATCTCTGTGTTGACCTTACCCTGTCTTTTGACAAGTTCATTCAATTCATCTACCAGATGATTCACATGCTTGTCCGGCTCCGTCTGCGTAAAAAGACGATGCCATTTATTGTCAAGCGTCAGTATCGGTATCTTTTTCCCTGCCAATGCAGGTTCGTATATATCATCTTTTCTTGACACACACTCACCTCCATGAAATAATTCCTATCCTAGCCGCTATCAATTGTTATTCTCATTTTCGAATCTGAGGATATTATATGTAAGCTTCATCAAACTATCTGACAAATGAACATTTTCTACTTGAATTTCCTTCGGGACGTTCAAATCCACATGAGCAAAATTCCAAATACCCTTGATTCCATTCTGAACAAGCTTCTCTGCCACCATTACCGCACTGGTTTTGGGAATGGTAAGCACTGCTATATCAATCTCATTATCTCTTACAAAATCCTCCATCTCTTCCATCGACTTTACTTCCATATCTCTAATCTTCCTGCCAAAAAGAGCCGGATTGTTGTCAAAGATACCTTTAAAGATAAAACCCCTTCTCTCAAAGTTCATGTAATTTGCCAAGGCCTGACCTAAATTACCTGCCCCGATAATAATCAGATTGTGAGTCTTATCAAGCCCCAAAATCTTGCCAATTTCCTCATAGAGGTATTCCACCTTATATCCATATCCCTGCTGGCCAAAGCCACCGAAATTGTTGAAATCCTGACGTATCTGGGATGCTGTCACATGCATAATGTCGCTGAGTTCCTGAGATGAGATTCTCTCAATTCCCTCGTCCTTCAATTCCCCTAAATACCTGAAGTATCTTGGCAGGCGTCCAATTACCGCCTGTGAAATTTCCTTGTTCTCCAACTGGATTCCCTCCTGCCAGTTTATGATATAGAAATAATATATAACACTGTTAAAAAAATGTCAATGAATTGCCCCGAACTACTTATGACCCGGTGCCGGAATACTGCCTTGCTCCTTTCATCCAGATCCGGTAGCTGAAATACACAAACACAATTCCATACAGTGGCGTAAGATAGCAAAGGACCGAAACCTCTGCCGGGCGGATGACATACAAGCTTGGATAGTATGCGATGAACCCAATTGGTATGATAAATGTAAATATGAACTGAAATACACTGTTAAAAATCTTAATTGGATATCTTGCATAGTCTTTAAATTTGAACATCAAAATCATAAGCTGGGAGGTGCCGCCTGACATCCAGAAGCTTGCTGCGGCCGCAAAATTCATAATGGCAACCATAAACAGCGATGCTGAAACGACACCGATAAAAAATCCCGCAATATTCCTGAAGGATGCCACAATTCCCAATTTCTCCCAGGAATAGACAACCGTAATGACTCCAAAAATAAACTGACCTACTCCCTTAATATCAAACACCTCCGAAATGAAATAAAAAAACAGGTTGATTGGTCTGAAATAGTACTTGATAAAGTTGCCTGTATACAGTGCATCCATCAGGTTCCAGTTATTGTCAAAAAAGCATTGTACCGGCGTCATTGCAAGCAGCGAAAATCCATATAAAAAGAGTATCTCATAATAGTTCCATCCCTTGATTTCCGGGAAATTCTGAAACAGAATCCAAAAAGAGATAAACCCTGCCACATTGGTAAACAGCATCCCAATGGTTGAAATGATAAAATCTGCCCGATAACTCATTTTGCTCTTTAGATCCTGAAACAAAATCATCTTATAAATATGGGCATAATAAGCAAAGCCCTGTTTTTTCTTTTTCATATTTTCAGCCTCCATTCACAGTCAGACCCTTTACAGAAACCTTCCAGAACAATCTGCTGATCCCCAGCATTACCGCTATCCATAACAGCTGTATGCCGATGCTCGACATATAGTCCACTATATTCATGGTTTTATCTGTCAGAACATGCAACGGTATATGATAAATCGCCTGAAACGGAAGTACATCCACTACCCTGCGGAGCCCTGCCGGGAAAAATGCCAGCGGAATGGTTGCCCCTGAAAGCAGCGACACCACAACTTCCTTCATGATATTTACGCCCCATACAGACTGCGTATAAAAGCATATGGTTCCCACAAAAAAATCAACGCAGAAATTCACTGCGGTAGCCAGCAGAATGCTGACCACAAAGAAAAGCATGTTTATTCCAAGTAAGATACTTCCTCTTGTCACAAAATACACAATAATGAATGTAGGCATAAATGTAACAAAAAAGGATATGACGCAATTACCAAATCTGGCGCAGAACAGATAAGGCTGATAATCGATCGGTTTGGTCAAATACAATACAATCTCCCCGGTCTGATAGTCGTCCCCTATCCACCACACCACAAAGGTATCCATAAAATTAAACATGGCAGCCGCCAGAACAAGGTAAATCATCGTGTCATAAAAGGTCATTCCATTTACCGTATCCGTTGGACTGGAAGCAAAAATTGCCTTCCATAAAAAATAGATGATTACCAGATAAACCAAATTACCTGCGATTCGCAGATAGGTACTGGCACGAAAAGACAATCCCTGCATAATGCTCCCCTTAAGAACTGCCATATATCCTTTCAAAGAAATACCCCGTTTACTCCTGTTCCTCATACGATTCCTCCCTCATATATTTTACGAATCACGCTTTCAGTGGATATTTCCTGAAGATTCATATCTGCAATCTGACGATGCTCCTGAATGCAGTTTACTGCCTCCATCATATGTATCTCATCCTCATTAATCAGAATCTGTATCCATTGTTCCTCCGTGGAAACAGCAATAGACTGTGCATGTGGGAACTTTATCCTAAGCCACTCCTCCACCTCATCTGCCTGATGCTTTAATACTTCATCATCCAGCTTCTGTGCATGTCGGTCAAACTGTATTCTGATGGTACGATACGCCCCGAAAAAGCCCCGCAAATGCTCGATATCATTGTCATAAATCATCCTGCCCTTATCAATAATGATAATTCTCCTGCACAGTGCATCCACATCTCCCATATCATGTGTGGTCAGAATAATGGTTGTTCCCTTCTCTTTATTTAAAGCTCCGACCAGCTCACGTATCTTACTTTTCATGGACACATCCAGTCCAATGGTGGGTTCATCCATAAACACAATACCGGGGTTATGCAGAAATGCTGCAAGAATATCACACAGCGTACGCTGACCCAGTGACATCTGGCGTACAGGCTTATGGTAAAGCTCACTTGCTCCCACCAATGCATCATAATACTCTAAATTGTCATTAAACTCCCTGTCACTGATTTGATAGATTTCCTTTAAGATCCGAAAGGATTCAATTACAGGCAGCGCCCACCAGAGCTGGCTTCTTTGTCCAAACACAACCCCGATATCCTGTGCATTTCTGGTGCGGTTTTCATATGGAACTCTTCCATTAACAAAAATCTGACCTTTTGTAGGTTCAAGTACACCGGTCATCATCTTGATAGTTGTTGACTTTCCTGCACCATTAGGTCCTAAATATCCCACCATTTCTCCCGGCATAATGTCTACAGTCACATCATTTACTGCTTTCAGTATCTGGTAATCTCTGGAAAAGAGATCCCTGATACTTCCCTTTATCCCTTCCCGCCGCTTTAATATCTTAAATTCTTTGCTGACATTTTCCATTTTTATAATCTGTTCCATAATAGTCCCCCTCAGGATTCATTTTCTCAGCATAAATTCTATCAAAAGAAGGCTCTCTCCAATATGTCACATTTTTTATTCTGGTGTGCTTTTTTTTATTTATCGGAGCACTCCATTGACATTCCTAATTTTCATCTGTAAACTAATAGTGGATTATTTTTGAAGGATGTGTAATTATGATTTTATCATGTCAAAATATATCAAAAGCATTCAATGAACAGCCTGTTCTCTGCAATGTTTCGTTTCATATTGAGGATTACGATAAAGCTGCCATTGTAGGTATAAATGGAGCCGGGAAAACCACCCTTCTGCGCATTATTGTAGGGGAGCAATCCGCCGATGAGGGAATTGTAACACTTGCTAAAGGAAAAACCATGGGTTACCTTGCCCAGAATCAGGATGTAGACAGTAATAACACGATTTATGATGAATTACTTTCCATAAAATCAGACGTCATTGCCATGGAACAGAAAATCCGCGAAATGGAGCATTCCATGAAGCAACTCTCCGGCAATGAGCTTGAGCAGCTTATGGATGCCTACACACGCCTTACCCACTCCTTCGAGCTCGCCAATGGCTATGCATACAAAAGCGAAATCACAGGGGTACTTAAGGGACTTGGCTTTGAGGAAGATGAGTTTGGCAAGAAAATTTCCACCCTCTCCGGTGGTCAGAAGACACGGGTTGCATTGGGGCGCCTCCTGCTTTTGAAACCGGAGCTGATTATTCTGGATGAGCCAACCAACCACCTGGATCTGAATTCCATTACCTGGTTGGAAAATTATCTTTTGAATTATAAGGGTGCTGTTCTGATCGTATCCCATGACCGTTATTTTCTGGATCGTATCGCCGGCAAGGTCATTGAAATTGACCAGACAAAAGCCACTACCTTTATTGGAAATTACTCGGACTATGCTGTGAAAAAAGAACAGCTCCGCACTGCTACTTTGAATGCTTATTTCAAACAGCAACAGGAAATCAGACATCAGAAAGCTGTCATCGAAAAATTAAAATCCTTTAACCGTGAAAAATCCATCAAACGGGCGGAAAGCCGTGAAAAAATGCTAAATAAAATAGAAGTTTTAGACAAGCCCACCGATGCGCGCACGGATATTCATATGACGCTTACTCCACGGTGTACCAGCGGCAATGATGTACTTCATGTAGAAGGCTTATCTAAGTCCTTTGATAATCAGCTGCTCTTTTCTGATCTTATGATAGACATTAAGCGCGGTGAACATGTTGCTATTATCGGAGACAACGGAACCGGAAAAACAACTATCCTTAAGATCATCAATGGACTCCTTGCTGCTGATTCCGGCACAGTCACGCTGGGAACCAACGTACATATCGGATACTATGATCAGGAGCATCATGTACTCCATATGGAAAAGACACTGTTTGAGGAAATTTCTGATGCTTATCCATACTTAAGTAACACAGAAATACGCAGCACTCTTGCCGCTTTTCTCTTTACCGGAGACGATGTTTATAAACGGATTGGGGACTTAAGCGGAGGCGAGCGTGGCCGGATGTCTTTAGCCAAGCTAATGCTTTCCGAGTCCAATTTCCTTATATTGGACGAGCCTACCAACCATTTGGATATTACCTCCAAGGAGATACTTGAAGATGCCCTGAATGCTTACGAAGGAACTGTTCTCTACGTGTCTCATGACCGTTATTTTATCAACCGCACTGCCAGCCGTATCCTGGATCTTACCAACGGAATGCTGATTGGCTATCTTGGCAACTACGACTATTATCTTGAAAAGAAGGATGAACTTTCCGTGGTATATCAAAAGCCTGATGCATTCTCTCCTTCTAAGGAGAATACCCCATCAGATACAAAGCTTGACTGGCAAGCACAAAAGGAATTACAGGCAAAGACCCGCAAAAGAGAAAATGACTTAAAGAAATGTGAGGATACCATTGCTGCTTTAGAACAGCAGCTTTCAGAAATCGAAGAAACCATGGCTCTGCCTGAAGTTGCTACAGATGTTGCAAAGCTTCAGGAGCTTACACATAATCAGGATGAAATCAAATCCAGACTTGCCAAGCTGTATGACCAGTGGGAAACACTTGCAAATTAGGGGGGGAACACTATGTATCACACAAAAAAAATCGGCGTTTTTATTTCTCATATATATGGAGATTACCAAAGCCGTCTATGCTCAGGCATTATTAAAAAAGCAGAGGAATACGGTTATCTGGTAGATATCTTTGCATCTAATGATGGAGAAAACCTGGGGGACTATGGCAAGGGAGAGTTTTGCATCCTGAACATCCCCAGACCAGATAATTATGCCGGCATCATCATTGCTTCCGGCACATATCTGCTAACTTCTCTGGAGCAGGAAATCAAGAAATTACTACGCGAACATTTTACCTGTCCAATTATTGATATCAACCAGAAGCCTTCTGTTTATCCAAGGGTTGTTCTGGAAAACAATCAGCCTGTTAAGGATCTGGTACTGCATCTTGGCAGAGTACATCATCATAAAAATATCTGTTATTTAGGCAGCAGCACTCATCCTGATTACAACATTCCTCGTGAATGCGCCTTTGTGGACGGAATGCATGAGCTCTCACTACCGGTCGAAGACTGCATTTATTCCTGTGATGAGTCCAGAGAAGGCATCGAACAGGCATTAAAGCAGATTTTTAGTCAAAAAGAATTGCCTGATGCGATTGTCTGCTACAATGATGCAGTCGCATTAACTGTCATTTCCATGTTAAGGGATCGCGATTATCGTATTCCTGAGCAGATTGCCATTACCGGCTGTGATACTCTTGAATTTGGTCAGATGACTGCTCCTACCCTTACCTCTGTTACATTCCCCATTGAAGAGGTTGGTAGGACAGCGGTAGAACAAATTGCCAGGCTTTTACATAAGGAAACAGTTGAACCTATAACCTATGTGAAAGCTACCCCAAGCTTTGGAACTTCCTGTGGCTGTCCTAACAGGCATCCTATCTCCTCCTATTTTTATGCACGGAAGTTGGATGATACTATTGCGAATCTTGAACAGAATTTAATATTAAACATGCACATGTCAGCTAATCTGCAGGGTGTGGATGATATTGATACAGGGATGGATCTCCTTGCTCAATTTGCACAATCGCTTCCTGACTGCAAAGAATTTTACTTATGCCTTTATGAAGACTGGGATCGCATTTCCAGCCATATTCGGGAAATTACGCTTACCACCGAGGATATATATAACTCAGACACTGTCCTTCTGAAGCTGGCAATCAAGGACGGCAAGCGGCTGCCTGAGTGTACCTTTACCAAACGCAACATTCTTCCTGACTATTTATATGATGGAAGTTCCTCCTCTTACATCTATGCACCTTTGTTTTTTGGAGATAAAAGCTTTGGCTATCTGGCACTGTCCTTTGAAAACGCCAAGGTAGGATATTCCTTCTTCTTCCTTTCCTGGCTTTTAAATGTTAATACCATGTTAAAGGGATTATGTGATAAGAAAAACCTGGGATTATTGGTGGGCCGTCTGGAGGACATTTACACCAAAGATGAACTGACAGGCTTATTAAACAGACAGGGCTTTAAACTCCTTTCTACACCGGCTTTTGAAAAAGCCGTCGAGGAAAAGGAAGCTGTATGTACCTATATGTTTGATTTAGACTGCCTCAAGCTGATTAATGACACCTTCGGTCATGCAGAGGGAGATTTTGCAATTCAGGTTCTTGCCCATGCTTTGGAAAGCTCCATTGAAGAAGGAGACCTCTGTTCCCGTCAGGGTGGCGATGAATTTCAGGTAATGACTTTTGGCGCTACCCCAGAAAAAGCTGCCAAGCTCGCTGATAACGTTGATAAATATTTAAGCAATTATAATAAGCTCCATACCAAGGATTATATCATTCAGGCAAGCTACGGCTATTGCCTTCGCGTACCCGAAACCAACTCCGAGCTGGCAGAAATGTATGAAGAAGCTGATCATTCCATGTATGAGCACAAACGAAATAAAGATAAACAAATTATAAAGGGAAGGTCTTAAACCTTCCCTTTAAACTGCATATTTTTACGATACTCTGTAGGTGAAACACCACAAGCTGCCTTAAATGTCTTCATAAAATGCTTTTCATTTTCATATCCTACCCGTCCACTGATATCAATTACCTTCATATCAGTTTCCTCCAGCAGACGTTTGGCCTCTTCTATTCTGATTTCCTTCAGGTAGTTCACAAAATTATTTCCTGTATACTGTTTAAATACATAAGAAAACAACGAATAATTCATGGAAATATGGTTTGATACTACTGCCATATTCAAGTCCTTATCGTAATTTTCTTTTATATAGGCCACTGCCTGCTGAATCTTCTGTTTATTCTTGTAATCGTCAAAACGACTGTTCAGTGTATCACAGAAATTGGTAAGCCAGCCCAAAACCTCAGCCTCATATTCTTCCAGGCAGTTATAGTAGTAAATTGTATAGTAGTCCTTGATTTCTTCTCTTTCCGTCTTTAAAACATTGGCATAGGTTGTAAGCACTCCGTCCAGCAGGGTTCTCATACTGCCTTCTATTTCATCAAAAAAATATCCTCCCAGTGAGGCATTCTTAAATATTCGCGAAATCTGCCTGATGGCATCCTCATATTTATCGGTACCTAAAAGCTGCACAATCTGTCTGATTGCCCCCTCTTCCAAATGCAGTGTTTCTGACTTGCCGGTAATCATCTCATCATAATAAACAACCAGCTTTCCAAGATAAAATGCCTCCTTCCGTGCCAGAAGAGCCTCCCCATAAGCTTCCTTCAAAGACTCCAGCCCCAAATGTATACCGCTTATGCCCACATGTCGATTTATCAGTTCATCCCTGAGCAATATAGGCAGATATTCTTTATTCAGAATATACAGTTCATTTCCATCTACTGAATTCAAATAAATATAAGGCATATCCGCTTCTGTTTCACTTTTGATACCTCCGGCATCGTTGGTACAGACGATTCTATACTCATCTGCCAAAAGAGTACTTCCATACTGCTTAATCAGAAAATCCTTTTCGGAAGCTGTTATACTTTCATTTAAAATTGCGTATTTCAACTGCTGGCATCCAATGTGCCTGTCCTGCCGTTCGCTTTCTTTATCCGCCAGGATTTCCCTGTTAAATTTTTCCAACACTTCCTTTATCTTTTTTCTATCAACAGGTTTTAAAATATACTCTCTTACACCCATTCTCATCAATTCAACTGCATAGGAGAAATCATCATATCCGCTGACTGCTACAGTCAGCGGAACATGCGGAAGCTTCTGCATCGCTTTAACCAGCTCAATCCCATCCATTTTGGGCATACGGATGTCTGTAAACATAACATCCACCGGCTGCATCTTTAATATTTCAAGTGCCGTCTCACCATTATTGCATTCAAGAATATTATCAATAGGGACTCCGCTTTTTTGTATAATAGATTTTATCCCCTGACGTATCAGTTTTTCATCCTCAACAATCAACAGTGTATGCATATTTTTCCTGCCTTCCTATTTTGCTTCCCCATAAGTCATAGGGACACGAACCATAACCTTGGTATAACACCCTAATTTTGATGCAATTTTTATTCCATATGCTTCACCGAAACTCATCTTAATACGGTCCTGCACATTCTTTAACCCAATTCCATTTCCCGATTCACTGACAGACTCAGTCTCGCCATTGATCTTCCTGTAAAGTTCTTCTACTTCTTCTTCACTCATACCTTTTCCTGCATCCGTAATTTCAATAATGCAGTCAGAATCCTCCACAATTCCCTTAATATAAATATTGGTATCCTCAGCCATCTGCTCAATTCCGTGATAAATAGCATTCTCAACGATAGGCTGCAAAGACATTTTAGGTATTTTCTGTTGCAATATAATTTCCGGAATGTTTATTGACAAATAAATCTCATAGTCAAACCTCAAATTAATCAGGCTCAGGTAATTACGTATGTACTCAAGCTCCTCTGCTACTGTCACATTTTGGGAGGTCCATTTCATACTATATCTAAGAAGTTTTCCCAATGCCATAATTGCATCTGAAATATCATATTCCTCCTTGATCTCTGCCATCATTTTTATAGACTCAAGCACATTATAAATAAAATGGGCATTAATCTGATTCTGTAATGCTCTGATTTCCGTATCCTTTACCAGAAGTTCACGGTTTAAATTTTCGGTGGTTAGCTGTTTAATACTATACAACATCTTATTAATCTGGTTTCCAAGTTCTCCGATTTCGTCCGTGCCACAGTTCTCAATCACTACATTCAAGTCTCCATTTTGTACTTCTCTGATAGAACGCAGCACACTATATAAACGTCCGAGCATGCTCTTGACCACCTTGTCAACAGCAAATGCAAGCAAAATCATAACCATAATGCCTGCAAAAATAAACCATCTTCTCTGGGCATGGATATTAGCCAAATCATCTCCAATATCACTTACATACACCAGCGTTCCTTCCAGTTCCCGGATAGGCTGATACCCTATGATCAGCTTACGGTCATCAGACTCATAAAAATAGACTATTGCTTCCTCAGGCTTCTGATTATCCACCACGATTTCACTCAGTAATTTCTGGTTTTCCTTCGTATCGAATCCTTCTGCAAAATAGTGTTTACCCTTTTTATCAACAAAGCATCCCCATTCAGACTCCACCGAATCATATACCATGGGAAACATGGTATCCATATACATGGCTACTTCCAGAATACCGATTTCTCCCACTCCATAATCTTTTATCGGGGTCAGCAATGATAATATCTTCCTTTCTTTAGACAACTGACCTGAATTGGCAAACAGTTTATCCTCATATCCATATTTCCATCCATATAATTCCTCATCCTCTGCAAATGCAAGCTTTTCCATTCGGTCCTTCCGGTAAAGAATAGGCATCATTTCCTGCATATCATCACTGTCCACATAAACTCTTGTCTGATACAAATAAGTATTGTTATTTACCATTCGCTCTAAAGAAGCAATATCACTGGTGTAAAATTCCATTAATTCTTCCGGCGAATACTTCTGTCCCTTTTTTTCGGCAATTAAGAATTCATTTAACTTCTGATCACTTAGAAAAAACTGGGTAGACATATTAATTGTTTCAATATTCTTTGTAATCTGCGTATATCCCCTGTTTAATTTATACGTCATTGCATTCGTTTTTTCGCTGATCAGATTTTCTTCAACACTTCTAAACATCCATGTGGATAATGCCACCATGGGAAGTAACACAAAAAACAGACAGATGACTGTAAACTTATTATTCAATTTTAATCCCTGAAACCAGTTCTTTATCCCCTTCATCTATCTCTCCAAATTACGCTATGATTGAAGTCCCAGCTTTTTCTTGTTTTCCTGCATCTGTCTTGTACTTTCGTCCATAACCAGATCAAAGCCCAGCTTTTCTCTTTCCTGAAGGAAATACTCAAAGATACGGTCAAATTCCTCCTCTGTCGGAGCCAGAAGTAATTTGGGAAGTACCTGACTCCATAATTTCTTGATATTTACATCCGCATCTCCTGCCTCCGTGTTCCGGTCAAAGCTGATCTCATACTGTGCAAGATAATGACTGTAAGGAAATGTCCACTCCTCCAGCTGTCCGTTAGGCGGCTCAAAATCCGGACGCCACTCCATCTGTCTGACATTATCCTGAAGCATCCAATAGGTATTGTCTGCACCATACTTTTCATCATATTCAGCCCGATCACTGTTCATCAGTTCACGGACAGCTTCCCTGACCACCGGCTTTCCGTCAATAATATCATAGGTAATACCTTCAACCCCAAGGTAAGTCAGTTTCTGTCCCTCATCACTCATGAGAAAAGAAAGCATCTGAATTGCCTTTTCGGGATTCTTACAGTTCTTGGATATTAAAGTGACCGTCCATCCATTAATCCCTGTTCCCGGAAGAACATGATCATCACCTGCATCATTCTTAGGACCGTCTACTGCTATGTAAATCATATCAGGGTTCTTTGCATAGAGAGCTGCCTGCTGTGCCTGCATATCTGTACGTTGATAAAGCATGCAAAAATACTGTCCTCTTGCCAGTTTCTCTTCCATCTGAGTTCGCTGATCTATAAAAATATCCTCTCTCAAATATCCCTCTTCTCCCAGTTCTCTAAATACCTTCAGCCATCTGATATAATCCGGATCTGTATATCTGTCATAATATTCCCCATTTTCCTCAAATGGAACTGCAAGAAAGTTTTGAAGGAACTGGTCAAAGGAATCGCATCCCGTATTGCTGAAAGAATGTGCACCTATGGGAATTAACGGATAACCGTTAACCTCTGGAAACATCTCGGCAGCTCTCTTTACTGCATCAATAAAGCCCTCCGGCGTTGTCATATCAGGGCACCCTAACGCCTCATAAATATCCTTGCGTACCAGAAAAGTCTGATTGGATGCAATATTGATATGATTCTCGTAATCAGAAGGAGTATAGGAGGAATTGGGATAACAGTAGATATTGCCATCCTCCTTAGTGTACCATGAAACAACCTCCGGGTCTGCCACCTCCCAGAAATAGGGATCATATTCGTCTGCCAGCTCATTTAATGCATAAACCATATCTCCGGCAATCATCTCATCTACCTGATTTTCCCACCATCCAAGCGTAATAATGTCCGGCAGCGTATCAGAAGAAATCAATGCATTAAACTTTTCTTCCGCATTTCCCATTGGTGCAATAAAATCAATATTCACACCGGTTTCCTCTGTAATCTTATCCGACACCACGTTTCCACCCCATGGGGTGCTGTACCAGGTAAAATTAATATACCAGTCCAAGGTAACAATAGTATTCTCTTTATCCTCCGTGCTTTCCTGTTCTGTCACTTTCCCTGATGCACAGGCGGAAAGTATAAACATCATTCCCCAAAAGAGAGCAGTCATGAATATGGGGCACTTTCTTTTTCTGCCTTGTATTTTTTTAGATTTTTCTTTGTTCATAGTCATATGATTAAATCCTTTTCCAGCTTTTATGCAGTATCTGTTCCGCCAATTTTAAACATAAAATCATCTGCTTCATCCACGACTATTTATGATTGTTTTTCTGTTCCAATCATATCAAAAAATGCCTATGTGTGCAAGAACCACAACAAAGCCGTTCTCCTGTAAAATACAGAAGAACGGCTTCATTGTAAGCACATATAATCAAATTTTTGAGAGCATTATTAATTCTTTTATTCTTTAACACTGCCTGCCGAAATACTACTGATAATATATTTGGAGCAGAAGCAGAATACCACCAGAATAGGAACAATCGAAACTGCAAGTGCCATATAAATAGCCCCCTGATTCGTACCAATATCCTTAGATGCATTAAGGGAGGCAATCATTACAGGTAAAGTAAATTTCTTAGGCGAATTTAACAGAAGTAATGGAATAAGGTATGAATTCCAGTTACCGATAAATCCACCAATTGCCATAGTAGCCACACCCGGAACCATAATTGGAAATACAATTTTATGGAAAATACTAATCTCCTTCGCGCCATCAATTCTGGCTGCCTCTAATAGTGACATAGGCAGAACAGACTCCAAATACTGCTTCAAGAAAAATACTGTGCCCGGTGCTGCGATTGCAGGAATAATCAATGGTATGTAAGAGTCTATCAGCTTCAGTCCTGAAATCAGGTTGTAAAAACCAATCAAACTCAACTGTCCGGGAATCATCATAAATATTACAATCGTATAAAAAATAACATTCTTTCCTTTAAATTTATAAACCGTCAATGCATACGCAGTCAGTGCTGAGAAATAGGAAGTTAAAATTGTTGCAGGTACTGCAACCTTAAAGCTGTTCCACAACCCTAAAAACAGATTAAAGAAACCAAATACTGCATCCCAGTTCTCTTTCAGACTATCACCGGGAATTAAAGTAAAGGAGGTCATAATTTCTCTTCCGCTTCTGGTGGCATTAACCAGCATCAGCAAAAACGGAACCATACAGACAACTGCCAATAAAATTAATGCAAGATATAAAATTGCCTTTTTAATCTTTGTTGCCATACTTTAGTCCTCCTTTCTATTCATCACTTTAAACTGTATCAGGGATATGATTAAAATCAAAAGGAACAATGTATATGCAATTGCAGAAGCATAACCAACCTGCTTCGGTCTGCTGGCAAATCCATATTTATACAAATACATAATCGCAGTCTGTGTAGCGCCAAGCGGTTCTCCGTTTACTGTACCGATCAGGAACGGAAGGTCAAACATCTGAATACCTCCGATCAACGATGTAATAGTTACATATAACAGAATCGGACGAAGCAACGGTAATGTAATGTAGAAAAATCTTTTCCAGCGCCCTGCCCCATCAATAGCTGCTGCCTCAAAGTAATCTTTATTAATCCCCTGTACCCCCGCCATCAGCATAATGAAGGAGTTGCCAAACCACATCCATGTCTGAATTAATGAAATTGACAATCTGGCTGTAAATGGCTGTCCCAACCAGTTAATGGGCTGATCCACACCAAATTTAGCTAAAATCTGGTTAATGGTACCATATCGCCAGTCAAGCAATGTCTTAAACAGAAATGCAACAGAAGTAGCTGCAATGATATTTGGCAGATAATATACCGCCCTAAAAAACCCAAGACCTTTTATCTTATACTTGATATCGCTAAATACGATTGTCAGCAGAAAAGCCATTCCAAGCTGCAGCACAATGTTTAAGCTCCAGATTTTTATCGTATTCAGCAAAGCTGTCCAGAAATATTTATCCTGTAACACACGTATGTAATTTTTAAATCCCACATAATCAATATCCCCAAACCCTTTATAGTTAGCGAAAGAAAGCTGTAGGGTACGAAATACAGGATAAACACTGAAAACAAGAAAAACTACAACGAAGGGCATTACGAACAAATACGCCATATTATTATAATTTCTTTTTCTGGTTCTTGCCACAGTATTACTCCCAGCCATATGCATTACCTCCATTGATGGTTATTAAAAACGAGAAAATCTCCTCAAATCAGAGTGAAGGGTTATTAGCCCTTCACTCCATACTTTATTTATCTGTTAATTTCAAGATCAGGATATGTAGCAGCTACTTCATCATAAAATCCTTCAATCGCTGCATCCTTAGTCTTTTCCCCTGTCTTAACAGCATTGATTGCGTTGCTCCATGCAGCGTCAATGGCTGTATCGTACTCAGTTACATTAGATAAATTGATACCCTTTGCCTGCTCTAACCAGAACTTATACAGCTGCTGTCCGCCGTATGTTTCGTTTGCATCTTCTGCATGCTTGTCAAGTGCAGAAACCAAAGATACAGTATCGCCCTGAGATGCTTCAATCCACCAGTCAGCGGTGTCTTCATTCAGTGTACAGAACTTTACAAATTCCCATGCAAGTTCTTTATTCTTGGAAAGCTCGCTGATACCGATATAAGTACCACCATCATATCCATAAGCAGGACCGGAACATACGCCCCAAAGTCCGGCAGTATCACCTACGTTATCTCTAAGAGTAAGCACACCCCATGCAGGCAGACCAAATGCAAATACTTCTGCTGTTTCATTGGAATATTTATCAACATTGGCATTGAAGTTTTCAGCATCCCAAACGTTCAGTGCTGCTTCACCGTTTTCATCTTCTGTCCAGTCACCCCACATAACATCCGCATTCAGAATCGGAACGGGACCGCTCATAGCCTGATACCAAGGTGCTGTCCACTGTGCTGCATAAGCTGTTAAATCCTGTGTATATAATTCAACAGCCAAATCCATAAATTCATATCTCTGTGGATCAACATTTAATACGCCATCAACAACCCATGAACTCTGACCTTTGAAATGCTGTGTTTCAGCATCGGAAGCAAAAATTCTATAGCCTGCATCCTTCAAGGTTTTACCGGTTTCAATGATGGTATCATAGTCAGCGAACAGTTTGCCAACAGATTCGGGATCAGAGTAACCGAATACCTTGTCTGCGATATCTCTTCTATAATAAAAACCGATGGGTGTAATCTGATAAGAAATTGCTCTCTGGATACCTTCGTCATCCTGACCTACTTCCCAAACGTAATCAACGATCTGACCTTCATAATCCTTGGCACCAAAGTCATCCAGACTTGCAAAGAATTCTGCTTCATACATGGATTTAAGCATCTTAGGTTCGCCTACGATAATGTCAACGCTGTCATCTCCACCAAGTAAAGCGGTTTCAACCTTGGTAGGATAATCGCCAGGTGCAATAACTACTACTTCTGTTTCAACACCGGGATTTGCTTCTTTGAACTTGTCAGCAAACTGCTCAAGGTCAGCTGCTAATGTCCAAATTGTTAATTTGCCGCTCAACTCGCCAGTTGCTTCTTCTGTTGTTGCTGCTTCTTCTGTTGTTGCTGCTTCTTCACTGCTGCCTGCTGTCTCTTCTTTTGCAGAAGTGCTTTCAGATGTTGTGCTGCTACTGTTTCCACAAGCTGCAAGTGAAAGAGTCATCACGCCTGCTAACAATAATGCTGTTAACTTTTTAAGTTTCATAATTTATCCTCCTATTTTTTAGAAACATTTCCTGTTCCCTTGTTTGTAATTTCATTATACTTTTAGACTTGTACCGATATAATTACTCTTTTTTTAAAAAGGTGTTATTTTTTTACAAAACATACAGTCATAATTGAATGTGCACCTGAATTTATATAAGTTCCGTTGCCATTTTCTCTAATTGAAAGCTGAACATCCCTATCTCCTTTGTTCAAAATAACCACAACACGCTCTCCATCTGTGTTCAGGAATGCTAAAACTTTCACAGCATCCGTATAGCATGTAGTCATGATCTGTTTCGCACCGGGCTTAATGTACCTGCTAAAATGTCCTATATAGTAATAGGAAAGTCTTTTGGTCAAACCACCCTTACCGTCACACATCATAGGTGCTGCACAAAAATTTCCCACATGGTTGGGACCACCCTTTTCGTCAAGCAGCAGGTTCCAATCCAGAAATGCTTCCACACCTGCCTTTAAATTTCCCAGCATGTCATGAGCATACATTTCCGCCTTCTGTACTTCCCCTGAATCTGCAAATCTGGAATACTCTACACAGCCCTCCGTAAAAAAAACCTTTTTTTCAGGGAATGCACGTTTTACCGCACAAATTGCATCAAAGTGATCTCCCGTATACCAGTGCATTGCCACCCCTGACACTTTATCCCTGCATCCGGGCACCTCAAAGCTTTCCTTCGCCCTTTCATACATTGCTTCCTTATTGTGATCCCAGATAAACACCTGTATCTCTGAAAGTCCAGCCTTTTCAAGAGCAGGTATCAGATAATCCGATGCAAAAATTCCTTCTTCTCTGGCTGTATAAACACAGGAATCCCAAGTTTGCGTTGCGGCAGGTTCATTCTGTACTGTCAGATATTTAATCTGAATTCCCTCCTTCTTACATGCCAAAATATATTTTGCATAGTATTCTGCCCACAGCTTATAGTAAGATTCCTTAAGCTTACCTCCGTTATTCATCTCTGCATTCGTTTTCATATATGCTGGAGGTGACCAAGGTGACAATAACATTGAAAGTTCCTGTCCAGCCCGGTTCATTGCACTTTTGATCAATGGGAAAATTGTCTTTTGGTCATGGGACACATCAAAGCTTGTAAGTGTATCATCTCCCTCTTCCACATAGGTATAATTGCCAAGAGCAAAATCGCAGCTGTTCATGTGCATACGCCCCATGGTATAACGCAAGCCATCGTTTCCAAAATATCCTTCGAGAAATTCTTCCTTAGATTTTTCATTTAAACTTTCAAAACTTACAGCTGCCGCCTCCGTAAAGGCACCACCAAATCCTTCTATCGTCTGCACTGTCAATTCAGGATACAGATTTAGTACATGCATGCAGTCATTAATCTCCTCCATGCTTCGTTCTTCAGTCTTCCAGTATTCCTGTTTTTCATAATCGGTGGTAATGACTTTTACCATTTCCATTTCCATTTCCAGTTCCAGTTCTCCTTTTTGCGTAATACTTTTTATCCCTTAACAAAGTGATATTTTTATTTCGCGAATCTTTCCATTCCGCAAGTCCTCTGCTATTGCCCCAATAAGAACTCCCTGTGTAGTTCTGTAGATACTTCCATCATGATAAAGCAGCTCCATGGAAATAATCTTGTAGGTTTCCGGAAAATAATCCCTTGTTTCTTCCATATCATAGATTACTTTTGTTTTCCCAAGCAGCATTGCTTCAACATGCCTTTCTTCTCCAACCAGATATGCAGGTAAAACCGGAGCAAAAACTGCTTTCAGTTCCCCGTTCTCATAGGAAAACAGATTTCCAAACATCATCAGAATCCACATCTGAAGAAATTCCACTGTAGACCCTGAAAGCCTTGCCACAAATCCCCGTCCGTGATATGCCGGATTGGGATTTGCCGAACTGGCAAGGAAGGAAGAATTTTCGTAAATGCTTCTTCCGTAAGACTCCGGATCAAGGAATGGGATTGCCGCACTATGGAAATCTTTGGCGAACTCCTGATACATCCCCGATTTTAGAAGTTCCAGTAAATAT
Source organism: Bacillota bacterium (assembly GCA_029226935.1). GTDB lineage: Bacteria > Bacillota > Clostridia > Lachnospirales > Lachnospiraceae > Suilimivivens. Next base: position 147,630 of record JAQXYZ010000072.1, on the reverse strand, counting down.
TTGTATTCCATATGCAGCCAGATAGATTCATTCTCAAGCCATCCCGGTGTAAATGCCTTTGCTCTACCCAGTTCATAGGAGGCATCTTTTAAGGAAGCATTTACCTTGTACATCTCCAGTTTACTGTCATAAATACCGCTTTTCTTTACATTTTGATACAGAGCCTGTTTCACTTCTCTGTCATTATCAAGCTTCAAAAAACGTACCGGTCCTTCCAGAAACAGAGGAACCATCTTTATTTCAAAGTGCTCTGGATAAATACCATCTTCATCCTCGGTAAATTCCTTTACCTCATAGGTAAAGTAGGTAGGACAAACGCTATTTTCAATTGCACAGGCCTTGTTAATTCCATGCGTAACCACCGCCTGCATGTGCACCAAGGCATCAAGAATTTCCTGTGTCGATATTTCCTCTCTGGCACCGCTGATTCCCTGAAAGGTTTTGTCCCAATATTTTTCCTTAACATCATTCCTGCGGTTCCAGAATTCCATCAACTCTGTATCTCTTACAATATCATTCATGCAGTCTAAGGTAATGGTATTCATCTGGCGTACAAGCTGTGCCACTTCAGCCAGCAGTTCAATACTGGCACTATATTTCTCTAAAATATCAATTGTGTAAGCAAGTATTCTGGCAAGCTCATATGTTTCTGCCATAGAGGAACCGAATAATCCCGGCATTCCGTTCAATGCGTCATACCAGCCGGGTTTTCCACCTTCCATCTCCACGCCCATCGCATAAGCATCCAATGCGGCATATTTGGTAACACAAAGCACAATCAACTTTTCAATCAAAGTTGTTTCTACAACCTTTCCCTTGCCAAACATATCTTTAAGGAGCTTTTCTCTGCCGTCAAGCTTTTTATCCTCATCCAGGAAATGATACTGCCTTATTCCGTTCTCTGTCTTTGCATAACGTTTTCTTCTGGGCAGAATCGGCACCTGTGTGCGGTAATAAGTAACGGGCGTGTGGAAAAGAAGCTTTTCCTCCTGCTCAGGAAATACGCTTAAATAGTTCTCTATCAAATCAAGATTATAAGTCCAATGATCACTCCAGTACCCCTCTCCAAAATCTGCATTGATGGTATCCTGTGCCTGTTCTATTACCTTTGCAAAATATTCCTCCTCCTCTTCTACATCCTCTATGCCAATTTCATCAAGTTTACTAAAGAAGGCGCCGGGGGTAAACGGCTTTGCAAGGAAGGAAAGCAGCTCTTCCTTTTTTTCCTGCGACAAGGGATCAAAAATGTCTCCTGCCTTTTCTTCGGATAATGTATATGTTACCTTTTCAATTGCAAGCGGATTATAACCATCAATCTGAATCAGACTGAAAAACTTAATAATGCTTTCCGCACCTACATAAGGTGTAAAGAAGGGTTCACATCTTCTGTTTTGATTTACATCCCTGAAATTACCGTTTCCCTGAGAATAAAATTCCGGCGACATACGAAAATAGTTATAATCTCTCTCCAAATCTCCATGTTTTCTGGAATACACATGGAAAATCTTATCGCCCGGCAGTTTGATTGGATATCCCCCGCGAAGAACATTGTCCATATATGTATAAGCGCTGTACGCATCAAAATCCGGTACTGCTGTCTTAGTTTCAATCACGCTGCACAGCTCTAGGGGAAGTGAGTCTGCCTCTTTCCTCTTCCCCTCAAAGTAAGCAGCATCCATTGGAATATCCAAAAAACGTTTTAGCAATGATTTATCCGAAACCTGACCAATCATTTCATACAGAATAAGGCTCTCCTGGCTGTCAAGATCCTTTTCCTCTGCAAAAAAGCAACAGGGATACTGGTTAGCTGTCATTTGCTCAGCCACAAGCAGATCTGCAAATTTGCTATCTCTAAAACCAACTGCCTTGTCTAAAGAACTGTCATAGCCAAAAACCAGTGAGGGATCTGCAATTACCTGTTTTTTGCTGCCCTGTTCATCACAGGCAAATCCGTAATTTCCTCCAAGCACAGGGGTTACGGTCGCTGTATCCACGGTACTTGCCCTCACTCTGAAATATGGCACTCTGCTCTCTAAATCTTCTGTCTGCATCCATGCCATAATTGTCTGTCCCATTTCCTTTAAACTGGTCATATCAACACCATAAGGAATAATTGCAGGCATTCCATCCAGAACCTGAAGCAGTGCCTTCTCTTTCCTTACATTTTTAATTGTAAGCTTTCTCACCAGTGCACCGGTCTTTTCTCCCGGAAGTGTAAAATAATCTATCCTTGTGTGAAGACCATGAATTTCGTCTGTCTCTTCAATGGAAAGACCGTTCATTTCAACATTCATTTTTTTTGTGGTTTCTTCATCCCGAAACAGCTCCATATACTCGCCATTTAGCTTTATAAACGTGCGGAAACCGTTGACTGCTGTATTCTGATAAGCCTGATGTGCGGGGAAAAATTCCATAATGGCATGATCTTTATCCTCAATACCGAAGCTGGAAATACATTGTCCCCGATTGACATAGTAGCACCAGATGGGAGTCCCATGGATTCCGGAAAGACCCGGAAGGAATCCTGCAAATGGTGCTTTTTTTTCATATCCTTCAATTGTAAAAGTTGCCTGTCTCATCATTTCCTCCTTATATCAGTTCCACAATAATTTCGTGCGGTACTGTTTCATTTAGTTTCCTAATCCCATCTGCGCTGACTGCCACATTTCCCTGCATGTCAATTTTTTTGCCGTCCATGAACACTTCTCCGATTTGATAATTTCCATATTCCCTGCGTTCATGATTTACATAAATAACATTCCACTGATGTCGGTTGAACCAAAGGCTCAGTCTGGCACATCCCTGTTCATCAAACTGTTCCGCCAAAAGCTTAGGCTCCAAACATAAGGCTCCCATCTTTCCTTTTACTCCGAACATCTCATTAATAACTGTCATCATATACCAGCTTGCTGCACCGGTCAGATAATGATACATTCCTCTGCCTGCTCCATCAAAATACTCTGGTATTCCCGGATAAATCCGGCTCACTTCAAAATCAGAGGCATGTGTAAACAGGGTATGCAGCGCTTTATATCCTTCCTTTACAAATCCACGTCTGTAAAGTGCATTTGCATACATGGTGGTCATATGAGAGAACACTGCACCATTTTCCTTATGTCCGTAGGCAAATCCAAACATTCTTCCCAGATCCATCTTTACTTCTTTAAAATCTGTATTTAATCGGTAGCCGCCCACTTCCTTCTTATACAAATATTTGTCCGCACTGTTTACGATTCCGGCAATCTGTTTATCTTCTGCTGTCCCGGACATAATGGTAAATACCTGTCCTGTCAGCATCATGCGTGCTCCCACTGAGGTCAGTCCTTCCACCGCTCTGCCATGATTATCATAGTAGCTGTTAAACCAGCCATCTTCTCCATCCTTAATCCACTCTGTCTTACGAATATGTTCCTTTAACCATGCGGCTTTATTTCTCAGGCTCTCTATTACATTTTCCACAGGAAGATATGCCTTTTTACCGGAAATAATATGACTACAGGAAGCACAATAAGCTTCAAGCAGTTCCTTCTTCTTCTCAATACTGTCATAAAGTGCTCTGTCATCTACAAACAGTGGTTCCATCTCCTCGGCAATTTCTACGGTTTGCAAATTTCTCTCTGCCTTAAGGCTCTCAATCAAATCAGCCAGGGTTTCCATATTTCCCGCATAAGCTGCTGTAAATGCCACGCTTTCTCCCCGCTCGGGTGCCATATCAAGTGCATCATTCCAGTCAGCTCCCCTGAGCCTCATGTGATTATGCTCGCCCACTTCATAGAAGCATGTCAAATTCTGTACCAGAAGATGCTCCAAAACACTTCCGAAATAGTCTCTTCCCTGTGCATCCTTCTGTATCGGCTTATCACCTTCTTTAAACTGCGTATCTATCCCGGTTCCTCTTCCGATTTGTTTATCCTTAAAGAAAGTATTTTCCTTAAGAAGGAATGCCAGATCGCCTGTCTGATCGATATAGAGTGCTGTCGTCATCAGCGGCCATACTCCATGATCCATCCATACTCTTGTAATGTTATTTCTATCTGCAATGAACTCTCCCTGTCTGGAACCAATGATTGTTGCATTGCTTCCGTCCATTCTCACACCGCCAAAGTTGGCAAGGAGCATTTCCTTAACCCCTTCCGGGTTCATGATCAGCAGTGCAAGGCAATCCTGCCATAAATCCCTCCAGCCTCTGCCACCTTTTCCATAATCATGATGTGGCAGGAAGGAGCAGCCGTAAATTCTTCGAAGCATAGGCTGAAAGCTTACCCAGCACATAAAATTATCAAAGATAGGATCATTTGTATGATAATACACATTTAGCTTCTTTTTCCAATATTGCACAGTTTCTGCATATGCTCTTTGCACCTGTTCTCTGCTTCCAAAAGACTTCAAGGTCTTTTCATAACACCTTTCATCTTCTGAAAGTCCCGCAAGCAGAATATAAACAGCTTTTTCGCCCGGTTTCAAGCTTATTCTTGAAAAGCGCATTGCTCCCACTGCCTCATACCCATCTATGCAAGTTCCGGCATCTACTCCCTGATTCCCCTCATAGACAGCACCGGGACAGTCATAGCTGCCCCCCTCTCCGATAAAGTCACCCACGCAGGGATAGAAGCTTTCAGGCGCATCTCCTTCTCCCGTGATCCCCGAAACATAGTAAGTCGTATAATTCTGCTGATGCCCTCTTTCATCAAAGGAAAGCGTTGGCTTTACGACCACACTGTTCTCTGTAACTTTAATTCTATGGAGAAGACTCGTTACATGTCTGTGATCCCTGATGTTATCTGCGCTGCGCCCATAAATCGGAATTGCTCCATAAGGTGTAAAGGTCGTTGTTTCCTTTCCGGTATTCGTAATTGTAATCTGCATAATCTCAACATTTTCCTCTACCGGAACAAAATTTAAAATTTCAGAGGAAAGACCATAATCCAGAGACTCTCTTCTCATTTGATGCCACATGAGCCCTGCCTTAAGTTCACTTCTCTCTGCCTGACCGGATGCCCTTTTGTACGCTGCTTCAGCACTTGCTCCCGTGGCAGACCAAACTCCCTTCCCATCTATATGGCACCAGAAATTTCTGGTACTTTTATTGTTATGTAGTTCTTCCGCACTAACGGGCTGCATCAAAAAATGATTTTGATCCGTCTTGGCATCTCCTCCGAGAAGTGGTGTGACCACACTTTTAAGTCCCTGCTCGCTTGCAACAGGGAAATATAAATAGCCTGTATTCTCAGGCTGCTTTAAGCAAAAGGTTCCCTTATCATCACTAAATACATAGCCAGCCATAGTCCTCTCCTTTTCCTACACTTTGCAGATTTTATTCATCCTAATACCATTATAAAAAAGGTCCATTTCTCTTGAAATGAACCTTTTTTTAATATGGTGTTATTTTTTTATATATTCGGTAATAATCTGGCGGGTACCTGCCCGATAACAGGGTTTTCCTTCATCATTAACCACATGGGTAATTCCCGGATTTCCGGTAATCATGATGGCGCATACATTGTGAATTTTCACCCCGGGCTTTTTCGGCACCTCCATAGCTGAAAAAATCTCTACTACAGCATCCCTATTGTAGGAATAAATTCCAATCCCCCACGCCTCATGTGTCTCCACTTCATCCTCTACACAATAGGAAGCATAACCATTCACAGCACCCTCATGGCTCTTAAATTCATCCTGATTCGGTACGTCATAGGGAATCTCACTTTGATACATGATTACCTTACCTTCATTGCCTCTCCAGATAGTCTGGTATTCTTGGAAGTGCTCCACCATCAGCGCATATATGGTCACATCATCTCCGTTTACTACCAGACCGTTTCTGGCAGTATTCAAGTCCCAACCTACCTGTGCTCCATGATCGGCACGCCATACCCAGAAATTGTCACCTATTACATGGGAACTGTTGATCTCTATGCAGGTATCCACTGATGCCGGAGCTTCTTCAATTGCACCTCCGACCCGAAAAAACAAATCCGACAAAACCGTTGCAGACCTTTCCATATCTGCATTTGTATTCTTCTGCTTTTCTGGTTTCTGCTCAGTGGCATCAGCCTGTTCTCCAACTTGAAGCAACACAGCCGCTTCTGTTGTTCCCGCATCAAATAAAATTCCCGATAAAACAATGTCATCTGACGCTGTTACATGTATACAGGCATTTCCTGAAATAGGGCGAAGTGTTGCAAGTCCTGTTCCCAGAATAATGGTTCCTTCATTTTCAACCAAAAGCTCCTGATCCAATTCATAAATTCCCGGTGTAAAAAACAGGTTTTTTCCTTTTTTCAGTTCATCATTCAGGGTTTGAGAAGTGTCTTTTTCCGGCATTGCAACATAAAACTCAGAAAGAGGAATAAACTTCCCATCCAACTGCTCTTTATCTAAATTCTCCCCATTTTTTTGCCATGACACTCCCACTGCCTGAGTCCTGAAATTCGGAATAAATACACCAAGTCCTTCCTTCTCATCAAATACCATAAACGGCTTTTCACGAATTTCCTCTACTTCATCTACCGTTGTAAACTGCTTGGCCGGCCAGGTTCCTACCGGTGCCTTTCCTGGTTCAATCCCGGCAAAAACCATATTCCAGTTATCTCCAATCCATGCTTTCCAGTCACAGTTTCTGGACAGCCATTGCTGCTGGCTTCCCGAATCTGTTGCCAGATCCACAACGGAATCTGAAAGGAATCCGCCGCTTGCCCATCCATAATCGTCATGAAGATGTAAAGCACCTTCAATATGTACTCTACGCATGAAGGTTGCCTGCGAAACTGCCCATACGGTATTAGAACCTATTTTTAAATTTTCCACGCCCCTCCAGAAATTGCAGGTTGCATTATGATTACTGTCATCGCCAAGCCATCTTGCATCACAGTTTAATTCCGGAATGGATGTGTCATCCGGCAGATAGCCAAGCCCTGCCACCTGCATATAGTAACCCACCTTTATAGATAGGGAAGAATCGTATTCTCCCGGAAGAAAATATACACAATATCTTTCCTCTCCAAACTGATTGGTTTCCTGCTTCTGCCACAGCTCATCCAATATCGCCTGTACCTTTTCTACTTCATCGTCAGGAGAAAACACATAAATTTTATCCCCAAGTTCCTTATAATGATAATTTTCCGTTCTATAATCCTCCTGCGCTTTCTTACTTTCACATCCAGTAACGTTTACTGCCATCAGACATAATAAAATTAAAATTATTCTACTTTGAAGGTTGTGACAGCGCTTTCCAGTTCTTCCATGTTCCGCTGTAATACGATCGCCTCCTCACTAAGCTGATTTGCAAATGCCATCTGCTGTTCAATGGATGCACTGATATTAGTAATAAAATCTATATTGTTCTGAGAAATATCATTAATTTCACGAATAGAAGAAAGCGCTATCTTTCTGTCATTATTCATATTTTCCATATCCGCAGAAATCATTTCCATATTTACAATGAACTTCTTCATGAATTCATTCATCTGTTCAAATACAGCCACTGTATCTTTTACCTGTTTATTCTGCAGATTGACAATATCCTGTGCTTCTTTCACCTTATTTACTGCACTTTCAGCAGATGCCGTTACCTCACCTATCTCCTTCTGAATATCCTGAGCAGTTTTGGACGAGCTGTCTGCTAACTTTCTGATTTCTTCTGCAACCACTGAAAAGCCCCGTCCAAATTCTCCTGCACGTGCCGCCTCAATCGAAGCATTTAAAGAAAGCAGGTTGGTCTGATCAGCAATGTTTGCTATGCTGTCAACAAAGTCAATGATTTCCTCTAACCGTCCACCAAGCTTGATTACTTCGTTTCTCACTTCCTCCGTTACTGCTGTAGTACGCTCCGACTGTCCGGTCATGGCTTCCATAGCTTCCATGCCCTTATCAATAGAGTGTTTAGTTGCTTCAATTCCCTCCATTGTTTCAGAAATACCGCCCCCGGCTTTCTTAATCTTCTTGGAAAGCTCTTCCATCTGATTATGGCAGGCATTCACTGCATTGTTTTCCTTTTCAATATTCCGCCCAATCTCCTGAATGTCCTCACTCATCTCAGATACCATATTGTCCATTTCTACGCTGGAATGGCTTACTTTATCCGCCGAGAAGGATACCTTTTCCATCATTCCTTTTACCGAGAATACCAGTCCTCGGATTTTTCCTGCGGTTTCCATGATAGCCTTACGCAGTCTTCCGAATTCGTTGTGGGCAATTTTACCTTCTTTCAGCACCAGATTTCCCTGTGCAACCTCGTCAAGACTGGAAATGCTCTTTTTGATGTTAACTGCCATTATCCTGACAATCACCGTACTGATGACAATTGCTATAAAGGTAGCGAATACTACCATTAAAATTGTGATAAGACGAATGCTGTCAGATTTCTGGGTAATATATGATTTCGGCACAAGAACAGTCAGTGTCGCTCCCGTCTGACTGCTTTTTGAAATCATATAGAAATAGTTAACTCCCTCGCATTTGGTGTATCCGGAAACAAAACTATCTTCGCTCTCTCCTGCCTTGGTAAAGATATCAAGTGTCCTTACATCTATCACATTATTCTTACCAATGGATCTGCCATCTGCTGTAGTAAAGGTCATCTGACTTTCCTCTCCAAAATCAAGTTCATCTAAAAGACCTATCACATATTCGCTCTTTATATCTACAAACACAGCTCCATATCTGCTTCCCGAATTAAACTTGCGGCTACAATATAAAATGTAGTCATCCGTACTCGTACCAATCTGGCTGTCCATATAGGCATGCTCACTTCCCCAATGAGGATAATTGTTTGAAAAATACTGGTCCTCGCCCGCAGCAACCATATCCTCAATAAAACTATCCATTTCACTTGTACCGCTTATGGTCTTAGTCGTCAGAAAGGATTCATCAGCCATCGGCAATATATGAATTTCCTGTACCACATCATTTAATCCCTGTTTGACTAGTATTGTATTCTTAAGATTGGTTTTTGCCTGATTTTTCTGTGATGTATTGTTGTCATATCCCCCAAGAGAATACCCTGTTACCGTGGTATCATTGGAAAGTTCCATCACAATCATCTGCGCAGATGCAAACCCCTGATCCAGGCAGCTGACGGTCATTTCGACTGCGCTCTTTGCTGATTCTTCATAGTTTTCTACAAGACCGATGGACGCATATTTATAAGAGACGAGTCCTACAATTACAATAAAAACTACCGGCAATAAGAATCCAAAATAAAGCTGTGCGCGAATGCTGATGCCATTCATCCATTCATTTCCAGCTTTTTTATCTTTTTGCTTAAACTTTTTAAACTTAAATTGATGTTCCTTATTTTCGTTTTCTGAAACTTTCTTTTTAGGCTTCGGTAATTTTAGTTTTTTTGCTTTCTTTTCTTTTTCCTTTGTCATTTTGTTCCCTCCCACATACCAAATTGGGTACGACTTACATAACCCTACAGCCAAAAAATAATCCTTCTGAAATTGGCAGCTATTTTATAAGAAAAGCATACCAACTTACAGAAGGATTATCAGTAGGTTCCTTTTTAAAGAGGTGTCATTTTTTTAGATTGTATCAAAGGTTTCCCTGATTGCCTTAATAAAATCAAGACTGTTCAGGATTACAGGATTCTCACAAGTAGAAATCAGAGAAAGGCTCTTGGTCATCTTGCCATCCTCTACAGTCTTAATGCAGGCTCTTTCCAGCTTATCTGCAAAGTCAACCAGTTCTGTAATACCATCCAGCTCCCCACGCTTGCGAAGAGCACCTGTCCACGCAAAGATGGTGGCTATAGAGTTAGTAGAGGTCTCCTCCCCCTTCAAATGCTTGTAATAGTGGCGCTGTACGGTTCCGTGGGCTGCTTCATATTCATAAACGCCGCTTGGAGAAACCAGCACGGAAGTCATCATGGATAAATCTCCGTAGGCAGTTGCCACCATGTCTGACATAACATCACCGTCATAATTTTTACATGCCCAGATAAATCCGCCCTCTGAACGAATGACACGTGCAACTGCATCATCAATCAAAGTGTAGAAGTATTCAATGCCAAGCTCCTCAAATTTATCCTTGTACTCCGCATCATAAATTTCCTGAAAGATATCCTTAAAAGTGTGGTCGTACTTCTTAGAAATGGTATCCTTGGTAGCAAACCATAAATCCTGTTTCGTATCAATGGCATAGCCAAAACATGCCCTTGCAAAGCTTGAAATGGATTTTTCTGTGTTATGTATGCCCTGAATAATACCTGCACCGTCAAAATTGTGGATCAGTTCTCTGGTTTCTGTTCCATCCTCTGCGGTAAATACCAGCTCTGCCTTTCCCTTGCCGGGAACCTTGATTTCTGTATTCTTATAAACATCCCCATAAGCATGACGTGCAATGGTAATGGGCTTAGTCCAGTTCTTTACATAGGGAACGATTCCCTTTACAAGAATGGGTGCTCTGAATACAGTTCCATCCAGGATTGCTCTGATGGTGCCGTTTGGACTCTTCCACATCTCCTTTAAGTTATATTCTATCATTCTGGCAGCATTGGGTGTAATGGTGGCACATTTTACTGCCACTCCATATTTCTTAGTTGCCTCCGCACTGTCTACGGTTACCTGATCGTTGGTCTCATTTCTATGTTCCAGTCCCAAATCATAGTATTCCGTCTTCAAATCAATGTAAGGCAGCAACAGCTCGTCCTTGATCATCTGCCAGAGAATTCTGGTCATCTCGTCTCCATCCATCTCCACAAGTGGGGTTGTCATCTTAATTTTTTCCATGTCCTACTCCATCCTTTTCATTTTTTATGATTCAAATATATCATATAATCCATTTTTTACCATATTATCATAGGCATTGTTCATGTGCTGGGTTGCCAAACGCTCTGCTTCCTCCGGCTTTCCCGCTTTGATTGCCTCCATAATCATGCGGTGCTCTTCATTGGAAGCAATTCCTCTTTCCTTTGTAGATAGAGTCTTTTTCCTAATACGGATTACATACTGATGAAAGTCCTGCAACAGGTTTTCCAGCATCTTGGAATCACAGGCTTCATATAGAATATGATGAAATCTGTTATCTAACTCTGCCATCTGCTCCATGTGCCCCTTGGAAGCATGAAAGCTGGCAAGATAAACATTTTCCTCCAATTCCTCCATCTGCTCTTTTGTAATATTTTCTGTTGCCAGACGGGCACACATTCCTTCCAGAGAAGAACGTATCATGTAAATGTCCTTTACATCCTTGGCAGTAATTCCGGTTACATAGGCGCCCTTGTTAGGCACAATCTGAATAAGTCCTTCCAATTCCAACTGCCGGAAAGCCTCTCTTACCGGAGTACGACTGACCCCAAGCTCCTCTCCTATGGCAACCTCCTTTAATTCCTCATGCTCCTTATATTTTCCATTTAGGATGTCCTCTCTGAGCTTATGGAACACCCTGCCCCGCAGAGAATACTTATCAGTTACTTCCTGCTTTACATCATACTTACTCATCGCAAATACGTTTTCCTTTCTTTTACCATTTTCAGCCAATGGTCATATCAAGCTTTTTGCAGGCATATGTAATCTGCTCAATCAGCTCTTTGTCTGTAATAACCGTTACTCTGCCATCTTCATATTGCTTGTCCACCCACTTCTTCACTTCAGCAACCAATGGGCTGTTCTTGCCAAGCTGCTTTTCGTCCTTTAACTTAAAGTAAGTGTTGATCCAGTGAGCGATTCCCGCCAGCCCGGATGTATTGGAAACAGCACAGAGAACTGGTCTGTTCAAAAATTTATCCGTATCAAAAATATTGTAGATTTCTTCGTTCTTCAGAAGACCATCTGCATGGACACCGGCTCTTGTCACATTAAAATTCTTTCCTACAAAAGGTGTTCTCTCCGGGATATGATATCCGATTTCCCTCTCATAATATTCAGCCAGCTCGGTAATTACGGTAGTATCCATACCGTTTAAATCTCCCTTTAGCTGGGCGTATTCAAACACCATCGCTTCTAAGGGAGTATTCCCTGTTCTCTCCCCAATACCAAACAACGAGGTATTGACACCGGAACAGCCATACAGCCATGCGGTAGTCGAATTGACCACTGCTTTATAAAAATCATTATGCCCATGCCATTCAATCAATTCATGAGGTACCCCTGCATGAGTATGCAATGCATAAATAATACCCTGAACGCTTCTGGGAATAACCGCACCGGGATAATTCACCCCATATCCCATGGTATCACAGGCGCGCACCTTAATCGGTATCTTATATTCCTCCATTAATTTCATTAATTCCAGACAGAAAGGAACCACATAACCATAAATATCAGCTCTGGTAATATCCTCCAAATGACATCTTACGCTGATGCCCTCCTCCAGACAGTCCCTTACCACACTTAAATAATGCTCCATCGCCTGTTTTCTGGTCATTTTCAATTTTAAAAAGATATGATAATCTGAACAGCTTACCAAAATACCTGTTTCCGGCATTCCTATTTCCTTAACCAATTTGAAATCTTCCTTGCTGGCGCGAATCCAACTGGTAACCTCCGGGAACTTGTATCCTCTTTCCATACATTTATATACAGCATCCCTGTCCTTCTTACTGTAAAGGAAAAATTCACTTGCGCGGATCATGCCGTTAGGACCGCCAAGACGATGCAAATAATCGTAAATCCTTACTATCTGCTCTGTGGTATAGGGTGCTCTGGACTGCTGTCCGTCACGAAAGGTTGTATCTGTAATCCAAATATCCTTAGGCATATTATGGGGTACGATTCTATCATTAAAAGGAATTTTCGGCACCTCTGAATAGGGAAACATATTTCTGAATACATTGGGCTTTTCAACATCATCCAATATATACATATGCTCTTCTATTTCCAACAGGTTATTTTTCGAATTCAACGACACCGGTCTGTCTAAAAAAAGATCATTTTCTCCAGCCATTGCTATCTCCTCCCTCGTTCTCTTACTTAAAGCGTCATGTATAATTGTATACAATAGCACATCTTCTGTCAATGACTTATTTTAACAGTCTGTCAATCTGTATCATTCCCCACCCCTGTTTGCTCCATGGTTCATTCAAATCTCTGGAAGTATATAGAAGTCTCTGTTTTGCCTGCTCATTTGTAAGTGAAGGATATTTCTGTAAAAGAAGTGCCAATCCACCTGATACAATCGGTGTTGACATGGAAGTACCACTTTTCACAATATACGCTTTTCTGTAGTATCTGCCTATCTTCTCAAATCTCGCATTGCAGGATATAATGTCAGTTCCGGGGGCAACTACATCCGGCTTTTTCATTGCATAAGGGCTTGGACCCCGCCCGGAATAATTTTCGCATAGCTGTTCTTTCTTTCCAAAGAAGCCGCCTTCATGACATCCTACCGTAATAACCTCTCTTGCTGTACCTAAAAGAGAAATCGTCATAGGGTCCGGTCCTGTATTTCCTGCTGCACAGACCACAATCAATCCTCGTTTCCACGCATGATTAATCAGTTCCAATAATCTTTGCACCTGTTCTTTGTCCCGTGCTTCTCCCATACCAATAGAAATATTCAATATGCGTATATCATACTCCTCCTGCCGCTTCAGAACCCATTCAAGACCTCTAATCATGTTTTCAATCTGTCCATCCCCATTGCTGTCCAGCACCTTTCCCACCACTAATTTGCTGTAAGGAGCAATTCCCCGGTATCTTCCCAACGAAATCAGTCCGCTTCCACACAGACAGCCTGCCACATGTGTTCCGTGTCCACTGTCATCATACATCCCACTTTTTTTGTTCACAAAATCTTTAAAAGCAATAATTCTATCATCAAAATCAGGATGAACTGCAATCCCTGTGTCTAGTATGGCAATTGTCACTCCCTTTTTTCCGCAGGAAATAGTAAGTTCATCACTACATCCAATCTGTTGTCTTACCCGAAGCATAAAAAACTCCCAGCTTTTTAATTATCATATGCCGGGAGTTTTTAACAGTGCTGTTTCTATCTATTTAAATTTTGTTTTGGTTTTCCTTTATAAAAGAACAGGGCAACCGATCCCGCCAAAAGACCGACTGCAAGAAACCACTTGGGATGCAGGGGATCTCCTGTATCAGGAGTATTATCCTTACTTCCCGACAGATTTGAAATCACGGCTTTTCCATTTGTTACCAGCGCCTGTCCATCAACTGAAGAATAATTATAAATACCAATCGGAGAAAAATGGCTGGTGGTAAATTGAATATAGTTGCCATCATTAAATTCTGTAATGCGATGAGGTACTGCCTCCAACTGTCCATCCTGATCAAGGGTGACAACATGAAGATTATCCACAGATATCCCATCAGGAACTTTCATTTGCACTGAAATATACTGTTTGCCAAGCTTATTGATTGGGATACTGCCTGATGCATCATAAAGAACCGCCTCATACGCTTTCAAGTTTAAAGGAGTTCTACCACCATATATCTCTCCATAGGCTTTCACAATCTTTTCCTCAGCTTCCTGTGAATCTGTGATTTTCAGTACATATGCATCATTTTCACCGGGAATGGAAGCCATCATATTCTCACCGTCAGCGATAGATTTGCTGCTGATTCGAAGCACCACTTCACTTCCATCCTCTTTAACAACCCCATCCCTGTTATCTGCAATCTGATTACCTGATTCACTGCAAACAATTCCTCTGAAACCATAGGTTCCTGCCTCCAGTACCGTTCCATCAAAATTGCTGATTCTATCAGGAACTATAGCATTTTTGATATTGTCAAAAGCATAAGTGCGATATTCCTTATTAGCAAGACGCTTAGCCCCCTGTCCAACCGAAAGTCTGGGAAGTTCATCTCCCTGAAACACAACCGTATCTGTTCCGTTTCCAAGTGCGTATGCACCCAGTCCTACTTCCAGCATGGTTTCAGGTATAATGACCTGTGACAAAGGACAATTCATAAAAGCTCTGTCTTTCACAGCTACGAGGCTTCTGCCCCCATTTACCGTCTTTAAGTTCTTGCAGTTCATAAAAGCTTCTTCTCCTATGACCTGAACTGTATCAGGAATATTGACTGCAGTAATACCCATATGATCCTTAAACACACCGGGACCGATTTGTTTTACGCCACTTGGAATATTAATCACGCTGTCACTTCCAGCATAAGCAATCAAAATTCCGTCTCCTGCTATTAGAAAAGGATAGGTTGCTGTCTTTTCATTTTCTATCCAAGGAGTCTTTTCAAACGCATAAGGTTCAATTTCCGTCACAGAATCCGGTATGATTATTTCGCTTAACTTGTCACAATGATAAAAAGCACCATAACCGATGCGTGTCACGCCTTCAGGTATAACCACTTTCGTAAGTCCTGATCTTGCAAAAGCGAACTCTCCAATCTGTGTAATTCCATCCTCAATCGTATATTCAGTAAGGTCAGTGTCCTGATAAAAAGCCTGAGAAGCAATTTGTGTATCATTGACAATGGTATACTTGGGAAAATCCTTTCCCTTCTGTGCATTGTCTATCAAAAGACCTTCCAATCCTGCCTTGGTTCCACTGTCATCATCTGCTTCCTTCCTTTCATCGGTTTCTGCCATATCTGAAAGGTCAATCCTGTTAGAAACAGTATTTCCATCAATAACTGTAGAGCGTCTGTTGTCAATAAAAATTACTGCTCTTCCAGAAACGATACTGGATTCTCCCAACAGCGTCTTATTATTTACTGTTTCTGTTATCGCTGTCAGTTCCGCTGTAGGTGTGGGGGAAGAGTTGACTGTCGGCACAGCACTTTCTTTTTCATTTGAAATTGAATCTGCCTCAACCGTCTGTGCATCCTGTACATCCTCATACTCTACCTCTTCCACATCGGAAGTTCTGAATGCCGCTGCAAAGTCTGCACTATAGGTTCCCGGTGTTGCCACAAACTCTACATTAGGACAGCCATCAAAGGCACTGTCACTAATAACTGCCATAGAATCCGGCAGTGTAACCTTTGTAAGATTCACACAGTCTTCAAAGGCTTTGGCACCAATTCCTCTCACTGTCAAAGGAATTTCAACCTCTTTCAAATTCAGACAGTTTGAAAAAGCATATGCCGGGACCTCATTAAGTCCGCTTCCAAGAGTTACCTTTTCCAAATACGGATTTCCCCAGAATGCATATGCCTCAATTTCCGAAACTGTTCCGGGTAATGTATAAGCCCCTTTTTCACAGGCGGGCATCAAAGCATATACTTTTGTCTGCTCATCATCATACAAAATACCATTGGAATAATATAAATAAGAATTGTCCTCTGAAATCGATAAATCTTTCAGCTGACTGCATCCCGCAAATATGCCGCTTCCCAATTTCCTGACATTTGCTCCTAAAGAGACATTTACCAGTTCCTTATTATTACTGAATGCAGCTGTTCCAATCTCTTCCACACGATCTCCCACCGTAATGGTACGAAGATTATCGCAATCTGCAAAAGAACGATACCCAATGGACTCCACATCACCACTTACCGTCACCTTAATCAAATTATCATTTCCGGCAAAGGCCTCCTCACCGATACTTTTTACACCATCGGGAATAGACACGACCTCAGCCGTGCCTGAATATTTCATTAATTTTGTTCCATCCATTTGAAAATCAGATGCAGGCGCCACAGCTTCTGCATCTGATGCAGGTACCTGAGTCACTGCTATTGCTGTTATCAATAGCAGTGCACTCAACGTCTTTGCAATTTTTCTGTTCACAGGAGCTCTCCTATGCTGTCTTTGTTTTTACTACTGCTTTATCACGCTTAAAGAAAAGAATCAATGAAACACATGCCATTCCCAGTGCAAGGAACCATTTCGGATGAATAGGATCACCTGTCTTAGGTGTCACGTCGATGGTTCCTGCTGTCAGATTTGCAGTGTCTACATAAACTACATACGGTGAGAAATGTGTTGCCGTAAAGTTCACGCAGGGCACTCCATCCACAGTAGTAAATCTGGCATTTAACTCTTCCAAAGTTCCGTTTGATACAGCAGCCACCTTATTGTTTCCTGCATACTGCACCAAATCATCCGGCAACGGGAGCGTCATATTTACCGAAATTCCTGAAGTGTCTGCAATCTTGGTTCGTCCGCTGGAATCATATAAGCTGATATCCATAGGCAGATACTTAATCCTGCTGATATCTCCGTATTTTGCCTGAAGTGCTGCTACTACTGCACTTGCTGCCGACTGGTCTTCCGATACTTTAATAACAAAATTGTCCGTTGCTCCACTGACCGTAGCTCCTGCCAGATTAGTATTGGAAATCCCCGGCTTCGTTACCTGTACAGTTGTACCATTATTGGAGGACTGGCTTGTACCGGAAGAACTGCTTCCTCCGTTGCCGGAGGATGAACTTGAGCCTGTATTTGTTCCGGTGCCTGAACCTCCTGAACTTGTGCTTCCAGTCTTATATGTAGCCGTAATTGCCACATTTGCTGCAGGCATGGTAAACGTAGTAGATGCTGCATTGGGATCTGCAAATCCTACACCTGCTGTAGAGGACGTCCACTTATCAAAGCTTTGCCCTTCTCCTCTGAAGTAGGCATTAACTGCAACCACTGCCCCTGCCGGATAGCTACCACTTCCACTTCCACCGGATACGGACACTGTATATTTCTTAACCTCCGGCACCGTAGTAGGTGTTGGGGTCGGGGTCGGTGATGGTGATGCTGTGCTGCCAGGTCTATTTGTCGGTGACGGCGTCGAACTTGAAGATGGCGACGCACTTGGCGATGTTCCCGGTGTCGGTGTAGGTGTAGGTGTAACAGGTGTATAGGATGCAATAATATTCAGATCCTGTGTTACATTTTTATAAGTATCCGGCACCCATGCAGTAAATGTATATCCCTCTCGGGTCGGCGGCACAGGTTCTGTTGCTGCCCCTTCATGGTCAACCTTCTGCTGACTGACAATCGTTTTTCCATCATAAGAGTAAAACGTAACCGTATGTCTGCTTGAAGAACCCGAATTATCCTTATACTGCGTGAGGATTGTTGTATCCTTGGTAATGCTATGATAATCCGGCACCCATCCCGTAAAGGTATATCCATCATGAGTTGGTGCTTCAGGCGGTGTTGCACTCTTTCCTTCTGCAACAGTCTCTACCTTAAGTTCTTTACCTGCAATGGTATCAATAAAAGTTACTACATAAGAATTTTCACCAAAGACCGGATATACATCTGTATCCCTTACGATATTGGTATAATCCGTCCAGCGGCTAAAAGGATGTCCTTCATGGCTAGGTGTACTGGTAGGCGGCACTGCATCCTGTCCATCTACTACCTTAACCTTGTGGAATAAACTTTTGGTAGTCGTATCCGGATAGTTTGGATAATCCCAGAAATAAACAGTATGCTCCAAATTCACTTTACCATATTCGGGATTAATATAATTATACTGCTTGGCATATCGGTCAGCCGTTGTTCCCTCCACACATTCAAAAATAATTGTCTGCTGATCAGGCGTGCTTTTAAACGCATCCTGTGCAATATACGCCTGCATTCCCGGAATTGTAAGCAATCTGATTTTACTGTCTTTAAAGGAATCTGCTTCAATATTCTTAACCGTATCCGGCAAAACAACTGTATTTAAATCGCTTGTTTCGCTAAAGCATTTTTCCGGGATCACATCAACTGTAGATGATGACAAATCAACTTTTCCCACCTTACTGCATCCCATAAATGCCTCTTCTTTGATGGAGGTTACCCCGGAAAGTTCGTCCGGTCCTACAGAATAAGAACCAAAATTACCTCCTCTTCCTTCCAGACATTCTACGATTTCTGTTCCCTCATCCGTCTTTTGATACAACACTCCATCCCTGCACCAATAATTGGGGGTGAGGCTGTTAATTGTCGTCATTGCCGTACATCCTCTGAATGGGCGTAAACCGATATCCTGCAAACCCTCTCCCAGTGTTGCCACTTCCAATGATGTACATCCATCAAAAGCATAATCACCTATAAACTCACTTCCAATCAGGTCAGCTGATTTCAGAGCAGTACACCCTTTAAAGGTATAGGGTTCCACTTCATCTACACCGTTAAAAAGGATGGTTTGAATGTATTCATCTGAAGTAATCCCAGCAACCGGCTTAGCTTCTCCATTTTCATCATATGTATAGCCGGAGAACAAACCTGGCTTGATACTGTCTACACTGGAAGGAATTGCTACATTCAGTGTAGAAGTCACGATCGCCATTTCGTTTTCTGTTGGTTGTTCAGGAACAGGACCTGACCAATGATCGGGATCTTTCTTATATTCGTAATACTTTGTTGCCTTAGTAACCATATTGGTATATTCTGTTTGATTTTCCGTTGTGACATATGGAAGTTTCGATACCCAATCAGCGGCTTTTAAAGCATCATTAATCATTTCATATCTCGGATACCCAACTAACTGTGCTTCGCCTGTTTGCGTAAGGGGATCAAAATTATACTGCACTTCAAGGTTGGTCGGCCATCCACTGTGGCAGGTAATCCAAATCTTCTCCTGATTAGGATTATTGATATTGCTTACCCCATTCATGGCATAGATAAATGGAACAGTATCTGCACCTGCCGAGTTCATCATCGCACCGACAAAGGTAAGCTTGGGATCACTGCAGGTATGTGTACATGTAACTACCTGTGTTTTAAATGCATCTGTTCCAATAGACTGCATGGTTGATGCATCTGTAAAGATGACTGTTTTAAGCTCATGGCATCCCTTAAACGCATTATCACCTATGGATGTTACTGATGCAGGAATGGTTATCTTCCCTAAAGTACAATTATCGTTAAAACTTCCCGCACCAATAGATGATATTCCATAAGGTCCAATCGTTTCTGGAAGAGTAATGTTTTCTGGCTGTCCTTCAATCCATACCTTTACCAATTCATTCTGATTATTTACCTGATAAGTTATCCTTGCAGGATCAGGGCTTGTTCCTGTACTTGCTTTTTCTTCCTTTACTACCTCATACAATTCTTGATCGGGATATTTAAATGCAATTGCTTTATCATTTGCCGTCCTGTGAATCGAAGACTTGCTTCTATCCTCCTCTGATTTTGGTAAAGGTCCAATAAAATAAAATGAATTAGGCACAGTTTCTTTAAACTTCTCGAAAGTATATCCTCCAACTGTATCAACAAAATTCATATCCCTGTTTTGTACCTGCACATATTGTAGGCTGCTGCAACCTTCAAAAATCCCAATCTGTAAATCAGCTTCATTATACTGCGTTGGCAGCGTAACAGAACCTAAAGAAGCACAGTTTTTAAAAGCAGAATTTCCTATAACCTGAAGCATGGTATCTAAATTGCTTCCACCACACAAATCAATACTCTGCAACCGCAAACATCCCTCAAAACAACTGTCTCCAATGGCTTTTACATTTATCGGTATCATGATATTGGTTAGCGCCGTACAATTATAAAAGGCATCTTTACCCAAAGCCTGAATATTAGAATTGGATTCCATATTACAATTGCTTAATCGAATACAATTTGCAAATGCACCATTCCCAATCGTTGTAAGATCATTCCCAAAAGAAACACTCTGCAGCGTTGAGCACCCTTGAAATGCATAATCACTGATACCGGATAGTTTCTCACCGATAACTAAATTTGTAATATTTGCATTGTTGGCAAAAACACCTTCATTGGGTTCATCTCGATATTCCCCTGTTCGTACTTTCCATCCTGTCAAATTTCCATCACTATCTAGAATAGCATCGATAAACTGTTGTCCAATATATTTCACATCAGCGTTGATACGATAATGATTTTGCTCCATGGGATGTACAAGCTCACCATCCGGTTTATCAGAAGTAACACTATTTTTGACCTGATAGTACAATTCTGTATCATCCTTATCCCCCCACACATTCCTTGCTTCATAATAGCAGGGCTTTTGATGAGTTACCATAACCTGATCTACCTGATATATCTTTTCTACCTCTACATCTCTATTTTCTTCATCCTGCTCTATTACTCTCTCCACATAAACAAGCTTGCCGTCTCTGGTTACCAGCTGATCTTGATTTACTACAATAGAATCCCCCACATGATGAACCGTATCCCCCGGTGGAACCGGATGCTTATCTGTGTCATACTTAATTTCGGGAACAGAATATAATAACCGATTACTTGAATCCCTATCCTGCTCATAGACATCATAAAACATGAATTCGTCATCCTTAGTAACAAGGCAGTAATACCCTTCTGTGGATGTTGTCTTATACTTTCGAAATGCCTCCACTGTATTGGGAATTTCCAAAGTGCTGTCTGTTAGAACCGTTGGGTTATAGTTTAAAATAACCGCAACCTTAATCCCATTGCCGGGATCAACATATGAAAATTGAAATCTACCATCACCGGAGGTATATACAATTGAATTATCTGGGACATAAGGTATTGTACTCTCACAAAATGGGGCAATACTGTCCGCAGGCTTACCCTTAGTGGATTGTTGTGTTGTATCCCATACCCACACTTTCTTTTGAGGCTGTGCATCCACTCCCGGTTCAGCACTTACATCCTGCACCGGAATGGCAGCAACAGTAATCGCAGAAATCATAAGTAACGCACCTATGGTTTTGCGAATCTGTCTCCTCAATTTTCTATTAGGTTTCTTTTTCGTACCTTTTGCCATTTGTAACGCTCCTTTTGGGCTACTGAATTCTCTTAGCAACCACTACAAATCTTCCATCCTCCTGAGAATTGTCACAGGTGGACAATGTAAGCAAACTATCACCGTAGCTGGCTGTAACCCCTGTATCATACAGACTCAGCTTTGCCATTTCCTGCATATAGGAATCAAACTCTTTCTCCGAATTTGCCTCTATAAACTGATAATATTTAAAAACTACATCATTCTCACTATAAACCTGAGAACGGAATACATACATTACCTGATAGGTTGCCTTTTCATAAATACTGTCAAACTGAATGATAGAATGCTTCTTTCCATAAGATGCTTTAGCATATTTCTGAAGCTGTCCAAACATCTGTCCTGATTTCATGTGATGTCCATAAATAATCAGATTCGTAGACCGAGGATAAATCTGACAGTCACAATCAAGAAAAAGGCTTCCGTTCCTATCATATTCCTGATTAAAGTTATGCTCCAAATAATACTCATTATTATTTGTCTGCATAACAGGGTAATCTATTATTGTATCGTCAATTTTAAGCCATCCGATTAGCTTTTTATTCTTTTCATATAAAGTTTTATATTCATCCAGAACATCCGGCATCTTGACAGACTGCTTATGTAATGAAAATTCATTTCTCTCCTGTGTGGAAGAAAGTGCTTCACTTCCCTTAAGCGCTGCAAGCTCATTGTAATCCATGCTTGTCCTTGCACTATAGAAATAATAAATGCCAAAATATCCG
Source organism: Bacillota bacterium (assembly GCA_029226935.1). Taxonomy (GTDB): domain Bacteria; phylum Bacillota; class Clostridia; order Lachnospirales; family Lachnospiraceae; genus Suilimivivens. Next base: position 125,316 of record JAQXYZ010000072.1, on the reverse strand, counting down.
AAACATAGAACTGCCACAACTGAAGCAACTGCCACTATCAATTTCCGTCGTTTTTCCTGCTTCTTTAACTCCTCAAGAATCTGCTCCTGCATATTCTTGTCATAATCTTCCAGTTTCTTTTTTCCAACATTTTTCTTTGTTTTTGATGCCTTGGGACTTCTTGGAATTTTCTCTTTTTTTGCTTTCTTCTTATCTTTCAGTGCATTCTTTGCATTTTCAGCAGTAATTCCCTGTTTCTTTAATGCTTCTATCTTTTCGTATATTTCATCATCAAAATCATTTCCTACCGTTGTCTCAAAACGATAAATTCCGCTCTGCAGTTCCTGAAATAATTCATATAACTGCTTGGGGTCATTTAAATTGGTCTGCGCTTTGATACTATCTATTTTTCTTTGGTCGCGTAATGCAGCTTCATAATCCGCGTGAGTGCGGAATCGTCTTCCTGCAACTGTCAGCTCATCTGCCGGCATGACACACTTCTCCTTTAATGGCATATATATCTTATTTTACTATATCTTGAAATTAATTCAAGCATTTTGTCCACATATTGTACAAGTTTTGTTGCACAATAAAATGCCGGCGACATTTTGCATTAAACAGCTTGTCTCCGGCATGCTTATATATTTTTTACTGTTTATTTGACATCAAATAATTTTATCAAAACATTCACAAAAAATTACAGACCCAATATACTCTGCATCGCTAAGCAGCATATTGGATCTGTAAATATTAATTTATTATTTACTATCCGTTATTTTTTACGAAGGAAATACTACTGTAAGAATCCATTTAAAATCTTCTTCTCCATACACGGCATGCTTTATATTCGCAGGCATAACCAGTGCTTCTCCTGCACGAACGACATGTTCCACTCCACCTACGGTAAATCTTCCAGTTCCCTCCAAAACAGTTACGAATGCATCCCCTGAAGAATCATGTGCACCAATCTCTTCTCCTTTTGCAAAGGCAAATAAAGTAACGCTCACTGCCTCGTTTTGTGCTAATGTTTTACTCACAATCTGTCCGGGCATTACTTGAACCTGATCTGCCAATTTCAACACCTTCTCGTGTTCAATATTTTTGATATAGCTCATCTTACCATCCATCCTTTCTATTAATTGCGAGCTTTCGCCTCATTTTTATCTATTCAGACAGAATCGTTCCATCAATAGAAATCGTTACTACCTGCCATGGAATAAATTTTCCGCTGTTTTGTATCGCCTTTTTCGCTGCCATTTCCAGTCCACCGCAGCATGGCACTTCCATTCTCACAATGGTTACTCCCTTAACATCATTATTGGCAATAATCTGGGTTAACTTCTCACTGTAATCAATATCATCCAGCTTGGGACAACCGATCAATGTTACCTTTCCCTTCATCAATTTATGATGAAATGCAGCATATGCATACGCTGCACAGTCGGCAGCAATCAAAAGCCTTGCTCCTTCGAAACAAGGAGCATTTGTGGGCGTCAGTTTAATCTGAACCGGCCAATTCTGCAACTTTGATGCCATATTCAAAATACCTTGATTTTCCGATTTTTCACTATCCTCTTCATGCTTCATCTGACGCATTCTCGCCCCTGGACATCCTCCACCGTTAAGTTCCTTCATTCTTCGCCGGATTTCCATCTTCTTTTGATTTTCTTTTACAGCGGCTTCATCATATGCCGCCGCTTCTCTCTCCACAAACGTAATTGCACCGGTGGGACATGTTGGCAGACAATCCCCAAGGCCATCACAATAGTCGTCTCGAAGGAGCTTTGCCTTTCCATCTACCAATCCAATTGCATTTTCATGGCATGCCGTTACACAGGCTCCACATCCATTACATTTTTCCTCGTCTATATGAATAATCTTTCTAACCATCCTAAATTCCTCCTGAATTTTTTCTTCTCTTGATGGTTATATTGTAGTAGAGCAAAGACATAAATTCCGTTGTTATAACAACAAAAATTTACTTTGAATTTATTTCCAGCTAAATAACTCTTCATCATGAAAGGTATTGATAGCATATGAATTATTCTGATTTTCTTGAAACGCCACTATTTGAAAATTTTAAAGAAACAGAGATAAAAGAAGCATTAAATATCCTGTCTTTCAGAACTTGTTCCTATTCCAAAGACGAACTCATCTATCACGAAGGCTCTTATATCAATGAAATGGGAATTGTACAATCTGGCAGTTTACGCTTAGAGCGCATTGATTATCAGGGAAACAGAAATATTCTTGCACATATTGAAAAAGGTCAAATATTTGCTGAATCCTATGCAATGCTTAAAAACGAACCTCTCATGATTGATGTGGTATCCAATACAGACTGTGAGGTACTTTTTTTAAACCTGAAAAAATTAGAAACAACGGAGGCTATGAAATATCAATGGCATTCAACTTTCATTATGAATTTGCTTAAAATTTCTAACAGGAAAAATTTAGAGCTCTCCAAAAGAAATTTCCATACCTTTCCCAGACATATACGCGGCAGAGTACTTTCCTATCTCATTGCTCAGTCCAGACAAAAGAAATCCCTGCAATTTGACATTCCTTTTAACCGCCAGCAGATGGCCGACTACCTGAATCTTGACCGCAGCGCTCTTTCTAATGAACTATGTAAAATGCGGGACGATGGACTACTTCTTTTTCATAAAAATCATTTTCAGTTATTAAATAGCAACATCAATATTTTATAACAGTTATTTCTTAAATCGCTAAATTAAACCATATGTTTTCATAAGATACAGCCACAACGTAATAAATACAGAGCTTAAAAGGGTTGTTGATACCACACAGCTTGAGGATAATATGCCCTCATGTCCCATATTTTTGGACATAATATAACAGCTGACTGTAGTGGGAGCACCCAGCATAATCAAAATCGCCACCATCTTTTCATCTCTAAACCCCATGAACGCCGCTACAGGCAGAAATATTGCAGGCATCACAAACAACTTAATCAATGAACTAATCAGAGTTGGCTTCAGTTTCGCCAATGCTTTCCTGCCCTCAAAGGCCGCCCCTAATCCTATCAGCGCCAGTGGAGTTGCAAGCTGTGCAAAGCTGTGCAGTGTCTTGCTGATGATAAAAGGGATTTCAACACGTGCCACAGAAATAATCATTCCAAGAAAAATTCCAAGTATAATCGGATTTGTAACAATCCCTTTTAAAGATTTTATCAGATTTTTCCGGTCAAGCCCAGCACCACCGGGTGCCGTAAATGAAAGGATCATCACAGCCGCCACATTGTAAAGCGGGACTGTTGCAAGAATCATCAATGGTGCAATAGAACTGGAACCATATATATTCTGAATGAAAGCCACACCCAAGACCGCTGCACTCCCTCTGTAGGAAGCCTGAATAAACTCTCCCTTTACATTCCCATCCTTTACAAACAGATTTCCCACAACTACAATTGCGAGAATGCAAAAGAGTGTTACTCCAAAGCAGAATAATACAAATTTAGTATCCCACACTTCATAAAAATCAGCCTCCGCAATATCCGTCAGAAGCAGAACCGGAAGTGTCACCTTAAAGTTGAAAGAATTCAGTGTTTCAACAAAACCACCGTCAACCATCCCTATTTGTCTTAATATGTAGCCTGCCACCATTACAAGAAATATCGGCATTGTTGCATTTAAACTAAAAATCAGATTGTCCATTTTCTTTTCCTCTTTTATCCGACAAACATTGTACAATCTTTATCTTTGAAAAACAACAGAATCTTAAAAAAGTTTTCTGAAAGTTTTTCTGCACATGGAAACACATACAAGCCATACCTCATATGATAAACCATAAAACAAAACCTTTTGGAGGCAATATATATGAGTGATTTAACAGCTACCGGATGTGGATGCAATTCAGTAAATAATGGATGTGGATGCAATTCCTTTATCTGGATCATCATTTTACTCTTCTGCTGTGGCGGTTGCGGTAATGGTATGATGGGCAGAGGCGATGACAACTGCGGTTGTGGTTGTGGTTGCGACAGCATCATCTGGATTATCATTTTACTCTTCTGCTGCAATAACAACGGTTGTGGATGCTAATTTCCGCAAAAGATTCTTTTCATCATGTCTGAAAAGTAGGCTCTGAAAAGAGCCTACTTTTCTGCATACCGGGCAAACCAGAAACATAAACTATTTAAACAGGTGAAAAGGAGTAGTTATGGATTCAAATGAGCGCGAGAAAGTAATTGCATTTGACACTCTCTTTTGCACCAATCACATACAGATGCTAAAGATCATGTTGTCCTACATGGATAATCAGACACAAAAATCAATGGCAATTTATATCAAATTCTTGGAGCTAAACTATACAATTGAATTTTTCAAAAAGCATCCTTTCCCGCTGTGCGGCTGTGCAGAAAAGGAAAGTTCCCCCGATATCTTTAAGCTGTGCGGCGAATTGCTTCCCTTTTGTACTGAAAATGAAAAGAAACAGCTTGAACAAATCAGAAGTATCATTCAAAGTGTGGAAATGTACAAAGAAATGTCCAAAACAATGGATATGATGAAAGATTTCATGCCTGATATGACTGCCTTTACCGGTAATGCTTCTGATAAATCCACGGATACCGCTTCCGGTAATAACAGCGGCTTTGACATGATGAATATGCTTATGAATATGCTCACGCCTGAGCAAAAGCAAATGTTTGAAATGTTTGGAGGTAATCACCATGCAGAATGATTGGATGAAAGATGAAGCGCTAAAAGACATTGAACCATATAAACTGGAGTTTCTTCAGGCACTCGTATTTGAAAGCAGCAACCTGAGAAAGGAACAGCTTATGCCTTTCCTGATGGCAGTTATGAAACGAGGAAAAGAAAAAAACGTATCCTTTTCTGATGAAGAAATCACTAAAATTGTAAATGTCATAAGGAAATATGCCTCTCCCGAAGAGATTGCAAAAATAGAAAAAATCATGTCCATGCGCCCACGGAAATGAAATTTAAAAGGAACCGTACTTCTTTCTCATAAGAGGAAAGAATCGGTTCCTTTCAAGTTTATCTCTTTTATTTCATAACAATATTTACAATTCTGCCGGGAACATAAATTTCCTTAACAATAGTTCCGGTCAGCTTATCTGTAATAGTTTCCTTCGCTTTTGCAATGACTGAATCTTTATCCTCATCTCTTGCAATTGCTAAGGTTGCCTTGGTCTTACCATTAATCTGAACAGCAATCTCAATCGTAGACTCTATGGTCTTTTCCTCGTCATATTCCGGCCATGTAGTCTGGTAAACGCGACCTTCATAACCTATTGTCTGCCAGATTTCTTCTGTAATATGAGGTGCTACAGGATTCAGCAGGGTAAGCAGGGTCTTAAACTCGCCCTTGGTCACTGCATTCTTTTTGTAGAAATCATTGATGAGTGCCATCATTGCCGCAATGGCTGTGTTATATTTCAGATTTTCAAAGTCATTGCTGACCTTCTTGATTGTCTGGTGCATCTTTACTTCCATGTCCTTGGAATATCCATCACCGTCAACGAGAATATCCTGCAGCTTCCATACTCTTTCAAGGAATCTGCGACATCCCTTTACACCATCTTCACTCCATGCAGCACTTAAATCAAAAGCACCAATAAACATTTCATAAGTACGAAGGGTATCTGCGCCGTAATCTCTTACAATATCATCAGGATTTACTACATTTCCACGGGACTTACTCATCTTTTCCCCATTGGAACCTAAAATCATACCGTGAGAGGTTCTCTTAAGGTAGGGTTCGGGACAGGGAACAACCTTTTCATCATATAAGAACCTGTGCCAGAAACGGGAATAAAGAAGATGTAATGTTGTATGCTCCATTCCACCGTTATACCAGTCAACAGGCATCCAATACTTTAATGCTTCCTTACTTGCCAGTTCCTTATCATTAGTAGGATCTGTATATCTTAAGAAGTACCACGAAGATCCAGCCCACTGAGGCATGGTATCCGTCTCTCTCATCGCAGGACCGCCACAGCAGGGACAGGTGGTCTTAACCCAGTCTGTCATATGTGCCAGCGGTGATTCTCCATTATCAGTCGGCATATAACTCTCCACATCAGGAAGCTCCAAAGGAAGCTCACTTTCGGGAAGTGCCACATAGCCGCATTTCTCACACTTTACAACCGGAATAGGTTCTCCCCAGTAACGCTGTCTGGAGAATACCCAGTCACGAAGCTTATAATTCGTCTTCTGATGTCCAATACCCTTTTCTGTCAGGAACTCAATAATCTTTTCCTTGGCATCCGCCACAGAAAGCCCATCTAAGAAGCCGGAGTTTACCAATGTTCCGGTAGCAACATCCGTAAAGACAGCCTCATTTACATCCACAGGGCTGCCGGCAACTACTTCAATTATCGGCATATTAAACTTCTTTGCAAACTCCCAGTCTCTCTCATCATGTGCAGGAACTGCCATGATTGCGCCTGTACCATAAGTCATCAGTACATAGTCAGAAATCCATACAGGAATTTCCTTTCCGTTTACGGGGTTGATTGCTGTAAGACCATCCAGCATGACACCGGTCTTATCTTTCGCAAGTTCTGTACGTTCAAAATCCGATTTTCTGGATGCCATTTCTCTGTAGGCAACCACATCATCCCAGTTCTTAATATCTGCTTTATATTTGTCAATAAAGGGATGTTCAGGACTCATAACCATATAAGTAACCCCAAACAAGGTGTCCGGTCTTGTAGTATAAATAGTCAGTTTATCTTCTTTATCCTTTAAGATAAAGTCAACCTCTGCACCGGTAGATTTTCCAATCCAGTTCTTCTGTGAAACTTTAACTCGTTCCACATAATCTACACTGTCAAGTCCTTCCAAAAGCTTATCTGCATACTCTGTAATCTTAAGCATCCACTGGCTTTTTACCTTACGGACAACCTCAGCGCCACAACGCTCACATACTCCATTTACAACCTCTTCATTTGCAAGTCCAACCTTACAGGAGGTACACCAGTTGATTGGCATTTCTGCTTTGTATGCCAGTCCGGCATTAAAGAGCTTTAAGAAAATCCACTGTGTCCACTTATAATATCCTACATCTGTGGTGTTGATTTCTCTATCCCAGTCAAAGGAATATCCCAGCGCATGAAGCTGCCCTTTGAAACGTTCCACATTATTTTTAGTCACAATCTTAGGATGAATGTGATTTTTAATTGCATAATTTTCGGTAGGAAGCCCGAATGCATCCCATCCCATCGGATAAAGTACATTGTACCCCTGCATTCTTCTCTTTCTTGCAACAATGTCAAGCGCAGTGTAGGGTCTCGGATGTCCTACATGTAATCCCTGTCCTGAAGGATAAGGGAATTCCACCAGCGCATAATATTTGGGTTTTGAATAATCATCAGAAGTCTTGAATGCCTTTTCGTCATCCCAAATCTTCTGCCATTTTGTTTCCACTTCTCTGTGATTGTATAAAGCTGTCATTTTTTCCTTCTTTCCGCAAATTGCAAATTCTTCAAACCAGTCCTAATTTTAACCATAATATAGCAAAATGTCAAGAAAACCGATTATTTGATTGCTCTTACCTCGTTCAGTCCATATCCCTCCCGATAATCAAACGATATCCTGTCTCCTACCTGATATTTTACGATCTGAATCAAAGCACTATCCTTCATATCAATATCAAAAATGTCCTCCTGGTTTTCCAGACAAACATAGTAATGTGTATTTCCATCCAAAACAATCGGAGAAATGCTTTCAATGATTCCGGTAATGCTCTTTCCATTCTCTGCCAGAGCACTTACAATTCCATTGGTATCCAGAAGTTCTGTATAATTCTTTTCACATTCCTGCACAGTATCTCCAATGGCTACCCACTGATACTTCTGCACATTGACCATGGCATATTTCTTTACCAGCCCTGCGCCATCCTTCAGTGCCATAAAGTAAGTCGGCTCATCTGCAATGTTAAGCAGTAATGGGAAGGTCGCACGATATCCAAGATTCTGTACCTGTCCTTCCGCAGAAGACATAGCGGAATCCTCGATTGCTCCCTCCACCTTATAAGATCTGGTTTCCATGGTTCTCTGGTTCATCAACACAAACCCTACATTGGACTGATCTCCGCTGACACTGGTAATGCCGGTATAAACCCACACATCATCCTCCAACGCAATATAATTATATCCGTTCGTAGACTGTAAACAGTCCTTCTGTCCAAGCAGGGAATTCCAAAAGCCATGCTTCAACAGTCCGGAGTAGTCATAAAGATCCAGTAAAAGCTCTGCGGAATATACCTTGTCAATCCACTGTGGTACATCCTCCACTGCATAATCAATGCATTCTCCGGTCTGTGCATTACAGAGGACCACTCGTCCCACCGTCTGTCCTCCAAATAATCCAATATTGAATTTCTTCACCGGACATACCCAATAGGGAGTTCCTTCTTCATCTATTTCAAAGAAAATCTGATCGTCAAAAATATAAGTGGGAAAGTTGAATCTGAGATGCCGATAAATATTCCTGTTCAGGTACTCTCCCTTTGAATACTTAATCCCCTGATTCAGCTTCACGCATTCTGTATTCTGAGTGGTCATATCAATCAGTATATATGCCGGTATTCCGTTTTTCTGATTGGTCAGCCACTTGATGGGGCTTGCATAGGTAAGCGGTGTAACTCTTACCGGTTTCCCCTGATAGTTAATCTGGGTATAATCCCCGGTTACTTCAAACTGTGAAACCATATCCACCATGCTTCCCATTTTACGATTTCCGAGTAAAGATGCAGAGTCCTTATCCAGTAAGGGTATTGTCTTATAATCCACTTCCTTTATGTCATCTGTAAACTCTCTCTCTTCAATCGTCAAAAGCCTTTGGTATTTAGCTGCATTGAAAAAGGGTGATGACAAAAGCGAACCCATTACATAAACAACACACAATACAATAAACAGAATTCCTAATGTTTTAAATGCCCATCCTGTTTCCCTGATGCTAAAGTGAAAGGCTCTGATACTTTCTACCGTTGTATCCCTGTTTTTTTTGAACTGTTTCAACAATGAAAGAACCATTAATACCGCCACCAGAAAGAGCATCACACCCCATGTTCCGGCAGAATGAATATTAATTGCCGGTATGGTCACATAATAATAAATTCCAAGTGCAAACAGTGCAATCACTAAAAGCACAAAATTTCTCAAAATCTTACTTTTCTTCATCAGACCAAATTCCTCACTTTTCTATTATCATATTTCTGAAAATGATTATACAATTTTCCTTTGTAAAATACAACAGGATGCTGTATACCCCCATACACAGCATCCTGTTTTCCTTCTTCTAAAAAGAACCTTTACTTGTTTGCCTGATTTTAGTATTCTGACTTATTCTTCTGCACCTTCTGCTACCTTAGCAGCCCTTGCAGCCACTTCCTTCTCTTGTACATCACTGGGTGCCTGTTCATAACGCGAGAACTCATATTCATATTCTCCACGTCCACCTGTCATGGAACGAAGATCTGTACAGTATCCGAACAATCCCATCATTGGAACATCCGCTTCGATAACCTGCTTTCCGCCAGGTGCCGGATTCATTCCAAGCACTCTGCCTCTCCTCTTGTTCAAATCACCCATAATATCCCCTGTATAAGCATCCGGTACAGTTACCTTTAAGGATACAATAGGCTCAAGCAGAACCGGATGAGCCTCCATGAAGCCCTTCTTAAACGCCTGAATCGTTGCCATCTTAAATGCCATTTCAGAGGAATCTACCGGATGGTAAGAACCATCATAAAGGATTGCTTTCACACCCACTACAGGGTAAGCAGCCATAGGCCCCTTCAATACAGATTCCTGAATGCCCTTTTCCACTGCGGGGAAATAATTCTTTGGAACCGCTCCGCCTACTACTACCTGTTCAAATTCATAAGCTTCTTCCAGATTTCCTGAGGGTTCAAACTTCATCTTGACATGACCATATTGCCCATGTCCGCCAGACTGCTTTTTGTACTTATATTCCACATCGGAAGTCTTCTTAATTGTTTCCTTAAATGCAACTTTAGGCTGGGTCAATTCAATCTCAACCTTATATTCGTTCAGCAGCTTGCTTGCAATCACTTCAAGGTGTAAATCTCCCATACCATAAAGGAGCATCTGCTTATTCTCAGAATCATTGACATACTTCATCGTCAAATCTTCATGGGATATCTTCTGAAGTGCCTGTGAAATCTTATCAACATCCCCCTTATTCTTAGGCTTATAGCGCATATATGTATAGGGAACCGGCATATCCCATTTACCAAACTTAATGGTAGTTGCTTTCGTTGACAGGCTGTTTCCTGTTCTTGCAGCTGTCAGCTTGGCAAGTGCTCCAATATCTCCGGCATGCAGCTCTTTTACTTCAATGGGCTTATTTCCCTGAAGCACATACAGCTTGCCAATCTTTTCTTCGATATCTTTATCCACATTATAAATCACATCATCTGTCTTAAGTACACCGGAATTTACCTTAATCAGTGAATATTTGCCAATAAAAGGATCAACAATGGTTTTCCAGATATATGCGGATTTTGCCTTGGAGAAATCATAATCTGCATGATAAATGTCGTTGGTCTTCATGTTGATTCCGGCAACCACTCTGTTCTCCGGGCTGGGGAAATACTTGATGATATCGTCAAGCAATGTATAAATGCCCTGACACAATACGTTAGAGCCCATTGTCATAGGAACAATACTGCCATCACATACATTGGTTCTAAGAGCTGCCCTGATTTCGGCTTCTGAGAAAGTTTCCCCGCCAAAATAGCGCTCCATCATCTCTTCGCTGGTTTCTGCAACCGCTTCCATCAAAGTGTCACGGCAAATCTGCAAGTTAGGTTTATTATATTCAGGGACCTCACATTCAACAACTTCCTTGCCCTGCCATCTGTTACCTGTCTCTGTAATGACGTTCACATAGCCAACAAATTTCTCATTCTCACGAATAGGTAAATGGAAAGGTGCCATCTTCTTGCCAAACATCTGGGTCATGTCCTCAACTACCTGTCGGAAAGAAGCATTGTCCACATCCATATTACTTACATAAATCATGCGGGGAATCTTATATTTTTCACAAAGTTCCCAGGCTTTCTGGGTTCCCACTTCCATGCCCGCCTTACCGTTAACTACGATAATTGCTGCGCCTGCTGCGCTGATAGCCTCTTCTACTTCACCGGCAAAATCAAAGAAACCGGGAGTGTCCAATATATTTATTTTGTATCCTTCCCACTCAATAGGAATAACGGAAGTACTAATGGATATTTTTCTCTTCTGCTCTTCCTTGCCGAAGTCACTGACGGTATTTCCATCTTCTACTTTTCCTAATCTGGATGTAATACCCGATAAATATGCCATAGCCTCTGCCAGACTGGTCTTTCCGCTTCCGCCATGTCCAAGCAGTACTACGTTTCTGATTTTGTCAGTTGTGTAAATATTCATATATGTCCCTCCACTTTTCTGCATTTTTGGTCAATCCGCCATAATTTCCATAAAAATCATTACAGCTTCATAAACCCCATGTGAACATTTTACTAAATTTTCTGAAATTATACAAGTAAAATCATACATTTTATACATAATTATCCTTCAAATATACTCCTTGACTTTCGCGCGTTGAAGTGTTATATTGTTAAAACGAAGGCGACCCCTTCAAGAAAGGAGCTAAAAATGATTATCGTAATGAAACCCCAGGCATCGGAGCACAGCATTCATGCCGTTACCAAATACATTGAGGACAATGGATTACAGGTACATCTTTCCAAAGGCGAGGAAGTGACCATTATTGGTATTGTCGGTGACAAATCTAAACTTTCCACCGAAAACCTTGCCATTTTTAAGGATGTTGACCACATCGTTCCTGTAACTGAAAGCTATAAGCTTGCCAACAGGAAATTCCATCCGGAGCCCACCACCGTTAAGGTCGGCAATACCAGCATCGGTCCCGGCAACCTTACCATTATGGCTGGCCCATGCGCTGTGGAAACGAATGACCAGCTTCTTAGCATTGCCCATGCAGTAAAGGACGCAGGCGCTACCATCTTAAGAGGCGGCGCATACAAACCCCGTACCTCGCCCTACTCCTTTCAGGGACTGGAGGAGGAAGGTCTTAAATATATGCAGGAAGCGAAAGCTGCTACCGGTCTTTCCACTATCTGCGAAGTAGTAAGTTTAGATGCCATTGAAGCTGCTGTCAAATATGTGGATATGATTCAGATCGGCGCCCGCAACATGCAGAACTTTATCCTGCTTAAGGAAGCCGGACAGTCCGGTCTTCCTGTACTATTAAAACGTGGGCTGTGTGCCACTATTGATGAATGGTTAAATGCAGCAGAATACATTATTGCTGAGGGAAATCCAAACGTAGTCCTCTGTGAGCGGGGCATCCGTACCTTTGAAACCGCAACCAGAAACACTCTGGATTTAAGTGCTGTTCCCGTGCTACGTTCCAGAACACACCTTCCCATCATTGTAGATCCCTCCCATTCAACCGGTTCCTACAAATATGTGGCTCCCATGGCAAAGGCTGCAGTTGCCTGTGATGCGGATGGACTGATGATTGAAGTTCATAACGACCCTGCTCACGCCCTTTCTGACGGTCCACAGTCACTGACCTTTGAAAAGTTTTCATCCCTGACAAAGGAACTGACCCCCTTCTGCCAGCTGGTCGGCAGAGATTTTAATGTGTAAGGAGAGGCAACATGAAATCTGACTTTACATGCGGATTTATCGGTCTTGGTCTGATTGGCGGTTCTATCGCCAGAGCCATGCGTAAATTTTACCCCGAGTGCCGTTTGATAGCATATGACGTTAACAGTGAGGCTCTTTCCTGTGCAGTTTCAGATGGTGTCATCAATCTGCCGCTTTCGTCTGTCAGTGAAGAATTTTCATCCTGCGACTATATCTTTTTATGCGCTCCTGTAGCTGAAAATGACAGTAATCTTTTACAGTTAAAAAAATACATAACACCTGACTGTCTGCTTACTGATGTAGGCAGCGTAAAAACTGATATACATGACCATATTGCAGCTGCAGGTCTGCAAAACCAATTTATCGGCGGTCATCCCATGGCAGGGAGTGAACGTACCGGATATATTAATTCAAAGGCTCTGCTTCTGGAAAACGCCTATTATATCCTGACCCCATGTGAAGGCGTAAATAGTGAAAAAATCAATGAATTAAAGGAACTGGTTGCATCATTAGGCGCAATTCCGCTGGTACTTAATTGCAGACAGCATGATTTTGTCACTGCTGCGGTCAGCCATCTTCCTCACGTCATAGCTGCCTCTCTGGTAAATCTGATTAAGGAAACGGATTCTGACGAAGGCATTATGAAAATGATTGCTGCAGGTGGCTTTAAAGACATTACCAGAATTGCATCCTCCTCCCCTGTCATGTGGCAGCAAATCTGCCTGACCAACAGGGATAATATTTCAGAGTTATTGGAACGCTACATCAACTCATTGCTTGCAATCAAAACCGAAATTGATCATGCTGATCAGGAACAGCTCTATCGCTTCTTTGATACCGCCAGAAGCTATCGTGATTCCTTTATTGACGCCTCCAGCGGTCCAATTAAGAAGTCCTATTCCATCCGAATCGAAATTGCTGATGAACCCGGTGCACTGGCTGCCATCGCAACCATTCTTGCGTTACACCAAATCAGCATCAAGAATATTGGAATTGTTCACAACAGAGAGCAGGAAGACGGGGTGCTGCGGGTAGAATTCTACGAAGCAGAAAGTATCGAAAAGGCAAGTGAAATTCTCTCTTCAAAAGGATATACAATTTACCGCAAGCTATAAAAGAACGTGCCGCCATTGTATTTGGCGGCACGTTCTGCTATTGAAGTCTTCTTCTCTTTCAAAATAATTTTAACTCTTCTTAAGGCTTTCTACGGTATCATAAACTTCAATTCTGGATGCATCCATTTCCGGCATTCCGATAAAGACTGCCCCATAATTGTAAGATGGACCTTTCTTTTCAATTCTTACAATCTCCAGAAAAGAATGGATGACTTCCTGCGTCCATATTCTGAGGAAAGCTTCATAGACTGCACCGATTTCTAATAGCTCATTGCAACTAAAGCCAATTCCGGTTTTAGACACATCGACAATCTCAATCTGTGCCTCTCTATCTGTGCCATTATCCAGCCGCTTAACGACCAGAGTTGATATTAATTCGATACGGTTGCTTTTTCTTCGTTCTTCCATCGGCGCCTCCATCTCTATGCACGAATTTTATTTCCCACTTAAATTATCATAGACTATATTGCTTTTTTTGTAAAGTCATCCGTAAAAAAGCAGGCATCTCCAAAAGAAAAGAAGCGATATCTTTCCTTAATTGCCTCTTCATATGCATTTAGTACATTTTCCCGTCCTGCAAGTGCACTTACCAGCATCACAAGGGTTGACTCCGGCAAATGGAAATTCGTAATCAGGCAGTCCAACACCTTGAACCGATAGCCGGGATAAATAAATATTTCCGTGTTGCCACAACACTCTTCCAGCATGCCATTTTCATCCGCTGCACTTTCTATGGTACGACAGCTGGTAGTCCCCACACAGATAACCCGCTTTCCATTCCTTTTGGTTTCATTAATAAGTTCCGCCGCCTCCGCCGATATCTGATAATATTCGGAATGCATATGATGCTCAAGAATATGATCTGCCTTTACCGGACGAAACGTTCCAAGTCCAACATGAAGTGTAACGTAAGCCAGCCTCACACCCTTTTTTTCAATTTCATTCAACAATTCTTGGGTAAAATGAAGTCCTGCTGTAGGGGCTGCCGCTGAGCCGTCATATTTTGCATATACCGTCTGATATCTGTTTTTATCCTTCAATTTATGTGTAATGTAAGGCGGCAGAGGCATTTCTCCCAACTGATCCAGCACCTCTTCAAAGATTCCCTCATAAGAAAAGTGAATGAGGCGGTTCCCCTCTTCAACAACATCCAGTACTTCAGCCTTCAGTACGCCATTGCCAAAAACAAGTCTGGCGCCGGGCTTCATTTTCTTTCCGGGCTTAACCAACGTTTCCCATACATCTCCTTCTCTTCTCTTAAGAAGAAGGACTTCAATCGCTGCGCCCGTATCTTCTTTTACACCGAGAAGTCTGGCGGGAAGCACCTTGGTATTGTTCAGTACCAGACAGTCCCCCGGATTTAAGTAGTTTATAATGTTCCGAAATACCTCATGCTTTATTTCACCTGTATTTTTGTTTACCATCAACAGACGGGAAGCAGAGCGATCCTCCAATGGGTCCTGTGCAATCAACTCCTGTGGAAGTTCAAAATAAAAATCGGAAGTCTTAAGCTCGGCCGCCTGTCCGTTTTCTTTTCCATTATTTGTCATATCCATTACAGATCGGCTCCTCTTAAGAAAGCTTCATATCCACGCTTCGTCTCGTAGACATCCGCCTTGCTGGTAGCTTCCCATGGCGCATGCATGTTTAAGACTGCCACTCCACTGTCAATTACATTCATGCCATACAATGCCAAAATATAGGCAATTGTACCGCCGCCGCCAAGATCTACTTTGCCAAGCTCAGCTGTCTGGAAATTAATCTTTTCCTTTTCAAAGATGCTGCGGATATGGGCAATATACTCTGCGTTTGCATCATTGGAACCTGATTTGCCTCTTGAACCGGTAAACTTATTAAATACCATCCCTCCACCAAGATAAGCCACATTCTTTTTGTCAAAGCTTGCTGCAAAAGCGGGATCAAAAGCACTGCTTACATCAGAGGACAGCATACAGGACGAAGACAGACATCTTCTCACATTCAGTTCCGAATACTCTCCTGTCAAATTCATGACCTCTGCCACCATATTTTCAAAGAACTTTGACTGCATGCCGGTAGCGCCTACGCTTCCGATTTCCTCCTTGTCAACCAAAAGACAGCATGCCGTCCTCTCAGTATCTTCCACTTCCAGCATTGCCATTAAAGATGAAAACGCACACACTCTGTCATCCTGACCATATGCGAGAATCATGCTGCGGTCCAATCCGGCTTCTCTTGCTCTGCCTGCCGGTACAATCTCAAGTTCAGCGGAAAGGAAATCCTCCTCTTCAACATCATAGGTTTTCTTCAGGATATCCAAAATTCCCTGCTTTACCGCTTCCTTTGCCTTTGTTTCTTCCTTGCTGTCTTTTTTCTCTTTATCAGACTGTTCTTTTCCAA
This sequence comes from Bacillota bacterium, assembly GCA_029226935.1. Lineage (GTDB taxonomy): Bacteria > Bacillota > Clostridia > Lachnospirales > Lachnospiraceae > Suilimivivens. Next base: position 109,170 of record JAQXYZ010000072.1, on the reverse strand, counting down.
TTGTGATTGGTCTATTGCCAATAATTAAGTCAAGGGCTTCCCCTTCAATGACTTTAGATGCCTTTTTTTCCAACTGTTCCTGTGACAGATGAATCAGCAAATCCGAGATAAAGAACACCGGATCATCCTCATTTTCCCCGATGTTAAGTTCTACTGTAGTGCCATCCTTCTTCACAATCACACCATGAAGTGCAAGAGGGAGCGTTACCCACTGATACTTCTTAACCCCTCCATAATAATGCGTGTCAAGATAAGCAAACCCACCTTCCTCATATAGGGGATTCTGCTTTACATCCAGTCTTGGAGAATCAATATGAGCACCTAAAATATTCATTCCCTCTGCCATAGGCTTCTTTCCAATGCGGAACATAACAACAGACTTGTTCATCCAAACCGCATATACCTTGTCGCCCTTTTTCAGCTTTTCTCCGTTTTTAATTACCTGCAGCAGTTCGCGATACCCTTTCTTTTCTACTGCATTTACAATATAATCCACGCATTCACGTTCCGTTTTTCCTTCATCTAAAAAGTTTCTGTATTCCTCCGCAAAGGCATCCACTTCCTTAAGCTGTTTATGGCTGTATGTTTCCCATGTATTCTTCTTTTCCATATCTATTATTCCTTTCATACATTTCTGCGAAGCGTGCCAACGTTTAGTACTATTGTCTCAGTTCAATTCCCATGCTTTCAAGACCATTCAATATTTTCTTCATAGCTCCGGTCACATCATTCTCTTCAAGCGTTCTGTCCTTCGCACGGAAGGTAATAGAATATGCCATTGACTTAAAGCCCTCTTTAATCTGTTCTCCCTCATAAATATCAAACAGCTGATAGTTTTCCAGCAGTTTACCGCCCCGCTGCTCAATCATCTCTTCAATCTGCCCTGCCAGAATGTTCTTAGGAACTACCATACTGATATCTCTGGACACGGCAGGATATTTAGCAACACCTTCATACTTTCTGTCAAAGGTAGCCTGATCCACAATAAGCGGCATATCAAGCACTGCAATATAAGCCCGTGTGCCGATATCATAATTTTTACATACGATAGGATGTACTTCACCCAGATATCCTACAACTTTTCCATCATAGATAATGTTTGCCTGACGTCCCGGATGGAGAAAGCTCTTTCCTGCTTCAGGAGCATAAGTGGTCTTCTTTTTCATTCCAACAGAGTCAAAGAATTCTTCCACTACACCTTTCATGGTATAGAAATCTCCGTCTCCATACATCCCCAGAGTAAGCTGCATTCTTTCATCGGGAAGCTCTGTCAAAGGAAATTGATGAGGAAGATAAATGTTACCCAGCTCATATAACCTGACATCTTTATTTCTTCTGTTATAATTGGTAGCCAGTGAAGTCAGCATTCCGTTTAAGGGTATGGTTCTCATGATAGAGAAGTCCTCTCCCAAAGGATTTGCAATCACAATGGCATTTCTAAGTGGTGAGTCCTCAGGTATCAAAAGCTTATCAAATACCTTAGGGCTTTCAAAAGAATAGCACATACCCTGTGAAAATCCACAGTATTCCACAATATCTCTGGCCTTCTGCTCAATTCTAAGCTTATAAGAAAGCTTTCCTGCTGTTGCTTCTCCGCTTGGCAACGTGGTGGGAATCTTATCATATCCAAAGAATCTTGCCACTTCCTCTGCAATATCAGCACAGCACTCCAGATCCTGTCTGTAGGTAGGGGCAATCAGCTCATTTGCAGCTTCATCATATCTGATTTCCAGCATTTTAAAAATATCCATCATATCATCGACAGAAACCTCTGTGCCAAGCAGGTCATTGATTCTGTCCGGCTCAAATTTAATTCTTACCTCGTCCTTCATAGGCTGGCATACATCGACCATTCCACCTACTACTTCTCCACAGCCAAGCTCCTGAATCAGCTGACATGCACGGTTAATAGCCGCCTCAGCATTATGAGGGTCAAGCCCCTTTTCAAACTTGCCGGAGGCGTCTGTACGAAGCCCCAGTCTCTTGGCAGATTTACGAATATTGGCACCATTAAAGGTTGCTGCCTCAAAGAGAACCGTCTTAACCTCATCGGTAATCTTGCTGTTTTCACCTCCCATAATACCTGCAATACCAATTTCCTTTTCCGCATCGCAAATCATCAGGATATCCTTATCCAGCTTCCTTACCTGTTCGTCCAGAGTCTGGAATTCATCTCCATCCTTTGCACGCCGTACAATGATCTTATGACCTGCCACGGTATCCAGATCAAACGCATGCATAGGCTGACCATACTCCTCCATTACATAATTTGTAATATCCACCAGATTATTAATAGGACGGATGCCGCTGGCTGCCAATCTTCTCTGCATCCATTCCGGCGAAGGAGCAATCTTAATATTGGTGCATACCCTTGCGCAGTATCTGGTACATAAATCTGTATCCTGCACTTCCACAGAAACATAGTCATTTACATTCTCTCCGTTTTCCTTTACCTCAACCACCGGAGGAATAAAGGGCTTACGGAAGGTTGCGGCTGCTTCCCTTGCAATTCCAAGCACACTATAGCAGTCTACCCTGTTAGAAGTAATTTCATATTCAAACACGGTATCTCTCAATCCAAGCACTTCAACTGCATCCGCTCCAACCTGTACATCATCGGGGAAAATATAAATTCCAAATTCAGGTGCATCGGGATACATATTTCTGTCAGAACCAAGTTCCTCTATGGAACACATCATTCCATTTGACGGAACGCCTCTTAATTTTCCGGCTTTAATCTTGATACCATCCTCCGGCAACGGACCACCATCATGACCGCCTGCTACCTTTCCGCCATCCAGAACCACCGGCACTTTATCGCCTTCTTTTACATTGGGTGCACCTGTTACAATCTGAATCACTTCATTGCCAATATTGACCTGACATATAATCAGTTTATCCGCATCAGGATGCTTTTCTATTTTTTCAATCTGTCCTACTACTATCTTTTCCAGATTTTTGTCTAATCTTTCATAATTTTCTACCTTTGTTCCGGTAAGCGTCATTGCATCACAATACTCCTGATCAGTGCATTCAAGCTCAGGCACATATGCTTTAATCCATGATAATGCTGTATTCATCTCATTTCCTCCCTTTCTTTAGAACTGCTTTAAGAATCTGATATCATTTTCGTAAAGCAAGCGCATGTCGTCAATTTCATACTTAAGCAGCGCAATTCTTTCAAGACCTACACCAAATGCAAACCCTGAATACTTTTCGGGATCAATTCCACTCATGGTAAGTACATTGGGATGAACCATACCACAACCAAGAATTTCTATCCAACCGGAGCCTTTACAGAAGCGACATCCTTTTCCACCACACTTAAAGCAGGAGACATCCATCTCTGCACTGGGCTCTGTAAAATTAAAATGGTGAGGACGGAACTTAACCTTTGTTTCCTCTCCGAACAACTCCCTCGCAAATTCAGCCAGCGTTCCCTTTAAATCGGCAAAGGTAATATGCTTGTCAATCACAAGTCCTTCTACCTGATGGAAGGAAGGGGAATGAGTTGCATCTACTTCATCTGAACGGAAGACTCTTCCCGGTGCGATCATACGGATAGGAAGCTTTCCCTTCTCCATTTCATGTACCTGGGTTCCCGAAGTCTGGGTTCTAAGCAGGAAATCACCATTAATGTAGAAAGTATCCTGTTCATCCTTTGCCGGGTGGTCAGCGGGAATATTAAGTGCTTCGAAATTATAATAATCGGTTTCCACTTCAGGACCTTCTACCACCTCATACCCCATGCCTACAAAGATTCTTTCCACTTCTTCCAATGCAATCGTATTTGGATGACGATGTCCCACATTGTTCTTTTTTGCCGGAAGAGTCACATCAATGGTTTCATTTTTCAATCTTGCCTCCAGAACTGCGTTCTCCATTTTGTTCTTTGCTTCTTCCAGTACGGATTCAATTTCCTGTCTTGCATCATTAACCATCTGTCCAATCTTAGGTCTGTCCTCCGCTGCAACGTCCTTCATACTCTTTAAGACAGCAGTTAATTCTCCTTTTTTTCCCAGATAGTTCACTCTGATTTCATTTAACTTATCCAGAGCATCACTTTCCTGGATCTGCCTTAAGGCTTCTGCTTTAATTTGCTCTAATTTTTCTTTCATTACTTTTTCCTTTCTTTTTGTAGTTCCATGCTTCTGGTCATTACTGACATAAAAAAATCCCCTGCATTGTTTATGCAAGGGACGAATATAATCCGCGGTACCACCCAAATTCCTGCTTGAAAAGCAGACACCTCATACACGTAACGAGTGTTAAACGTCCAAACCTACTAATGACTCCAAGGCATTTGTGCTTTATGCCCGATCATCATTCTATTCAATCTGGAAACTCCGGTGGGAACTTCATCACATTATCTGAACTTAAGGAAGCTTTCAGCCGCCGACTTCCTCTCTCTGTAAGAAAACAATGTACTACTTAACACCTTCATCGTCATTCTGTCAAATATAACTGTGTTTATTTTAGATGAGGTTATAAGAAATGTCAAGTATCTATCCCTTATTTCCCCTCTCTCTGCGCTTCCCTATCAGGAATTGGAACGCCGGCATGAAATATCGGTTTATATACGCTCCTACCAAAATAATATACATAGCAGCATATAACCACAGCATTAAAATAATGATCGTCGTCAGACTTCCATAAGTGCTGAAGCCATCAAATTCATCCACATAAATGGAAAATGCCCACGTCATAATGCCCCATGCCACAGCTGCAAAGGCCGCACCCGGCAGCTGTGTTCTGATTCCAAGCTTTGTTCCGGGTACATATGCATACATCACCGCAATAACCAGAATGGTAACTCCCAACAAAAAGGGCATCCGAAATCCCACAAGAAGATTAAAAAGGTATTCTGTCTGCGGTACGACACCTACAATAATCTCAATCAAAGAATTCCCAAAAACCATGACCAAAAGGGAAAAAACAATTGCAATCAACATCAATACCGTATACATACTTGCCACTATCCGCAGAAAAAAATAATTTCTATTCTCTTCCACGTCATTGATTGCATTCAACCCCTGCATAAGTGCCAAAACTCCCTTTCCTGCCGACCATAAAACTACAATTGCCGTAACAGAGATGATCCCTATAGATTTGTCATAAACGTCAGATATCATACTAATCAGCAGAGGATCCAGCATGTCAGGAGAAATTTCTCTTGCCACTGCCATCAGATTTCCTTCTGTAAGAGGGGTATATGGAATAACCGCACAAAGCAGCATCAACATCGGTATCAAAGACAAAAACAGGAAAAACGCTGTGCTGGCTGCAAAAGCACTGATATTTTTTCTGGTCATATGTTTTGCAAAATCATTTCCTATATAAATCAATCTTTTTAACATAAACGTTCCCCTGTCATACCTGTTTTAATAAACTCTATTTAACTGACAGCCCCGGTAATAAAAGGCAAGGATCTCCTCAAAGTTCTTTTCCTGCTCTCCCATTGCTCTGGCACCGTTCTGCGACATTCCTACGCCGTGACCATAGCCACCGCCAATAATAGTATATCCTACCACACTTTTTCCTTCCTTTACAATATCAATTATGAAATAAGCACTGGGAAGCAGCTGACTGCTCTCATAGGATGAGCCGTCCTGCCTAATGACCGCACCACCCTGATTTAAAATATATCTTATATTATATTCTGATATGATTTTATAGGTTCCCTGATCTGTCTTTATTAGAAGTTCATCCATAACACCCCCTTCTCTTCGTTTGACACAGCTTATTTCATATATCTTACGAAAACATTCAGGTTTCTTCTCTTCATACTCTGCTTCTTCATCCGTAGCATTACCTGTTCCAACGAAGGTAAGTATCTTCTGCGGCACTGCCTGATATCTCTCCAACACTCTTTCTGCCATCAAATCCACATCAAGTTTCTCCACCTGATAGTTCCAGCGAAACCATGGTTCTTCCTTTTCATACGCATTTTCATCCTTTTGCATAATATAGCTTTGAAAAATTTCTTCCTTTGCCAAATCTTCCGGCAGCTCTCCATCCTTGGTTTCCCCATCCGCAGTTTTTCCAAGATATGTGGCATTTAAATAGGGGGTCAGATCTTTCCTGCTCTCATCCCACACACCTGCATCTGCACCAAAGCCGCAGGAAGTCGAATAGTAATAGGTATTAACCATCTCCTCCTGATACATCAACATCATCCCTGTAGTTTCTTTTACTGCCTTGGTGGAATTCATATTTTCTGCAATATTGTTATAAACCTGATATCCCACGCTGTCATCCACATGAGCCCCAAGTGCTCCATACCCGGGTGCTTGCAGATAGCGATAACCATAAGTCCTGGCACAGACTGCCTGCGCCTTTAATGCTTCCATAGGATAAGATGCCGGCATTTCGCTGGGCACTACAGAATATAAATATTCCTCCAAAAGGACTTCATTAATCAAAACAAGCCCTTCCTTCGTCTCTAGGATTTCCATACTGCCGCGATAAGACGGGATTCCCTGACTGCGCATCAGTGATTGCACTTCTATTTTGCCCGTATTGGTATCAGGAACAGCCTCGATTCTGCCTTCCCCCAGTGCTTCATCCACGGCATCAATCACAAATGTTTCTCCGGCACTCACTTTCTTATTCAGTCTGTCCTTGTAACTTCCATAATAAATAGTCATTCCATCCTGACAGCTTAAGACGATTTGCTTATGGTATAATCCACTAAAATCATTATTCCTAATCAACACCCGGATGTTCTCCATCTTTTCCTTTTTGGTAATGAGAAAGGCACATACCCTTCCATCCTCAAGAACAAAATCTGCAAAGTGATATCCCACAGACAGTTCCGATATCTCTGCTTCACGCAGTTCTTCATATAATTGATATCCCACACAGTTTTCTGCAAGTTCAAGCTTCCCATAACCTTCAATTTCCACCTGAGATGGTGAAATTCCCAGAAGCTTTCCCCCTATCCGTTCGGTTTTGATTACCCCTTTTAAAATTTTGCCTTCCTTAAACTCAAGATTTCCAACCTGTTCTCTTGCTTCCGGTGATATTGCGCCAGCTTCCGCAAGTTCTCCCCACAGCTCATATCCTTTATAAAAAAACCATACCCTGCTTTCAGCGCACTCCATAACCCACAGATTTTCAAGCCATCCTTCTCCCACATCTGCTTCCACCACAGTCAGCAGCTTGTTTTCCCTGACAAATGCATCGACAACGATAAATTTCAATTCTGTAAATTCTTTGGAAATCCCTTCATAAACCCTTCCATCTTTTGTAAGGATTTCTCCTTCCTCCAATCTTTTTTCCCCTGACACATTAGAATTTCCGCAAAGAATCTCCACCCTCTCTTTATGAATAGTCTGTGAAAGCCCATAAAAAGATAGCAGCTTTTCATATGCCTGATACCAATCAGACTTTAAGAGATAAAACTCTCTTCGATATCGGTCATTATATGTAAGTTCTTCCTTCAACTTCAAGGTTTGAGGATTTGATTCTTTTTCTTCTAACAGACAGTCCAATATTTTTTGATAATCAGCATAGGTCAAATATTCTTCCTGTTTCCCATCATTTCCATCACCTTTGCGTACCTCCTCCATCAGAGCAGAATCCAAGTTCCATTCATTCGACGCATCCAAAAGAATCCATACATCTTCTCTGGAGATCAGTGTTCCTTCCGGCTGCTTCATCTGTATGATTCTTTCATCCGTATAGATCAGCCATATAAACATAATGGTCAATACAATCACTGCTACTAACTTAATCCAAATTTTTAACTTTCTCTCCATAAATTGCACATTCCCTTTTATACGAAGAAAAGCAGCCCCATATGGGCTGCTTTTCTTCTGTTTATGTTCCCCAAAATGCCGGTTCCTGCCTTTTGACTCCTAGCTATGCTAGGTGGGTAACCGCAATCTGCGCTTTTGCCTTCCCTTCCAATCCTCAAAATGAGTGAGGGCTTGACAGCCACCAGATAATGTAGGAATCCCGTTTAAAGTATCTGTAGGTTCAAAACTAACAGGAATTATCGTGCATTTCAGGTTAATTTTATTATATCCAATCACACTGTAAAATACAACTGGAATTTTTTATATAAAATATGGGTACGCATAAGCGTACCCACATAATAAAAACATATCTGATTAGTTAAGAGCATCAACCAGCTTCTGAACTGCAGCAAGTGCTTCATCAGGAAGCTTGTCATAACCATCTTTCTTTTCTGCGAATCCCTTAACAGCATCTACACGAGTCTGCATAGCATTCTTTAATGCTGCCTTGTATTCAGAATCATTTAAGTCAGGAGTGAAATCGCCTGTCTTGCCGGACCAGTCATTCATGATTTCGATATCTTCGAAAGGTCCCCACTGTTCAAACTTAGCTCTTCCTTCAACGATTGTCTCCAGAATACCAAGAGTATCTTCCTTCTGGCACTTGTGTCCCATGAAGTCACCAGTGTTAACGATGTAGCAAGCTACGTTCTTCTCTTCTACTAACTTCTTGAACTTCTCATAGTCATTAACCAGAGGATAGGTTCTGAAAGGATTTGCATAAGGCACAATACGGATTGCATTTAAGTCTGTACCTGCTGCAACACGCTCTGCTGTAGATGTCTTAGTAGCAAGTGTAGCGCCCATAACGGAAGCCAAAGCTGCACCTTTTAACTTAACTACAGGAGGAATGGTAGGGTCTTTCATAATCCAGAAGATTGCGTTTACAGGAGCGTCAATCTTATCTACTCTGTTAGGAGACCATAATTTAGACTTAATTGCACGTCCGTTACCATTTCTGATATCTTCAGTTACCAGCTGAAGCTTTCCGTTCTCATCCAGAGTTGCGGAACAGTTCTGAGCAGATAACAGATATTCATTGTCAGGACATCCTGTAGGATAATCTGCTGTCTTATCAAAGTATGTAGGCTCAAGTGCGATGGATGCACAGGTATCTGTGTTAATAATAAATGCGTCATCATGAAGAACCTTGATTGCAGGATACTTGTCACCATGCTTAGCATGTGTCAGAGTAGACTTACCTGAACCTGACAGACCATATACAGAAGCAACGAACTTGGAACCGTCTGCTAATGTGTATTCCTTCTGTCCACCGTGGCATGCTGCATAACCATTTCTGTTGGCAAGTGCCCAAGCCATAGTAAGAGTACCCTTCTTGTGTTCACCAAAATATCTCATACCAAGAATTGCAGCGCAGTTCTGGTTGGTATCAAAATAGCAAAGTGTTAAAGGATCGCTTAAGCAGCTGTAATCAACGTCAGGTGCATCATGAGGAGCCCACTGAGGATCGGAGAAGATATAAATGTCAGGTTCTTTTCCATCTCCAACAGGTTTGGACTTCTTGTACATCTTAACATATTCGTCAGACATATACTGGAAGTTGATCATCCAGTTGTAGAGAATATTCTCTTCTCCTTCGGGAATCAGGAGGTGAGCTTTTACCATAAATTCAGGATCAAGACCTACGAAGCATTCTGCATGATACATTGTTTTCCAACGTGTCTCGTAGATTGCATCCATAACAACTTTATCCAGCTTTGCTTCATCAACTCCAGGTTCACCCTTAATACGGCGAGCTGCTGCATAACGTCCTGTTACAGCACCATCGTTGAAAAGAAGAACTTTGGCATCTTTTTCAAGACCGAAAGTTTCTCCATCTTTTACAGGCATATCTGTTACAATTGTTCCGGGTGAATTCTTAGCTAATTCATAAGCTTCCTTTAAGGTATTTACCTTAACTACATTATTTCCGTAAAAAGCAGCTTCGATAATTGAACGGGTTTTGGAAAAACCTACTTTACCAGCTCCGATTTCGGAAATTGGATAATACGCTTTTGTTGACATATTATTCGTCCTCCTTAAATTATTGTGTATTTTCCACCACAAAGCTGCTGCTGTATAAGCCTCAGAATTGTGATTGTCTACGTAAAATGTACCTGCTTTGGCACATCTATTGTATTATCTCAAACATGATTTTAAAAGTCAATATTTATAGCATCCATTTTTCTCAATTTTATTCCTACGTTTATTTATAAATGTAAAATATTTATTAACAGGCAATTTTTTTCTTGTTTGAACTCAGTTTACATGTTATGATGGTTATGTTAACTTTTTTTCTGAAATGTTCTTTCATTTCTAATTTATTAACTGACAACTAGCAACAATGTTCATTCTATTTCAGCATATACCTGTCTGAATTAAATAATCACAGAAAGGAGCTTACTAAATGGATCATAACGTTTTTTCTGAAATTACACCCGATATCGTCCGCCTTGCCAAAATGAGCGAACAGGCTGATCTGATTGATACAGAACTTTTTACCAAATACGATGTAAAAAGAGGTTTAAGAGACTTAAACGGAAAGGGTGTTTTAGCCGGTCTTACCAATATTTCGGATGTACGTGCCAAGGAAATTGTAGACGGCAAGGAAGTCCCTGCCCATGGTCGCCTTTTCTATCGTGGCTATGATGTCAAAGATCTGGTAGCAGGTTTTACAAAGGACAATCGTTTTGGTTTTGAAGAGGTAACTTATCTCCTCTTATTTAACAAACTGCCCGACGAGAAGGAACTTGCCGATTTCCGGCAGCTTCTTTCCAAATATCGTTCTCTTCCTACCAGCTTTGTACGCGATATCATTATGAAAGCCCCCAGCAGTGATATGATGAATACTCTGGCACGAAGCGTACTTACTCTGTATTCCTATGATGACCGTGCAGATGATGTATCCTTACCCAATGTATTAAGACAGTGTCTCCAACTGATCAGCCTGTTTCCTCTTTTGTCTATCTATGGCTATCAGGCATACTGTCATTATCATGATGGAAAAAGTCTGTTCATCCATCAGCCTGATCCTGCACTGTCAACAGCCGAGAATATTCTTCACATTCTGCGTCCCGACAGCTCTTATACGCCTCTGGAGGCCAAACTTTTAGACATCGCACTGGTACTACATATGGAGCATGGCGGTGGAAACAACTCCAGTTTTACAACGCATGTAGTTACCTCTTCCCTTACAGATACCTATTCCGTTATTGCTGCAGCAATCGGATCTCTGAAGGGCCCCAGGCACGGTGGTGCCAACATCAAAGTTGTTCAGATGTTTGAAGAAATGAAGCAGGAAGTAAAGGACTGGACCGACGAAAACGAAGTCAGCTTTTATTTACGCCGTCTTCTTCACAAGGAAGCTTTTGACCATGCAGGTCTTATCTACGGCGTAGGGCATGCCATTTATTCCAAATCAGACCCACGTGCAGTTATTCTCAAATCCTTCGTAGAAAAGCTTTCTGTGGAAAAAGGGCTTGAAAAAGAATTTGCCTTATACTCTCTTGTTGAGAAGCTTGCTCCTGCTGTCATTGCAGAAGAAAGACAAATGTACAAAGGTGTCAGCATCAACGTGGATTTTTACTCAGGGTTTGTTTATCACATGCTTGGTCTCCCATTAGAATTGTATACGCCGATTTTTGCGATCGCACGTATTGCCGGTTGGAGCGCACACCGCATGGAAGAACTTGCAAACAACGGAAAGATCATTCGTCCCGCATACAAACCTATCGGGGACGACAAAACTTATATTGAAATGTGTGACCGTCATTAATATCAGATGTTTTCTAAAAAAAGGGCCATTGCTCCAGCAGTTATTCAACCGCTTTTGCAATCGCCCTTTACTTTACATTTCTGATTTCTGCTTTGTCTGCTTCCACACTCTGTATCTCATAGGATAGCAACAATGTGTTATCATTCATAATTTTATTGAACCTTTTTTGAATTCTCTGTGCAACCAGATTCCCATTCTCATAAGATGCGTTGAGAAGAATGGCAACATATTGCATTTTTCCACACTTCGTTGCTACATCTCCTCTTCTGAGTGAATTAGCAACAGCCTGTTCCAACCCTCGCATTCCATGATCCATTCTGATACTGTCTGTCTCATCTTCTGAAGTGTCCTGTATCGTGAATAATACCAGCTGTACATCCTGGCTTTTTCTCTCCATACATCTTGAAACAAACCGATAAATTCTTTTAAATCCGTCATACTCCACTCTGTATGCCCCAGCTTCATGCTCCTCCTCGCGAATCAGCCGCTGAAGCTGCAACAGATCAATCAGAGTATCTTCTTCTGAATTGCGACGTTCTTTCTTGGTATCACGATAAAAATGATATCCGCGCTTTCCATTTTGCTTTACATAATATAGCGCCTTATCCGCTGCTGCATACAGTTCAATAAAACTATTTCCATCTAATGGTTTCTCGGCAATTCCCACTGAAACAGACACCTTAAAATCACAGGCTTCCGGAAGCAGCTCATTTATTTCAAATTCTATTCCTGCAATCATCCTGCGGGCAATTTGGGTAATTTCTTCCTTCCTGTTTTCCTCTGAAATATAAACAGCAAACTCGTCTCCTCCCAACCGGCAGACAGTTCCTGCACTACTGACCTCTTCCTTTAAGACCCTCGCAAAGCTTATTAACACATCATCACCTACAACGTGTCCAAAGGTATCGTTAATCATCTTAAAGTTGTCCAAATCCAGCAGAAAGAAAAATCCTTTTCTTTCTCTCGTATCAGTTTGATTAAGCAACTTCTCCATATATCTTCTGTTTAGAAGATCTGTCAGTCCATCCTTCTGAGCAATATCTAACAGTTCCTTTCTCTGCTCTGTCATCTGAAGGATTTTGCTAATCCTGCTGCACATGATTTCAGGTTCAAAAGGCTTTCGGACAATATCCATCGCGCCCATCTTCAGCCCTTTTATCTCGCTTTCCCTGTCTGATCCTGTAGTCAGAAATATGACCGGAATGTCCTTAAGCTGTTCTTCCATGCTAAGCCGTTCCATTACTTCATAGCCATTCATGTCAGGCATATCAACATCCAGTAAAATCAGATCCGGTATGCTTTTCTTTAATAAGTCCAAAGCACATTTTCCTGATTTGGCAGTAGACACTTCATAAGTATCCTTAAGTACCTCCACCGCGCACTTCAGATTAGTTGTTACATCATCTACAATTAAAATATGTTTCATTTTCCCAGTTGTCTCTCCCCTTGAAGGCTGACAAGAAAGCCCATATCAGATGCCTAGAAATTCCATTACCGTCTTTTTCATTTCATTCTTTTCACAAACTTGATTATGTACTACAGGCGCTGTCCTGATTTCTTCTATCGCCTTTGGGATCTCAACCTTAGATATTTCAGAAAGCCTGTCAACAAGTTCAAAATCTCCCATAGAATCATACTTGTGATCAATCGCATTCATAACACTTCTTGTAAACTTATACGGACTTGCTGTTGATGCAATCACTGCCGGTTTATCGTCTCCGGTTTCCTTCAAATACTTATCATAAACACAGGATGCAACTGCCGTATGCGTATCGATCACATATCCTGTACTGTCATACAAATCGTGTATTTTGGTTGAAGTTTCCTCTTCACTTGCATAGTTGCCATAGAAGTCTACAAGCTGTGCTTTCATTTCATCCGTAATAGTATAAATACCGCCCTGTGTCAATGCGCTCATCAATTCTTTGTTTTTATCCGGGTCATTCCCTGCAATACGGTAGATCAGTCTTTCCAGATTACTGGAAATTAAAATATCCATTGAAGGGGATGTTGTAAGTACAAACTCCCGGTTTTTATCGTAGGTTCCTGTACGGAAGAAATCATAAAGCACCTTATTTTCATTAGATGCACAAATGAGCTTATCAATCGGAAGCCCCATCTGTTTTGCGTAGAAAGCTGCTAAAATATTACCAAAATTTCCGGTAGGAACTACAACATTAATTTTTTCACCGTTCTGAATACGTTCTTCCTTCAAAAGTTTCACATACGCATATACATAATACACAATCTGGGGTACAAGACGCCCGATATTAATGGAGTTTGCCGAAGAAAACTGAAAGCCTTTCTCATCCATATATGCAGCAAGTTCCCTGTCACCAAAAATCTGTTTTACACCAGTCTGTGCATCGTCAAAATTACCGTGAATGCCTACAACATATGTATTCTTTCCCTTTTGGGTAACCATCTGCTTCTCTTGAATGGGGCTTACACCATTCTTAGGATAAAATACAATAATCCGCGTACCTTCTACATCCGCAAAGCCCGCAAGCGCTGCCTTTCCGGTATCCCCTGAAGTTGCTGTCAAAATTACAATCTCATTTTTGACCTGATTTTTCTTAGCAGAGGTAGTCAGAAGATGCGGGAGAATGGAAAGCGCCATATCTTTAAACGCAATGGTTGCTCCGTGGAATAATTCTAAATAGTATGCACCATCTGCTTCTACCATAGGTGCGATTTCTTCTGTATCAAACTTCTCATCATAGGCCTTTGCAATACAATCCAAAAGCTCCTGCTGTGTAAAATCAGTAAGATAAAGCTTCATTACTTCGTATGCAACCTGTCCATATGTCATTTCCGATAATTCTTCAAGGGTTTTATCTAAAGCAGGAATCCTTTCCGGCACAAATAATCCGCCATCTTCTGAAAGTCCTTTCAAAATTGCCTCCGATGCCTTTACCGGATTTCCCTTCGATCTTGTGCTGTTGTACAAAATTTCCATCATAATACCATGCCTTTCGCTCTTTTACTTCTCGTATTTTACTTCATGGCAGATTTTTCTGCCGATATTTATTACACATTTTATCATAAAGTCCGTTTTTTTACAACGAAAAGCATATATTTCTCAACCATTTGCCCATATTATTTTTTTAATTTGTAAAAAACTCGTGTCCCCCATGTTCAAAAAGTTTTACCAGTGAACAATCAAACCACTTCATCTTTTCCGGATCGGCATATTTTCTTGCTGCAAAATAAAGTGCCCCTTCCGTAATATCCTCCCCTTGAAGCACGCGCTCCACTGCCTCAACGGTCTCTTGTGAAGCTCTTGCTTTCTGATATGTTCCATTTGCCACCGGAGAAAACTGATATACTCCGTTCTCCTTTTGTGTGACTACCTCTGTAACCGTATTCGGAAATTTGCTGCTGTTTACCCGATTCATAATAACTCCTGCCACAAGCATTTTTCCTTCCGTATCTTCACAACCGGCCTCTGCCTGTACAATTTTTAGTAATGCTTCATAGTCGCTCTGAGGCAGATCATATTTCCGCTCCTTTTCCATAACTACATAATCTACTATCCTTTGTCCTGATGCAGCTCTTTTCGATATGCCATAGAACCTGTCCGCCTTGGGGTTTCTATAATCTTCTGTCAGCCGTAGTTGAAAAGCAGGTGTAGCTGCAAGGCGGGTCATCTGCGCCCCTTTTACACAAAACCAACCGGTTACCAATATCATATTACATAGAAAAAGCTGTAATATAAATTTCTTATACATTTCTAAATCCTTTCTTTTCTTCCCCATATTCTCTCCTAATACCGGAAAGTAAATTTAATTTGTAACATTTCTTTAATATTTTATACAGTTACTGCCAAAAATATTTCTATAAATTTCAACTTTTATGTTATGATAATGTTAAGTAAAACTGATTTTCGTAATAAGGAGTCCCCATGGAGCAGAATTTACCCGGTGTATTTACGGCAACTAAAAAAGACGGTACTGTTTATTATCGTGCCTCCATAACACACAAAAAAAAGCACATCAGCTTGGGAAGTTATCCCACTGCGCTCATTGCATATGGTGCCTATCTCGAAGGAACCTCTTTGCTTACTGACCCGGAACTTCATCTTTCAGCTTATTCCGTCCACCGGATTCTTCCCTTCGAAAAATGGGTATGCCTGATCAATTATCGCGAAAATGGGATTTACTTTTCGACACCAATCTACATATACAAAAAATATTTTGAATATTATCTTTCTCCTGAAGCAGTACTAAAATTTGATATTGATGATCTGTTTTACTATTCCTCACACAAAATCATGCGTCGGGGACGCCATTTTTTTGTATCTGATTATGGTATGCAGGTCAATATCATGAACCGGTATGGAATCAAAAATTATGCGGTCAGAGATCGGGATTATCGTTTTGTAAATGGAAATGATATGGATTTTAGATATGAAAATATAGAAATATTGAATTCCTATCACGGTGTAACAAGAAAAAACACCAAAAACGGGATCCGTTATGTGACAAAAATCCACATTAACGGGAATTATACGGTGGGCACATACAACAGCGATATCGAAGCCGCCATTGCATATAACAAGGCAATCGATCTATTAAAAAAAGCCGGCGTAGACAAGAACTTTTCTCCAAATTATCTGGAAAATCTTTCTCCTTCTGCTTACGCCGACATTTATTCTAAATTGACTGTCTCCCGCAAAATCAGTAATTACTTGCGGGTGTAATCTACAAAGCTGATGGTATAGGAAGTTTCCTTTTCCACACCCGAAACCTGCTGTTGTGTGGCATATCTCCACAATTTAAACTGATAAGGATATTCCGGCACCGGAGACTGATCGTTCAGCCAAATATCATACTCTGAAAGCAATTTATCAGGCACCAGTTCTCCCAAAAGCCAGTCTGTATTGCCATACAGAATTGGACGATATCCCTCCTTTTCAATGGTTGACAGAAATGCCTCTGCAATTTGTGTCTTTTCATCCACATTCAAAGAATCGATTCTGGCTTCATCATTTACAATATATTCCATATCAAAAGCTACCGGATAATCGATCTGATACGGGATTAAGTTGCTGGCAACAAATTCAGCTTCCTCCACCGCTTCCTTCACATTCACTGCCTGAGAAAAAAAGCTTACACCCACATGAAGTCCTGCCGCCTGTGCCGCAGTGATATTGGAAACAAATTTTTCGTCCAGTGAAATAAGACCGCTTTCATACCCTCTGCTTCCTAAACGTATCATAACGAAATCTATCCCCGAATCCTTTAATACCTGAAAATCCACTTCCCCACTGTCCTCGGATAAGTCTACTCCCAACCATGACTTCTTTTCTCCGTCCTGATAATATGCCATCTTTCCGCCAGAGATCTTTAAATTTGTAAAATCATAAGTAGAAAGAGCAATCTCGTCTGAAATATTTACCCATTCCTCTTCCCCATCTTTATGAGTTATTTTTACATGCTTCCCATCTGTTGCCATCTCCTCTTCAGTAGGCTCATGGGAAGGTTCCGGAGAGGGACTTTGTGTGGGAACTGCTTCCACTACCACATCATTGTTCTGATACATATCCCAAAAGTCCAGATCTTCTGCCCGCAATTTATGTTCTTTGTAAAGAGCTTCTATATCTTCCTGCCCTTCTGCAAAGGTAACATCCTCGGTAGGGCTTGGAGAAGGACTCATCTTAACCGCTCCACTCACTCCGTTTCCCGAGTTCTTTTTACCGTTATTGCTCGCAAAAACCACTGCAAGAATAATCAGTATAAATGCCGACACCGCCACAATCGTATAGATGACCGGTGTTCCCATTCCTCTTTCTTCGTATTCATCAGGCAAACGCATTTCATCCACCACTTTCTCTTTTCAAACCGTCTGCAAAAATATATAATATCACTGACGACATTTTAGACAATCACTTTATTTTCTATAAATATACATGAAACTGTCTTACATTACAACCCATTTTCAAGGATAGAGGTTTTACATGAAAAAAATATGTTCTATCGTATGTTTGCTGGCTCTTTTGCTGACAGGCTGCAGTTCCTTTACAGGAAACGCCCCATTAAAAAATACCGGTTTTTATTTTGACACTGTCATTTCAGTCACTCTATACGAGAATGGCTCCGCACAGATACTGAACAGATGCATGAAACTGGCAGAGCACTATGAAAACTTATTAAGCCCTAATATTGAAGGCAGCGATATCTGGAATCTAAACCACAGTAATGGTAATTTTGTGACAGTGGATGACGACACACTAACCCTTCTAAATACTGCACTTTATTATGCACAACTGTCTGATGGTGTTGTCGATCCCACCATCGGAATCCTCTCCCAGCTTTGGAACTTTGGTTCCGAAAGTACACATCTGATACCTGATGATGAACTGATTTCAGAAGCCCTCAACCATGTTAATTACCGGAATATCCTTATCAAAGGACATCAGGTCGCACTGACAGATCCGGAAGCCCGCATTGAGCTTGGATTTATTGCCAAAGGCTTTATTGCTGACAAAATGAAAGAATACCTGTTATCAGAAGGAGTTACCTCTGCTCTGATCAACTTAGGCGGGAATGTACTTGCATTAGGTATGAAACCGGATCACACCGCTTTTCGTATTGGCATCCAGAAGCCATTTGCTCCAAGCGGAACTTCTGTTCTTACCTTGGATATTGCAGACTGCAGTGTTGTTTCATCAGGGAACTACGAACGTTACTTTGAGCAAAATGGAACTCTCTACCACCATATTCTCTCGACCGTTACCGGCTACCCTGCCGAAAGCGGTCTGTCTCAGGTAACTATTTTAAGTCCTTCTTCCGTGGATGGAGATGCCCTTTCTACGCTTTGCTTTATTCTTGGATACGAAAAAGCCGTCTCACTGCTTGAAAACTACCCTGATATTCAGGCAATTTTTATCACAGAGGACGGCAATATTCTTTATAAAAACTTTGATTAATGTGCCACAATAGACTTTCTGGGGCACTTTTCCATGCAGACACCACAGCCGACACATTTTTCATAGTCAATCGTGGCATTAAAGTCAGCTACCTCAACTGCCTCTGAAGGGCAATTTTTCTTACAAAGCTGACATCCGATGCACCCTGCACTGCAATCCTTCATGGTAACCGGACCTTTATCCTTCGAACTGCATGCCACTGCATACTTCGCATCATACGGAATTAATGTGATTAAATGTTTTGGGCAAACCTCTACACATTTTCCACACGCTTTGCACTTTTCCTTATCTACTACTGCAACCCCATTTTCCACATGGATGGCATCAAAGGAACAGACCTTCACACAGCTTCCATATCCAAGACACCCATAATTACAGCTTTTTGCACCACCATTGGGCACAAAGGAAAGCATCCTGCAGTCTTCAATCCCATGATACTCATAGTCAACAATTGTCTTGTCGCAATCCCCCTGGCACTGCACATAAGCAGTCATCCTGACTGTTTTTTCTGCTTCCACTCCCATAATCTGTGCAATTGCCTTTCCAACCGGCTCTCCACCTACGGGACAGGCATTTACCGCTGCTTCGCCTTTAGCAATAGCTGCTGCAAGCCCGCTGCAGCCGGGAAAACCGCAGCCGCCACAGTTATTTCCGGGAAGTGCTGCTAAAACTGCCTCTTCTCTTTCATCTACTTCCACCTTAAATTTAATGGCTGCAATCCCAAGAAAAAGTCCTATAAAGAGACCTACCCCACCGACTACAGCTACCGCCGTTAAAACTCCAGATATACTCATTTCGGCACCTCCTACAGCAGTCCTGAAAATCCGCAAAAGGCAATCGCCATCAGACCGGCTGTAATCAGCACAATCGGCATTCCCTTAAAGGATTCCGGAATATCATTATATTCCATTTTTTCTCTGATACCGGCAAGGATGACAATAGAAATCGTAAAACCGACTGCTGTCGCAAAGCCATTCACAATGCCTGTAAATATTCCATAGTTTTTCTGTACATTGGTAAGTGCAACACCCAATACTGCACAATTGGTAGTAATCAGAGGAAGATAAACTCCCAATGCCTGATACAAGGATTTCATAAATTTTTTAAGAAACATTTCCACGAACTGCACTAAGGCTGCAATTACCAAAATAAATACAATTGTCTGTAAATAAGTCAGATCAAAGGGAACAAGGATAAACTTGTAAATTGCCCCTGCAACCGCAGATGCCAGGGTAATGACAAAAATAACTGCCGTTCCCATCCCTGCCGCCGTACTGGTCTTTTTGGATACTCCAAGGAATGGACATAACCCCAGAAATTGGCTTAAAACCACATTGCTTACCAGCGAAGACGAAATCATTATAATCAATAATTCTTTAATCATCTTTTTCTTCCTCCTTTTTCTCCGCCGCGTCTGCCGTTTCTTCTACTTCCTTTTGATCTACAGTTTCGTCTGCATTGACCGTCTCATTAAAGAAGCGTTTGCTGCATCCGGATTCTCCACAGCTCATACAGTCAGAGTTGCATCCCGACTGTATCTTGGACATATCTTTGCCCTTCTTTTCTCCTGCAAGCTTTACCTTATTCTGAATCGCAGTCAATGCTGCCAGAACAAAGAATGCACCGGGTGCCAATACAAAAATACTGCACGGCACATAGCTTGCCGGCATCACGCCAAATCCAAACAATTCTCCGGCACCAATCACTTCCCTGACTGCACCTATAATGGTAAGTGCAACAGTAAATCCCAGTCCCATGCCAACCCCATCAAACAGAGAAGAAATAACACCATTTTTAGATGCATATGCTTCCGCACGCCCTAAAATGATACAGTTCACCACAATCAGAGGAATATAAAGTCCAAGTGCATCATAGAGAAAGGGAATATATGCTTTTAATAAAAGTTCAACTACCGTTACAAAGGATGCAATCACTACAATAAATGCAGGAATTCTTACCTTATCCGGTATAATGTTTCTGAGCATTGAAATAAACATGTTACTGAGTGCAAGAACCACCATTGTCGTAAGTCCCATGCCTAATCCATTGATTGCTGATGTGGTAACCGCCAGCGTCGGACACATCCCCAGCATCAGCACAAAAGTAGGGTTCTCTTTGATTAAACCATTTATCAGACGTTCTGATATACTATTCTGCTTCATAACTGCTACCTCCTAACTGCGTCTGGAAATAGTAAAGTCCACCATTTACTGCCGTCGTCACGGCGTTCGTTGTAATTGTAGCTCCACTGATTGCATCAATCTGACTGTCAGAAGTCGCTCCTGTCTTGGTATAGGTAAATCCCTGAACCTTCTTATTTGCAAACTGCGGTTTTAAAACCGCCTCTGCTTTCATACCAAGACCGGCAGTTTCTGAAATATTTAAAATGGAAATGCCATTTATGGTTCCATCAGCGCTGATTCCCATAGTAAAGGTAATGTCACCACCATACCCTTCATGGGAGGTAACGGTAAGCACATATCCAAGTTTTTCTCCGGCATTATCTTTTGCCTCAAGTGTATTTACAATTTCTACACCTTTGAACCCGGCATTGCTCCATTCCTCTACCCATGCAGAATCTTCCGGCATTGCCAGTTCCAGCTTTTCAAAATCCGCAGCTGCAGGGAATACCTCTGCATAAGCTTCCTTTGCAGCCTTTTCTTCTGCCATTGCAATGGGCTGCTTGGTAATCTGATATACAAATCCCAAAATTAACCCTGCAAACAGCGTAATCACCAAAAGGACGGCAGCATCTTTTAACATACTCTTCATGCTTTTTCCCCTCCTTTTCCAAATATTTTAGGCATGGTAATTTTTTCAATCAATGGAACCAGCAGATTTCCCAGTATAATTGCATAGGAAACACCTTCTGCTGACGGTCCAAAAATTCTAAAAATACCGGTCAGCAGACCAAGGATTACGCCATATAAATACTGACCGTTTTTGGTAACAGGTCTTGTCACATAGTCTGTTGCCATAAAGAATGCCCCCAGCATTAAACCGCCCCCTGCCAAATGGGCACTGATAAATGCCGGATCAAATCCATGACCGCCAAAAAGTGAAATAAAAATCACAAAAGTCACTATGTAGCTTCCCGGTATCCTCAAATCAATCACACCAATAAGGATCAGGAAACAGGCTCCTATCACAATTGCTATCATTGAGGTCTCGCCAATGGTGCCTCCTGTCTTTCCTATTACCATATCAAGGATATTAACACTTCCTCCCGCTTTCAAAGTAGCAAGAGGTGTCGCTCCCGTATAGGCATCACAATCAAAATTGCACATAATAGATGTATAGGAAATCAGCAGAAAACATCTTGCTCCCAGTGCGGGGTTCATAAAATTCTGTCCCAATCCGCCAAAAAGCATCTTCACTACTAAAATTGCAAAAATACCTCCTATTACTCCTATCCACCAGGGTGCTGATGGAGGAAGGTTCAGAGCCAGCAGCAGACCAGTCACTACAGCAGAAAAGTCACCAATGGTAATTTTCTTATGCATGGCCTTTTCATAAATAAATTCCGTAAGAACTGTTGTTGCCGTTGTTACTAAAATTAAAATCAATGCATCCAGCCCAAAATTATAAATGCCAAAGCCTGCTGTAGGAAGTAATGCGAGCACCACCGCAAACATAATACTGCTTGTGGTAACCTTTGACCTGATATGGGGATTGGATGAAACCTTCATCAAATCGCTCATTGCGTTTTCCTCCTACTTTTTCTTCTTTGCAAGCTGCATTTTTCTCATGGATTTGATTACCTGTGTCAGTGGACGTTTTGCCGGACAAACATAGCTACAGCATCCGCATTCACAGCATTCCATACCATTATTTTTTACAAAGGCCTCTTCATCATAATGCTCCGCGTAATCTGCCAGTTTCCGGGGTACTACCCTGCCCGGACATACCTCTACACATTTTCCGCAGTTAATACATGCACTGGGTTCCATCGCAGATACATCATCTTTGGTAAGACAAAGCAGTGCTGAAGATGTTTTGGTTGTTGGTACATCCAAATCAAAAATACCAAATCCCATCATGGGACCTCCGGAAATAATCTTAACCGGCTGTTCCTTAAACCCGCCTGCTTCCTCCACCAGTTCATGATAGTTGGTTCCGATTCTGACTTTAAAATTGCGGGGATCTGCAATCGCATCGCCTGTTACTGTTACAATTCTGTGCATCAACGGTTTTCCTTCAATGACTGCATTATAAATAGCAATTACCGTATCAACATTATCCACTATACAGCCTACATCAGAAGGCAGCATTGCAGAATGGATTGCACGGCCTGTCGTTGCATAAATCAGCTGACGCTCTGAGCCCTGTGGATACTTGGTCTTAACAGCTTTTACCGTAATTCTGGTCTCATCCTTGGTCAGGCGTTTTAATTTTGCTATGCAATCGGGTTTGTTATCCTCCACTGCCAGAATTCCTCTTGCATTGTCAAACAAGCTTAAAGAAACCTTCAGACCTCCGATCAGCTTTTCGGGTTCCTCCATCATCTTGCGGTAGTCAGATGTAAGATAAGGTTCACATTCTGCACCGTTCACAATCACATATTCTATCTTTTCGGGTTCCTTTGGAGATAATTTGACAGCGGTAGGGAAACCAGCTCCTCCCATGCCCACAATCCCCGCTTCCCGGATTATATTGATTTTTTCTTCCCTTGTAAGCTCCTCGAAGGGCTTTACCTCCGGCCACTCTACCTCTTCATACAGCCCATCGTTTTCGATGACAATACTCATAACATTATCACCCGTAACAACTCGTCTGGGTTCAATCGCCTTTACCGTTCCCGACACAGTTGCATAAACAGGCGCAGAAACAAATCCACCTGCCTCCGCAATCTTCTGTCCTGTAAGGACTCTATCTCCCTTCTGTACAATAGGCTGCGCCGGTGCCCCTATATGCTGGGACAGAGGATACACCAGATCACCCTTAGGTAAGACTTCTCTGATTGGTTTGTCCTTGGATAACTCCTTACCATCATAAGGATGGATACCACCCACAAATGTTAATCTCGCCACTTGATAACCTTCTTTCTATGCTTAATTTAATTCAATCAGACCGTTTCGCCGTCTGTTAAAATTCTTTCATCTCCACTCTTATAAATATACTATTTTTTTGTCGAAAATACTACTGCAATTTTGAAAAATATGCTACACTTAACAGAGAAAATAAACCGTCAAAGCAATTTTAAAGGAATTCATATATTAGGAGGTTCCTATGAAAACAGAAGAAATCATACTCGGCAATTTTCAATTAAAATATCCTTTAGAGCGTCTGGCTCCTTTAGACCAGATTCTTTTTTTAGACATAGAAACAACCGGTTTTCTTTCTTCCGGAGCATCCATTTATCTGATTGGATGTGCTTTTTATTCAGAAGGGAACTGGGTCATTCGCCAGTGGTTTGCTCAGACCCCTGACGAAGAAGCTGAACTTGTAAAATCGTTTTTATCCTTCACAGAAAGCTACTCCTATCTGATCCACTATAATGGCAACACCTTTGATCTGCCATTTCTCAAACACAAGGCAGACAAATATGGTATTCCCTGCGATTTTGGGCAAATGGAAGGATTAGACATCTACCGCCGGATTGTTCCTTACAAAAACTTTTTAAAACTACCTGACTGTAAATTAAAAACCATAGAAGCCTTTTTAGGAATTCACCGGGATGACACTTATAGCGGTGGCGAATTGATACAAGTGTACAAAGATTTTACTGCCTCACATGATTATAGTCTGTATCACACACTGCTGCTTCATAATTCAGATGACATGAAAGGCATGCTGGAGGTTCTTCCCATCCTGTCTTACTATGATTTATTTAACTGTAGTATTAAAGCCCGCAAAGTTCAGGCAAACTATTATAATGATATTCATGGCATTCCACGCAAAGAACTGATACTCCATCTTGTCTTTGCCTCCCCTCTTCCCGTTTCTGTTTCCTTTATGGGTAAAGGATGTCATTTTAAGGGAAATGACTACGAAGGCACTTTAATTGTTCCTATCTATGAGGAAGAATTGAAATATTTTTATGCCAATTATAAAGACTACTACTATCTCCCTACAGAAGATGCGGCACTTCATAAATCCATTGCTTCTTTTGTGGACAAGGAATACCGCGAACAGGCAACTGCTGCAAATTGCTATACCCGGAAATTTTCCTGTTATCTTCCCCAATGGAAGGTTCTTGTGGAGCCATTTTTTAAGCGGGAATATAAGAGTAAGACTTTATTTTTCGAGCTTACTGATGACATTAAAAAGAACCGACAGCTGTTTTCAGATTATGCCAGCCATGTGCTAAATGAAATGGCATTGCAAGATTAAAAGAAAAAACTTATTTCACAACAGTAAAGGAGGTATCCAAATGGACACCTCCTGTTTTATTTCTATGAATATTATTTGCTTGGACGCTCATAATAAAATGAGTTTTTCCGCTCATAACCGATATCCCTGTGATTTATAATCTGCTCTGTGCTTCCGATAAAGAGGATGCCACCCGGTTTTAACGACTGGAAGAACTTTCTGAATACTTCATCCTTTGCTTCCTCTGTAAAATATATCAGCACATTGCGGCACACAATCATATCATAGTCTTTGGGATAATTATTATCAAGCAGATTGTGTTCTTTAAACTCAACGCATGACTTAATATCATCTGATATTTGGTAAGAAAGTCCGACCTTTGTAAAGTACTTCCTTTTCAGGTCATCAGGAACCGCCGCAATACTCTTTTCATTGTAAAGCCCAACTTTTGCTTTTGCAATTACCTGCTTATCAATATCTGTTGCCGTAATATGAATCATGTTGAGTGGCAAATGCCTTGACAATGCCATAACCAGTGAATAGGGTTCATCACCTGTAGAACATGCCGCACTCCAGATTTTCAATTTCTTGCCAAACTTATCAATCAGCTCCGGAATAATTTCATTCTCCATAACCTTCCATTGATCAACATTTCTGTAAAATTCTGAAACATTAATTGTAAGGTAATTTACGAATTCTTCAAATCTGGCTTTGTCTGTTTTAAGAACCTGCACATAATCCTCATATCCGGCAATCCCATGCTTGGCAATCAATGCGTCAATTCTTCTCTTCATCTGACGCTCTTTATATGCATTTAAATCAATCTTTGTAAGCCCCAAAACAGCACTTTTGAATTTTTCATAATCATAAGCCATAATCATCCGCCCTGACTTGTCTTATTTTTCTTCAGCTGCCTCTGCTGCAATTACTGCATCAATGTCAACAGATACAACATCTGCATCATCTTCTGCTTCCTTTGTCTCTTCCTTTTCAGGATCTGCTTCCGGTTCGGGTGCAAGTAATGCCTTGATGCTTAAGCTGATTTTCTTATCTTCGCTATTAAAATCCACTACTTTTGCAGTCACTTCATCACCGACTTTCAGAACATCTGAAGGCTTTTCAATATGTTCCTTGGAAATCTGTGATACATGAAGCAGTGCATCTACTCCGGGTTCTAACTCAATGAATGCACCAAAATCTGTCATTCTGGCTACTTTACCGGTAACTTCATTGCCAACTGCGTATTTGCTGTCTGCATCCTTCCAAGGATTAGCATCCTCAAACTTCAGACTGAGTGCAATCTTAGTACCGGAAATTTCTTTGATGAAGGTCTTAACCTTATCTCCAACCTTGAATACTTTCTTGGGATTTTCAACACGTCCCCATGACATTTCTGAAATATGAAGCAGACCATCAGCACCACCGATATCAATAAATGCGCCAAAGTCTGTTACATTCTTAACAGTTCCTTCTACAACATCACCAACCTGAATGCTTTCAAGCAGCTTCTTCTGCAGCTCTGCCTTTTCTGCCACCAACAGCTGCTTACGGTCTCCAATATATCTTCTTCTCTTAGGATTATATTCGCTGATTACGAACTGAATTTCCTGACCTGCATATTTAGTAAGATCTTTTTCATATACATCGGAAACAAGACTGGCAGGAATAAAAATTCTTACCTCATCAATAATTACACTTAAACCGCCCTCAAGCACCTGTGCTACCTTAGCTGTAAGCACTTCTCTGTTATTGAAAGCTTCTTCAATTCTCTTGTTGCCACGGTCTGCTGCAAGTCTCTTGTAGGTTAAGATAACCTGTCCTTCGCCGTCATTAACCTTAAGCACTTTAACTTCCATTGTGTCGCCAGGTTTCGCTACAGTGGTCAGGTCTACATTAGGCTCGTTGGTATATTCGTTTCTTGTCAAAACACCATCGGACTTATAGCCAATGTTAAGAATGATTTCTTCAGGCTTAACATCAATGACTGTACCTTCAACTACCTCTCCTGTATGTATTGTTTTTAATGATTCTTCCAACATTTGTTCAAAAGTTAATTCTGACATAATTTTGAACCTCCTCGATAATATTGTTAGGGGTGGAAGCCCCTGCAGTAATACCCACCAGAGCAGCAGTTTTAGGCAGTTCCAAATGCAAATCTTCCAGTGTTTGTATAAAATATGTGGCCTTGCACTTCTCACGGCATATTTCATATAACTTCTGCGTGTTAGAACTGTGCCTGCCACCTATTACTATCATTGCGTCAACCTTGGATGCAATTTCACCAGCTTCCGTCTGTCGTTCTTCTGTCGCATTACAGATAGTATTTACAACATTAACATTGTAACCTCTTTTCCGAAAAATTTCAACTAATTCTTGAAATTTGTTGTAGTTAAATGTCGTCTGAGAAACAATGCAAAGCGGTTTACTCTTATCTTCGTTATAATTTTCTGCCTCCTGTACGGACTCAATCACCTGCGCAGGAGTGTTCGACCATCCCATAATCCCCTCTACTTCCGGATGGCCTGAATTTCCTATGATGATAATTTTTTTATTGTCAGTGCTCTCTTTATCTACAATATTGTGAATTCTTTTCACAAAAGGACAGGTTGCATCAATGCATTCCAATCCATTCTGTTCAATCAAATTATAAATGCGTCGGGGCACCCCATGAGAACGAATGACAATTGCCCCATCCTTCAATGTGGCAAGCTCCCTTTCTCCTTCTATGACCTGAACACCACGTTTTTCCAAATCCTTTACTACTTCTTCATTGTGTATAATTGGTCCGTAAGTATAAATCTTTTTGCCTGCTTCAATCTGCTCATAAACCTTTTCTACCGCACGCTTAACTCCAAAGCAAAAGCCTGCACTATTGGCAAGTATTACTTCCATCTATTAAAATCTCCTTACCTGATTTCTATATTTGCTCCCATCATCTGCACAAATCAAGGATTGCCTGCACCACTTCTTCAATGGTCATATCAGAGGAATCCACAAGCACCGCATCCTCTGCCTGTTTTAAAGGTGCGATTTCTCTGTTCATATCCTGCTCGTCGCGTTTTATAATGTCTTCTTCGATCTGTCTGATATCACAGGAGACGCCTTTTGCACTTAATTCATCATATCTTCTCTTTGCCCTTACCTTTGCGCTGGCGGTAAGATAAACCTTTACATCCGCATTGGGCAGAACACATGTCCCGATATCTCTCCCATCCATCACCACATTATTTTTGGCAGCGAGCTCCTTCTGTAAAATGGTAAGCCTCTCCCTGACCTTCGGGTTTTTACTGCTGGAGGACGCCATGTTTCCCACCTCTTCGTTTCGGATTACGCCATTTACGTTTTCTCCGTTTAGCATTACCACCTGTTCTCCGTTTTCATAGCATATGGTAATATCAGCATTCACACAGTTTGCCTCAATGTCATCTGCATTTTCTGGGTCTATCCCCTGTGTCAAAAGGTAGTACGCCATGGCACGGTACATTGCCCCTGTATCAACATAAATAAATCCTTTGGTTTTTGCCACTTTCTTTGCGATTGTGCTTTTGCCCGCTCCCGCAGGGCCATCTATTGCGATTTGATAACTCATATTGTATCCATCCTTTTCCAATTTATCTACGCAGTTTTTCAGTGATTAAAAACTACATCCGTATCATAACACAAAGGGCTCCTTTATGCAAAGAGCCCTAGTTTATTTCACGAGGTTTTTATCGCTCCCAATATTTTGCCATATAGTCCTCTGCATCCTCTCTTTTTAACTGAAATTTACTTTCAGTCTTAACCATTGTATCCTCTCTAGAAAGTCCTAATTCTTTACAGGTCTCTATTAAGGCTTCAATGCCCTGCGTTATGCCACGCTCCATGCCACGTTCCAACCCATCATTCCATATCATTTCGCCGAGTACTGTCATGCTCAGTTCCTCCTTCACTTCGTTTAAATCTGCATTTTTTAAGAATTTACAGGCGAAGGCATACAATACTGCCTCCATGCGCTGCCTGTCCTCCTTCGTCAGAGGCAGGTGCTCTTCTCCGATGATTTTCCTTGCTTCCAATTAGGATCTGGAATAGTCTTTCTCCATACAGCTCCTTTCCAGCCATATGAGAAACTATCTATTTTCATTATACGTTAGAAAAAAACTTTAGGCCATGGATGTTTTTTATCTTTACGATTTACAGTTTTATAAAAAGAATTTTTTAGCATAATCTTTATTATTTGTATAAAAAAGTTGGCGTAAAAGCCTGAAATCTGCCTTTCCCGCCAACTTATATATTATTTCATTTGATTTCTATATTTGCTCTCTGTTATTTTGCCCTATATCCGATTGCCCAATATCCAAACGAATTGCCCTGCACGGTAATTGTACTCTTGTCTGCATCTAAATCCTGCATGATTACAAGATTTCCTTTTTCATCATAACACATAATTATGAACTCAAACTTTTCACTTCTGAAATTTTCAGGCACTCCAATGGTTAAGGTCAAGGCTCCCTCCGTTGTCTTAATCTTGCTGATTTTTCCTTTATTCAGTTTGTAAAGATCATTATTGATAACCCCAAGCACCTTATATCCCTGTTCGGTAAGTGACTCGGAAAGCTGTTCATTTACTGTCTTGTTTGAGCTATTGCATATATAATACTTAACCACAACGCCATTCTTAATTTCTTCTTCCGTCAATCCGGCTGCCTGTTTAATTTTTGTCTGTTCATCCGTGTAAACTGCACCTGCTACAACGGTTCTTCCATAAACTCCTTCCATTTTTGACTGAGTCTTTGTTCCGTTCGAAGCTATAACCTCATTAACCAGAACAGGGGCAGGTTCCTCCTGCGTCTGAGGCTTGTTAGCGGAGGGGGTTACTGCTGTCAGACTTTCTACAGGCTTTGCTGTTTCCTTAGTGCCTTCGTGGAGTTTACCTAAAATGGTATTATAAACAGTTTCATAGTCATCAATTAGCTTTGAAAAATCTGCATACACAAGATCGTCTGTTTCAAATTCTCCCCACGCCATTTGAATCGTGACTTTTTTCCAATCTTCTCCATTCCTCCATCCATTTTCGGTATTTGCCAATTCATCTCTGTCACTGAAGTAGGTTGTCACATCACTCTCAAGCACCCAGTAGACTCCCTTATCCATTGTCGCCACATCCGGAGCAGAAGCTTCATCCGACACCTGAATGATGCTATTACTTTCCAATTTCCCATCCAAAATTGTAAACTTATCCCAGATTGTATCAAGTTCTCTATATAGTTCTTCAGGAATATATCGAGTGCCGTCAGCCACAACAATTGACTGATCCAGACTTTGAATAGCAGCATATTGCGCATCGAAACCATTGCCCCAGCCGTTGTCAACTGCCTCTTTTTTACTCAAATCCCCTATAAGTTTACCTGAAGCAAAATACTGTTTTGCAGTCTCAACATTCCCTCCATTTGCGGTATCTACATACTCCACCTGAGCATTATCCAGAGCTTCCATATAACTGCTCAATCCAGTGCCCTCATCATCGTCTTGAAGATATTCAGCAAGCGCTGGCTTCTCAACAGCAAATACTGTCATGCTGCTAAGAAGCATAACAGATGCTATTACCGCAGATAGCATTCTTCTTCCAGTTTTTCCTTTTTTCATAGTCTTTCCTCGCTTTCACATTTTTACAATTAAGTAACATCAAACCAGCTATGCATATCCATGATTACCTGATATTTTTAGTCTCAAGCTCCTGCTTATCAGAAACCTCAAGTCCCTCTCTCATCAGAGTTCGTAACAGCTCGGAGTTGCTTTTGTCTTTAAACTTTTCATTTCTTAATTCTTCAAGCTCCGCTTCCTGATCCAAAGGAATTGTTATGGTTATACGCTTTTTCTCTTTTTCCAAGTTAACCCCTCCTAGCGTTGGTTCGCTGGTTCACTTTTATTTGTTTATTATAGTGGTTCACTGGTTCACCGTCAACTCAAACTCCCTCTTCATAAGCATCCAACAATTCCTGATATTCTGAAAGTTGCAGCCCTTTTTCAATGACAAAAATCGCAAGAGCATCCTTCTTTACCCGGGGATATAAAACTTCTCTGTTTCCAATCTTAAGCAGCCTCTGTGTTTCCTCAAGACTAAAATGAAACAGGATTGCAGTTCTTATAAGCAGTTCTCTGGAAGGCTTCCTCCGCCCATTTAAAAGCTGATACCCATAACTCCGTTCAAGATTCAGCTTCATGAAGAACTCTGCATTAGACATCTCATTCTCCCTCAGGATATCTAACAGATAATAGTGTATCTGAGGACATTGGAAATCCTTCTCATCAAGGAAGTCCAGATCCTTCTCATTTCGGTTTTTAATTTGATTAATCAGTTCCTTAGTTTCCTTCATGTTACTTCCTTTGCAGCACTAACCCCCGCCAGATATCCGGTAGACCATGCAATCTGCAAATTAAACCCTCCCGTAACCGCATCCAGATCAAGCACCTCTCCGGCAAAGTAAAGTCCCTTTACCAGCTTGGATTCCATCGTGGAAGGGTTTACCTCCTTTACATGGACACCGCCCTGAGTAATAATCGCTTCTTTAAAATTTCTGGTTCCGGTAACTGTCAGGGCAAGCGCCTTTATGCACTCTATCAGATGGCTTCTCTCTTCCCTTGTAATCTCATTTACTCGCTTTTCCGGTGAAATACCTGATAATCGAATCATGATAGGAATCAGTTTTGAAGGGAAAAGACCGTCCAGTGCATTTTTAAACTGACGGTTCTTATTTTCATCAAAATCCTTTAATAACCTTTTATCCAGCTGTTCCCTGGTAAGCGCCGGTTTCAAATCAATCAAAAGCTGTACCGGCATGCCATAAAACTTTTTCACATAGTAGCTGCTGGCGCTTAAGATCAAAGGCCCGCTGACGCCGAAATGGGTAAACAGCATTTCCCCAAAGCCCTCGTAAATCTTTTTCTTGTCACTCTTTAGGGTAATTGCCACATTTTTAAGGGAAAGCCCCTGCAGCTCCATACACCAGCTTTCTTTCACTGTAAAAGGAACCAGCGCCGGCTTTACCTCTTTCACTGTATGCCCCACGCCCTCGGCAAACCCATAACCATCCCCGGTAGCACCGGTGGTTTCATAGGATTTTCCACCTGTGGCAACAATGACGGCATCTGCATTTAACACTCTTCCATCCGCTAACTTTACCCCCATGATGCGAAGCTCTTCAGGCTGTGACTGAGCGCCATTTACGTCCTCTGCAGCATATTCCGAATTTCCTGATTCTACAGTTGTCAAAATCTCTTTTACTTTGGTATGCAGACATACTTTAATGCCTTCTTTTTCCATCTGACGATTTAAAGCGGCAATCACATCTGAGGAGTGGTCTGATACAGGAAAAACTCTGTCTCCTCTCTCCACCTTAAGCCTGCATCCTGCATTCTCAAAAAAGTCCATCACTGACTGATTGTCCATCTGATAAAAAGCACTGTAAAGGAACTTCCCATTGCTAATCACATGACTGAAAAAATCTTCCTGTTCACAGGCATTGGTAAGATTACATCTGCCCTTTCCTGTAATAAAAATCTTTTTTCCTGTCTTTTCATTCTGTTCAAGCAGCGTCACACGCGCACCTTCTTTCGCGGCTCCAATCGCTGCCATCATCCCGGCAGCACCGCCGCCGATTACAATCACCTGCTTCATATTCTCTGCTTTCCGAAACTAACCCTGGCTGTGTTCTTCCATCTTTTTCAGTGGATAGTTCAGCATGGGTTCTTCATCTATAAAGTTAATCTCATCATTTAAATAAACCTGATAATTATTCCATACTTCTTCCAGCGTCTCCAGATTCTTTTTTACTGTATCCGGCTGTTTTAGGCAAAGTGCAACCACTAATGCATTAATCACACTCAAAGGTGCCACCAGTGAATCTACAATCGATACCATGTCACTTCGTGCAAGCAGATTGCAGGAAGAATATAGATTCATGGGAGAATGGATGCTGTCTGTAATGGTAATTACCTTTGCATTTCTGTCATTTGCAAACTCCATTGCCTTTAAGGTACGCATGGAATATCTGGGGAAACTGATACCGATAATGGCATCCCGCTCATTAATCCTGATCATCTGTTCAAACATTTCCGTAACACTCGTTGTTTTTAAAAGAACAATATTTCCTCTGATCATATTTAAATAAAAATGCAGGAAATCAGCCAACGGTTCACAGCTTCTTACTCCTACCAGATAAATTGTCTTTGCTTCCAGAATGATGTCCACCGCTGCCTCAAATGCCGCCGCATCCAAATTTACAATGGTGTCCTGAATTTTTTCGATATCCGCATTGAGCACCGAATGAAGGATTTCCGACTGGGAGCTCCGTCCGTATTTCGCCCCTATCTTCTGCACCGAATTCAGCTTATTTTTGACCCAATCCTCCAGAGCCTTCTGAAATTCGGGATACCCCTCATATCCAAGTCCCATGGCAAAACGCACCACAGTAGACTCGCTGACCCCCACTGTTTCTCCAAGCTTTGCAGCGGTCATAAACACAGCCTGCTCATAATGATCAGAAATGTACGCTGCAACCGCTTTATGTCCTTTACTCATTTTTATGTATTTATCATTCATTCTGGTAATGATGTCTTGTCCTTGTTGTTCCATCCCGTTTTCCTTTCACTTCATCAAAGCATGCTATTTCTTTTGCGCTCATTCATCTTACTTGAAAGACTGATAAGCATCCTTAAGGAGCTGTACCGTTTCCTCTTCCGCAAGATCATAATCTCCGGTAAGAGACATGCATGCCGCCCCATGAATGAAAATCCACATTTTCATAAACAGCTCACTTGCATTCCTGCACCCCTGACCGGTTGCCGCCTGGATTTCCCTGCTCACATTTCCTTCTTTTCCGTTTATCAAATCATACATACTCCGTCCAAAACGGTTGGAGGACAAAAAGATAAACTCAAACAATTTCTTATGTTCTTCGGCAAACTTAATATAGGCCTGACCCAAAGTAACAAACGGAACGACAGTCTGTCTTGGAAAACTCGCATAGTAATCCTCAAAGAACTGGCAGGCCCTTCCAAAAAGTTCCTCTATCAGTTCCTCCATATTTTTATAAACACGGAAAATAGGCTGTGTAGAACAATTTGCCTTAGCCGCTAGCTTTCTGGCGGTGACCTGTTCTATCCCTTCCTCCTCTAATATTGCAAATGCCGCATTCATCAAATCTTCTTTTGTAATTGACTCTTTCCTTGCCATAAGACCATCCCTTCTTTTGTATAACATGTGTTATTATGATATAATATTTAAGAAGTTATGTCAATCAAAAAAAGAGTCCTTAAGTGGACTCTTAATCTTGATGTAAAGCTATTTTTATTTTTTTCTTGCTCTTTTTCTGTTGTTTTTATCCTGATACAGTTCTACTTCTCCAAGACTTTGAACAAACTTGGAAAACTGGCTGTAACCAAAATCTTTCACATTAAAGTTGTCAAATTTGTTATATACACGGTTACTGAGTTCGCTGATACCAATTCCTTTATTTCCGGCCTTATGAATAACCTCTTTTATGTAATTCCTGATTTCTTCCTGAGACTGTTCGTTATCCTTTAATGACAAAGTCACTACATTCTGCTTCTTTTCCAGAAGGAACAAGCCGGCATCTTCCACAAATTTTGACAGCAGACTGTATCCATAATTTCTTACATCAAAGTCAGGGTACATGTTTACCAATCTGTTACCTACAGCCGCAAGTTCAACGTTCTTACCTTTATTTTCATTTTCGTTAATGATATTGGTAATGGCATTGTAAACTACTTCTCTGCTGATTGTGTTATCCTTATTATCCTTACTTACAGTATCTTCGTCCTGATTTCCCAAATTCTCCAAATTAATAAATCGGGTGCATGCGACACGGAAGGATCGAGGTGTCTTCTCCTCTCCCATACCGATCACTTCCATCCCAGACTCTCTTAATCTGCTCGCCAGTCTTGTAAAATCACTATCACTGGATACAATACAAAAACCATCTACATTGCCTGTATAAAGGATGTCCATTGCATCTATAATCAACGTAGAATCGGTTGCATTCTTCCCTACCGTATTGCTGAACTGCTGCACCGGAATTACGGAATTTTCCAAAAGCTCTCCCTTCCACTTGGTTGCCTGTGTACTGGTCCAATCGCCATAAATTCTCTTATATGTAGTAATTCCATAAGTGGAAAGCTCTTCCAAAATATCTCCAATATATTTCGCCGAAATGTTATCTGCATCTATCAGCAGCGCAAACCGTTTATTCTCCATGCAAAAATCTCCCCGCCCTCAGTTACCTGTTTTCTTTTGCGCCTATTATAGCATAAAAAAGCCCCCTGCGTAAAGCAAGGGGCTTTCATTGATTCATTTTTGACAATGATTATACAGGATATGCTGCATTCTTGGTATCTGCCTGTGTCATATCAACCTTTTCCTGCTGAGCCTGACGATATTTGAAGAAGTCAGTTGCTACCTGAGGGAACAGTGCATAGGATAATACGTCCTCATCCTGCTGCTTCCATTCTTTCATTTCAGCCTCTAACTTATCCATTTCGTTCTCAATCAAATCTGCAGGACGGCAGGTAATTCTCTCTTCACCGGGGATAACCTTGTCAATAACTTCCTGGCTCATAGGTTTAACTGTCTGACCATATTCGCCACGAAGAACAGCCTTGGTTTCCTTAGTTGCCATCTTGTATCTCTCGCCCATCAATACGTTAAATACAGCCTGTGTACCAACGATCTGTGAGGAAGGAGTTACAAGCGGAGGCTCACCTAAATCCTTACGAACTGCAGGAATTTCCTTAAGTACATCATAGTACCTATCTTCTGCATTTTGTTCCTTAAGCTGGCTAACCATGTTGGAAAGCATACCGCCGGGAACCTGATATAACAGAGTCTTAATATCAACGCCCATAACCTTGGGATTAAGAAGTCCGCTGGCAAGGCATTCGTCTCTGTAAGGTCTGAAGTAATCAGCAATTTCTGCAAGTAAATTCTGGTCATAACCTGTATCGTAAGGAGTTCCCTTAAAGGTTTCAACCATAACCTCTGTAGCCGGCTGTGAAGTTCCCATAGCAAAAGGTGAAATTGCACAGTCGATGACATCGACACCTGCTTCTACTGCCTTAAGATATGTCATACTTGCAACACCGGATGTATAGTGTGTATGAAGCTGAATAGGAAGCTTGGTTGCTTCTTTCATAGCGCCGATCAGTTCAGCAGCCTTGTAAGGAACAAGCAGACCAGCCATATCCTTGATACAGATAGAATCTGCACCCATCTCTTCAATCTTCTTAGCCATGTCAACCCAGTAATCCAGAGTATATGCATCACCCAATGTATAGGAAAGAGCAATCTGAGCATGACCTCTGCCTTCCTGTACTTTAATCTTATTAGTAGCATTAACTGCTTCCTGTAAGTTTCTAAGATCATTTAAACAGTCGAAGATACGAATGATATCAATACCATTTGCGATTGACTTCTCAACGAAGCTGTCAACAACGTCATCTGCATATGGTCTGTAACCTAAAATGTTCTGACCTCTGAAAAGCATCTGCAGCTTGGTGTTCTTAAATCCATCTCTTAATTTTCTAAGTCTCTCCCATGGATCTTCCTTTAAGAAACGAAGAGAAGCATCAAACGTAGCACCACCCCAGCATTCTACTGCGTGATAACCAACTTTATCCATTTTTTCAACGATTGGAAGCATCATGTCGGTAGGCATTCTTGTTGCAATCAAAGACTGATGTGCATCACGAAGAACGGTTTCCATAATGCCAACCGGTTTTTTAACCTGTTCTGCCATTTTATAATCCTCCTTGTTTTCCGAAGGAAAATGCGACTGCTCCTACAGGAGCAGAGGATTTATCCTCCTTGTTTATATATCTGTTAGAATACTCCAAATACGGCCATAAATGTACCGGCTGCTACTGCAGTACCGATAACTCCGGCCACGTTAGGTCCCATAGCATGCATCAGCAGGAAGTTTGTAGGATCTGCCTCAGCACCAACCTTCTGGGATACTCTGGCTGCCATAGGAACCGCAGATACACCCGCAGAACCAATCAGCGGATTTACCTTACCCTTGGTAGCAATACACATCAATTTACCGAACAATACACCTGCTGCGGTACCAAATGCAAACGCAATCAGACCAAGTGCAACAATCTTTAAAGTGTCCAGATTTAAGAAAGCTTCTGCACTGGTAGTTGCCCCTACAGATGTACCAAGCAGAATAACTACAATGTACATCAGTGCATTAGATGCAGTATCTGTCAGCTGTCTTACAACACCTGATTCTCTGAACAGGTTACCTAACATCAGCATACCAACAAGGGGTGCTGTGGTAGGAAGAATCATACATACTACAATAGTAACAACGATAGGGAAAAGAATTTTTTCAAGCTTGGATACAGGACGAAGCTGCCCCATCTTAATCTTTCTTTCCTTTTCAGTTGTAAGTAACTTCATGATAGGCGGCTGGATAATAGGCACCAGTGACATATAAGAATATGCCGCTACTGCGATAGGTCCAAGTAAAGCAGTCTGTCCTAATTTTCCTGCAAGGAAAATGGATGTAGGACCATCTGCACCACCGATAATAGAGATTGCTGCTGCTGCTTTATCATTAAAGCCCATTGCAATCGCTCCAAAATATGCAGCAAAAATACCAAACTGTGCTGCTGCACCCAGTAAGAAGCTCTTAGGATTGG
This sequence comes from Bacillota bacterium, assembly GCA_029226935.1. Classification (GTDB taxonomy): domain Bacteria; phylum Bacillota; class Clostridia; order Lachnospirales; family Lachnospiraceae; genus Suilimivivens. The sequence continues at coordinate 71,657 of JAQXYZ010000072.1, read as the reverse complement.
CAATCAGAGGACCGAAGTCTGTCATGGCACCAACGCCCATGAAAATCAGCGACGGTAAAATTGCCCATTCATCTAAGAGATAAAAATAATACAGTAAGCCGCCGGCTCCGTTTGCTGAGTCTTCAATGCTCATCATAATATCCGGATAAATGTTTACAAGCAGCATACCAAATGCGATAGGGGTAAGGAGCAATGGTTCAAAGCCCTTAGCAATCGCAAGATAGAGAAATACACAAGCCACAACGATCATCAGATAATTGCCCCATGTAAGATTAAAAAAGGCTGTCTGATGAATCAGGTTGGACAGTGTAGATACTATATAATCCATTTCTTTTACCTCCTGTTGTTTTCTCAGCAAATACGCATTTTACTAGTTCAATGTTGCCAGTAATGCGCCAGCTTCAACAGGATCACCAACTGCTACGTCGATGCTTGCTACGGTACCATCCTGAGGTGCAACAACAGGGATTTCCATCTTCATTGCTTCCAGAATAACTACTGTATCACCAGTTTTTACTGCCTGTCCTACGCTTGCTTCTACCTTGAATACCTTTCCTGCTGCGCCAGCTTCCACTCTTACGCTGCCTGCGCCGCCAGCTGCCTTAGGTGCTGCTGCGGGAGCTGCTTTAGGTGCTGCCTTGGGTGCTGCCTTAGGTGCTGCAGGTGCGGGTGCTCCTGCACTGGTGCCTTCTTCTACTACTACGTCATATACGTTGCCATTTACGGTAATTGTATAATTTTTCATTACTAAAATCCTCCTGTAATCTATTGAAATAATTGATTAGATGAAACTTTATTTTCAATCTATGATCTCTGCCATTTGCTTCCGGCACGTCTGATACTTCTCACTACAAAACCGTCTGTGGAAGAAGCACCTTCACTTGCAGCGATTGCTGCTGAAATTACTGCTACCAGCTCAAGGTCATCTGCTAATTCTTCTTTCTCAATAATCTGAGCGATGGTATTGTCAACTGCCGCATTCTTAACCTCATCCTTAGCAGGCTTCTTTGCAAATTTTGCCTGAAGCTTTGGAATAAATCCGAAGCAGCCGATAATCAGACTGATCAAAATCAGAACTACAAATACGGTTCCCATACCAAGTAATGTATTTAATGCAGCTTTTTCCATTGTTTCACCAAATGAGTATTGCACATTCGTAGTCACATTGGTAACAACATATTTTTCAATTACAACTTCTACCACCGCATCACGTAAAGAACCCTTTACCTTGATTTCAATCACACCATCCTCTTCACCTAATTCGGAGACGATGCTGATAATCTCTTCATAATTACCCATATCCTCAGCAGCGGCTTCCCAGCTTTCAATTGCACTGATCAGAATCGGATCGGTTGCCTGATCCTGTGCCTGCATAACCACATATTGATTCATGGTTTCTACAAGCTGCGCTCCCCATGCTTCCGCTTCTGCTTCTGTCATCAGTGGAGTCTCAGTTTCCTTCTGACCGCATGCTGTCAAACCGAACATACAGGTAATCATACCTAATACTAATAACCATTTTTTCATATTAAGTAATCATCCTTTCTAAACTGTACCGTGTTTCTTTGCAGGGCGGTCTTCCCTCTTAGTGAACAGCATCTCAAATGCACCGATCACATACTTTCTGGTAGCTGCGGGCTCGATGATCTGATCAACATATCCTCTCTTTGCTGCACTTACAGCACTTGTCTGCAATGCGGCATATTCTTTTGCACAGGCATCAATTGCATCTGCACCCTGACCATCGCAGATAATCTTTGCTGCCAGCTTTGCATCCATGGTACCGATTTCTGCATCAGGCCAAGCCATCGTAATATCAGCGCCGATTGCCTTGGAGTTCATGGCAACATAAGCACTTCCATAAGCCTGTCCGATAATTACGTTTACTTTGGGAACGGTTGCATTTGCAAACGCATATGTAAGTTTTGCTGCTGCCTTAGCAATTTTCTTTTCGGAACACTTATCTGCCTTAAAGCCCTTCACATTGGTAAGAGAAAGAACAGGGATATTGAATGCATCACAGAAGTTTACAAAGTCTGCAGCCTTGTCACATCCTGCAGGAGTTAAAACAGCATCGAATTTGTCTGTTACGGTTCCGTCTTCCCCATAAACTTCGCTGCGGTTTGCAACTGCACCTACGGTAACACCGTTTAATCTGATCAGTGCTGTTACCATTTCCTTTGCATAGCCTGCCTTAACTTCAAATACAACTCCATCATCTGCCAGCTGTGACAGTGCAATGGCTGTATCGCCTGTGCAGTTTGCAATTTCTGTACATGCACGGTTTAAGTCGTCTGTACATTCTTCAAAGGACATATCATCCTCATTATTTGCAGGAAGCATGCACACCAGTTCTCTGATCTGTGCAAGAACAGATGCTTCATCTGCAACTACATCAACGATACCTGCCTCTTCACTCTGAAATGCTGCTGCAGAAGTATCGCATTTGCTGATTTCATTTCCATCCAATGCATTCGGTGCATTCACAAACAGCTTTGCTTTCTTTTCTTCCATAAAAGTAAAGTCTGTCAATGTAGGAATTAAAGCAAGTCCACCGCCGCAAGAACCAAAGATAGCTGTTATCTGAGGAATTACGCCAGAGCTTAATGCCTGCTTTTTGTAGATTTCACCGAATCCGTTCAGTGCATCTGTTGCCTCCTGTAATCTAAGTCCGGCAGATTCAATCAATCCGATTACGGGTGCTCCCATTTTCAGTGCCAGATCATAGAGGTTTGCAATTTTCTTCGCATGCATTTCGCCTACGCTTCCGTTTAATACGGATGCATCCTGACTGTATACATACACAAGATTACCGCCAATCACTCCATAGCCGGTAATAACACCGTCAGAAGGAGTCTCTGTCTGTTTCAGGTTAAAATCAGTGCTTCTTGCTGTTACCTGCGCACCAATTTCCACGAAACTGTTTTCATCGAGCAAAGCTGCTATTCTTTGACTCGCCTGTGAAGTAGTACTCATTTTTCAGCCCTCCATTTTATATTAAAAAAATAATAACTTTATTCACAGGGACATAGTATCCCCATAATTTTGTCTATAGCAGTATACCACAAATGTTGTAAATCGCATAGTATAAAGTTCTCAAAATTTACAAAATTTTTACAGGTATCCTTTATTGCGTTCTTTTCTGTATGGTTTTATATTTTCCATAGCATATTTCGTCCGGCCGAAACATAAAAATGAAAAGAAATAACCTAGCCGGATTGAAAAATGCAACATAAAACAAGAATTTTCCTCCTTTTGTTCTCCACTCTTCTGCTTGTCCTTCTGGTTTCCCAATTCCTTTTATCCGTCCGCGCTGCCGGCACGGAACCGGAAGAAATAAAACTCCATGCCAAAGCTGCCGTATTGATGGATGCATCTTCAGGACGCATTTTATATGCCAAGGATGCCGAAGAGGTTCTTCCCATGGCGAGCACTACCAAAATCATGACCTGCATTCTGGCTCTGGAATACGGAAACCTTCAGGATTATGCCAAAGCCTCCTCCTACGCAGCCAGTATGCCCAAGGTGAAACTGTATGTAAAGGATGGTGAATACTATCAGCTTAAGGATCTGCTCTATTCCCTGATGTTAGAATCGCACAATGATGCCGCCGTGGTAATTGCCGAGCACATCGCCGGAAGCACAGAAGCATTTGCCGACATGATGAACCAAAAAGCAAGGGACCTTGGTTGTTTTGACACCTTTTTTATTACTCCAAACGGTTTGGACGCCACCGCCACCTGCAAAGACGGCAGTGTAAAGAGCCATTCTACTACTGCTGCTGATCTTGCCCGGATTATGTCCTACTGCATCATGACTTCTCCCCAAAAAGAAGAATTTCTTAAAATCACCCGCACTGACAGTTACTCCTTCGGAAGCTTTAAGGAAAAAGACGGCAGCTTTATTCCCAGTGGCCGTACTTTTACCTGTAATAATCACAATGCCTTTCTTGGTATGATGGAAGGCGCCCTTTCAGGGAAGACAGGTTTTACAGGAAATGCCGGTTACTGCTATGTAGGCGCTCTGCGGGAAGGCGACCGGACCTTCGTGGTATCCCTCCTTGCCTGTGGCTGGCCCAACCACAAAACCTACAAGTGGAATGACACTATGGCGCTGATGAATTACGGACTTGAAAATTTTGAATTTCACTCCCTCTCCGAGGCTGCCTTTGATGAAAGCCGTTTAGATCCCGTTAAAGTAATAGGCGGCCAGGTAAAAAATCTTGGTGAAACGGCATATACTAAAGTCGAAATAGACAGAAAAAATGATTGGACCGGGCTTCTGCTTAAAAAAGGAGAACAGATCCAGGTAGATTTTCAAATGTCTCATGAACTCAAGGCACCTGTAAAAGCCGGAACGCCGGTGGGAACCATTCGTTATCTCGTTGGCGGTGTTCTATATAAACTTGAATATATTGTAGCATCCGAAGATGTCCCTGCCATTGATTTTCCATGGTGTGTGAAACAGATCCTACTTCGATACAGCCTGTAGACAAAAAAGAAAACCAAATTCCGCTCATGCGGCACTTGGTTTTCTTTTTCTCTCCCAATTTAAATATCCAGCTGCACACTGGCTTCCTGCTCTGCCTGTACTTTGAATTCTTCAATTTGTACTGCTGAGAGCTCCGGCAGTTCCTCCAGTGATTTGACGCCAAAGCTGCGCAGAAACTCTTCTGTCGTTCCAAATAAAAGGGGACGACCCGGCGCATCCATTCTTCCCACCTCTGCGATTAAACCGAATTCCACCAGCCTGTTTACTGCATGGTCACAACTCACACCTCTGATTTTTTCAATTTCAGCTCTGGTAATAGGCTGCTTATATGCAATAATGGAAAGGGTTTCGAGCAAGGTATCCGTAAGCACATATTTGCGTGGTGTCTTGGCAATCTTAATCAGATATTCGTACATCTCTGCCTTGGTGCACATCTGAAAAGAATCCTCAAGCTCCATCAATGTCACGCCACACTCTTTCCCGTCATATTCTTCTTTCATTTCCATCAGCAGTTCTTTGGTGGTTTTTTTGTCCTCTTCAATAACAGATGCAAGTCTTTCCACCTCTACCGCCTCTCCCATGGTAAAAAGAATTGCTTCCAGCACTGCTTTTGCTTTCTGCTTCTCCAACTTATTCTTCCTCCTATATTTCATTGGAAGTGATCAAAATATCATCAAATGTATCTTCCTGAACGATCGAAATCTTTCCAAGCTTCATCATTTCCAGCATAACAAGAAAAGTTACAATAATCTCCATTTTGCTTCTCTGCTTTTCCAATAGTTCCCGAAAGCTGAACGTCTTATGGGTACGAATATATTCCTCCACATAGAAAGTCTTGATATCCATATCCACCTCGTCCTTTTCGATTTGTCCGAACGTACTTCTTACCGGATCAATCTTATCCTCCTGACGGCGCATTACCGTCTTAAACAGCTCCTGAAGCTTGCCTAAATTCGCGTCCCCTAACAGTTCCTGCATATCAATAGGTGGTCTGTAATCCTCTATTTCCTTTGGAAGAGTCTTGTCCTTAAACCATGTTCTTGCAGCATCCACCTGCCTGTCCTTAAGCTCATAGGACATATATTTATACATCTTATATTCCAGCAGCTTCTGAACCAGCTCTGCCCTTGGGTCTTCTTCCTCGCCTTCCTCATTTACTTCCTTCGGCAGAAGCATTCTGCATTTAATATCAAGAAGGGTCGCGGCCATAACGAGGAACTCACTCATTACATTCATATCTTCCGTTTCCATTGCCTGAATGTACTCAAGATACTGTGCAGTGATTTCTACAATGGGAATATCATAAATGTCGACTTTATTCTTTTCAATCAGATGTAAAAGCAGATCCAGCGGTCCCTCAAACGCCTCTAATTTAACTGAAATTGCCATCTTAATCTCCATGCATATCACAAGTCTTGCTTGCAATACTGCTTAAATCAAAAAGTGAAAATTTAAATTTTTTGCACCACTGCTCGCTTATCTGCAAATTGCCACCGTGGCACTTGTTCCCAGTCTGCTGGCACCGGCATTTACCATTGCCATGGCGGTTTCCCGATCTCTAATTCCCCCGGATGCCTTTACGCCCATCTCATTGCCAACCGTCTTTCTCATCAAGGCAACATCCTCCGTTCTGGCACCGGCTACAGAAAAACCGGTTGAGGTCTTCACATAGTCAGCTTCCGCTTCCTTTGCCAGCTCACAAGCTTTGATTTTTTCTTCATCTGTAAGCAGACAGGTTTCGATAATTACTTTAAGCATCGCATTACCGCAGACCTTCTTTACTTCTTTAATATCTGTCAGCACCACGTCATAAAGCTTGTCCTTCAGCGCACCTACATTAATTACCATATCGATTTCTTCTGCCCCATCTTCCACTGCAATGGCAGTTTCGGCTGCCTTGGCACGGGTGGACATCTGTCCTAATGGGAAGCCCACTACCGTGCAGGTTTTTACACCCGTTCCCTTCAACTGTTCTGCCACATAAGCAGTATAAAAGCTGTTTACGCAAACTGACATGAAGCCATATTCTTTTGCCTCATCGCAGATTTTTTTCACTGCTTCTTTTGTGGCATCTGCTTTCAAAATAGTATGATCAAATAACTTTGTATCCATATGTCCTCCCCATCTGACCAATCAGCGGCCTGCCAATCAGACTGCTTCGATTATCTTATCATGAACCCCTTTTTCCGTCAACTTTGGCAAAGCTCTATTACCACCAGTTCTCCCGGATTAAAGATCCTGATAGGGAGTGTATGAGTACCAAGCCCTCTTCCCAAAATCATGGTGGATGACTCTTCCTTAAATTCTCCCCCATCATACTTAGGGAACAGCTTAATCGCCGGTGAAAGAACGCCTCCCAGAACCGGAAGTCTCATTAAGCCTCCATGAATGTGACCGGATACCACCAGATCTGCTCCCCACCGTGCATAAGCTTCAAAATAATCGGGATTATGAGCAATCAGAACAGATGTCCTGTTTTGATCGGGCTTTCCCAGAAGAGTCTCAATATATTCCGCTTCCATCTGCATGGTTTTAAATTTTCCATAGTACTCCCGTCCAATTTCCAGTCCATAAATATCTACATTGTATTCCGGCAGCGTTATCTTTTCATTAACCAGATGCTTTGCGCCTGCCTCTTCGATCTTTTTCGAGAATTCCTGATACATGGTTCCAAAATATTCCGGAAAAAGCCTTGTCTTATGTTCATGATTTCCGTTTCCATAGTAAACCGGATACTCTCTGGCAAGCGTGCAGATTAGTTCCTGTGCCGTCAGAATATCTCCGTTGCTGTTAGAGGTATACATATCTCCTGCCACTAATATCAGGTCAGGATTGATCCTGCGAATGGCTTCAACCAGCTTGTAATTCCCTTTCCCAAAGGATTTATTATGCAGGTCAGAAAGAAGGATGACCTTGCCATCCTTCTTTAGCTTTCCTGTCCGGTATCTGTATTTTCTTATTACAAAACGATTGCAGTCTATTGCCATCACTACTAAAAAAAATCCTGCCAATACTGCAATTACAAGAAGCAATATCCTCAATGTTCTTCCCTTTCTATTTTTACTGTCCATTACAGGGAACAGTATAATTTCCATACCTTGACCAAATAATCTTTATAGCCTGCCTTTTCTATAGTCACATCCGAAAGAATCGAAACACTTCCTATCCTCTGACCATTCAGCTTATACACCGCTTCTCCCACCGCATCTCCCCGATTAACAGGGGCCTGTATTTCTTCCGGCAGGGAGATAACCTTTTCGACACTGTTCAAATCACTGCCTGCAATATCAAGGTATCTGAACGGTTCTTTGTAAATAAGAGCAGCCTCCTCCTTGACACCTCCCTTAACAGGAATACCCGGAAGCGTATCTTCATTTGGATCCTCGTACAATGCCGCGACGCTGTAACCATAATTCAAAAGTGTCATGGCATCCTGAAAGCGCACTTTATTACTGGGTGATCCCATAACCACCGCAATCATATCAATATTATCCTTATGTGCCGTTGCGGAAAGGCAATACAAGGCCTTGCTGGTAGAACCTGTTTTCAGACCGGTAGTCCACTCGTACATCTTTAGCAGCTTATTGGTACTGGACAAAGTAAAGTTACTGCTTCCCTGATTGGTGGTATGGGTAATATCCTCCATCCATATTTGGGTATAGTCCAATATCTGCGGGTAACTGGTAATCAGTTCTCTGGACATAACTGCTACATCTCTTGCCGATGTATAGTGATTGTCTGACTCGCTAAGTCCACAGCAGTCTTCAAAATGAGTATTCGTAAGTCCCATCTCTTCTGCCCTCTGATTCATCAGCTTTACAAATTCTGCTTCACTGCCGGCAATAAATTCCGCAGCAGCAACACTGGCATCATTTCCGGAAGCAACTGCAATACACTTAATAATTGTCTCCAGAGTCTGCACTTCGCCCTCTTCCAAAAAAACCTGTGAGCCTCCCATGGATTTAGCATATGCGCTGGTCATGACCTCACTGTCCAGCCTTACGCGACCGGTTCCCAAATGATCAAAGATTACAAGCAGCGTCATTATCTTTGTAATGCTGGCAGGGCTGCGTCTTACATCTGCATCCTGTTCACAGATAACCTGACCGGTAGACGCCTCCATCAGTATATAGGAAGGGGCCTCAACAGCAGGTGCTGCCACTGCCTCCACCGGTGTCATCAGGCAAGCAATAATACACATCACATAGCATAGGGTTACTTTGAAAAATTTATTCAAGAAGTCAGTCTCCTATTATGTATTTTATTACTATGGATATGTTTTATTTATTTCTAATATGAAAAACATTTCTCAATTTAAAAAGATAATCAATCGCTACCAATAAGAGAATCAATTTGCATGCCCGGATTCCCAAAGAATAGTCATATCGATCCACCAAGCTTAAAATTCTACTGTGAAGGAAGGTAATAATAATAATTGCATAAAACCCCCATGCAATGGTGCTCTCAAGACAGATTATGCCCTTATAATTACAGGGCTTATCATTGTAATCCCAATATACCTCACCAAGGAACTTCTGCATGAAAATTCCTACCAAATACTCAAATGTGGTTGCCAGAATTGCTCCAACAAGATAGAGAACCACCAGATTATTGCTTAACGGATGGAGAATCAAATATCCAAGCACCCCTCCGAAACCATAAATCGGACAGAAAGGTCCCCTGCCAAATCCACGGTTAGTAAGCTTTTTATTACAAAATGACATATAAATAGATTCCACCAGCCACCCCATCACACTATAGATGATGAACGCAGCTACCAAATGGTACACATCCGTACCAAACATTTCTTTTGTCCACATATTTTCCTCAAAATAAAGTCCATACAACAAGAAAGTCCTTGGTTTTTAGGTCAAGGACTTTACATTGCACGTTATTATTAGTTGTATTTACGTTTTCTTGCTGCTTCAGATTTCTTTTTGCGTCTTACGCTAGGCTTTTCGTAATGTTCTCTCTTGCGAATTTCCTGCTGAATACCAGCCTTTGCGCAACTTCTTTTAAAACGACGTAAAGCGCTATCTAAAGTCTCGTTCTCTTTTACGATTACGTTTGACATCTTACACCCTAACCTCCCTTCAGTCCCTTCCTCGTAACATCGACTGATTGGGTTTTTATTTTCGTACATAAACGCATATACGCTCACATACACATATATGATTATAGCACAAATTTTCTGTGCGTCAATCACTATTTTTAAAAAATCAAACGATCTGACCTTCCAGTACCTTGGAAGCTTCCGAAATTGCACTGTCAATTCCGGCAGGATTCTTGCCTCCCGCCTGTGCCATATTGGGACGTCCACCACCGCCGCCGCCAACAAGCCCGGCAATACCTTTAATCAGATTTCCAGCATGGGCGCCTTTCTTCATCGCTTCCTCTGTTGCCATAGCCACCATGTTGACCTTTCCGTCTGTATCTGAAATCAGTACAATCACACCCTCGGAAAGCTTGGCCTTTAACTGGTCTCCCAAGTCACGCAAACCATTCATATCCACGCCTGAAACCTTAGCTGCAAGAAGCTTCACGCCTTTCACCTCTGTCACCTGATTCATTACATCACCCAAAGCTTCTTTTGCAGCTTTACTCTTCAGGGACTCATTTTCACTCTGCAGTGCCTTGATTTCTGTCATCAGATGTTCCAGTTTTCCGGTAAGCTCTGCCGGTGTAGTCTTCACAATGGCTGCTGCATCATTCAGTGTTTTTTCCATATCTGCGTAGTACTTCAGCACACCGTTTCCGGTCAGTGCTTCGATTCTTCTGACTCCCGCAGCCACACCACTTTCAGAAATAATCTTAAACAGCATAATGGATGCCGTATTCCCTACATGTGTACCACCACAAAGCTCTGTAGAGAAATCTCCCATCTGAACGACTCTGACACTCTCGCCGTACTTTTCTCCAAACAGTGCCATAGCTCCTGTCTTTTTTGCTTCCTCAAGACTCATTACCTTTGTTTCTACAGGAAGTGCCTGTGCAATCTTCTCATTTACAATCTTTTCAACCTGCTCAAGTTCTTCTCTGGTCATTGCAGAAAAATGACTGAAGTCAAACCTTAATCTGTCGCCATTTACAAAGGAGCCTGCCTGTTCTACATGGGTTCCAAGTACAGTTCTGAGTGCCTTCTGAAGAAGGTGGGTTGCACTGTGATTCTTGCAGGTATCAGCTCTGTTTGCCTCATTTACCTGTAATGTAACGGTATCGCCTACCTTAAACATTCCTTTTGTAACCTTACCAATGTGTCCGACCTTGCCACCAAGGAGCTTCACGGTGTCCTCTACCTGAAATTCTCCATCTGCACAGGTAATGATACCTGTATCCGCACATTGTCCACCCATAGTTGCATAGAAGGGAGTTTCCTCTACAATGATTGTACCTACTTCCCCATCTGTCAATGCCTCTACCAATTCCGTTTCGGTGGTAAGCACTGTGATTTTTGAGTCATGTACCAGTCTGTCATAGCCTACAAAAGTTGAAGTAATGGAAGGATCAATGGACTCATACACAGTCACATCTGCGCCCATGTAGTTCGTTACCTTGCGGGCAGACCTTGCCTTTTCCTTCTGCTCCTTCATTGCCTTCTGGAAGCCTTCTTCATCTACAGTAAATCCCTTTTCTTCCAGAATTTCCATGGTAAGATCAAGCGGGAAGCCATAAGTATCATACAGCTTAAATGCATCTGCACCGTCTAAGCAGCTCTTTCCTTCCTTTACCATGGCTTCTTCCATCTCGCTCAAAATGCTTAAGCCCTGATCAATCGTCTTATTGAATTTATTTTCTTCCTGCGTAAGTACGTTAAAGATAAAGTCTTTCTTTTCTTCCAGTTCAGGATAGCCGTCCTTGCTTCCTTCAATGACTGTATTACTGAGATTTGCAAGGAAGGTTCCCTCAATTCCCAGAAGTCTTCCGTGACGCGCTGCCCGACGGATGATTCTACGAAGCACATATCCTCTTCCTTCGTTGGAGGGCATAATGCCATCTGAAATCATGAAAGTAGCGGAACGGATATGATCTGTCACAATGCGGATAGACACATCCCATTTGTATTCCTTTTTGTATTCTTTGCCTGAAATCTCACAAACCTTATTTCTCAGTGCACAAATAGTATCCACATCAAAAATGGAATCTACATCCTGCACTACCGCTGCAAGTCTTTCAAGCCCCATACCTGTGTCAATATTCTTCTGCTCTAATTCGGTATAATTGCCGTGTCCGTCGTTGTCAAACTGGGTAAATACATTGTTCCAGACCTCAATATATCTGTCACAGTCACAGCCTACCGTACAGCCGGGCTTCCCACAGCCATACTTCTCACCTCTGTCATAATAAACCTCGGAGCAGGGACCGCAGGGACCTGAACCATGCTCCCAAAAATTATCTTCCTTGCCGAAACGGAAGATTTTTTCTGCCGGAACACCAATTTCCTTATTCCATATATCAAATGCTTCATCATCATTTTCATATACGGAAGGATAAAGCCTGTCCGGATCAAGACCTACTACCTGTGTAAGGAATTCCCATGTCCACGCAATTGCCTCATGCTTGAAATAATCTCCAAAAGAGAAATTTCCAAGCATCTCAAAAAAAGTACCATGCCGTGCAGTCTTTCCTATATTCTCAATATCCCCTGTACGGATACACTTCTGGCAGGTAGTAACCCTTCTCCTTGGAGGAATTTCCTGTCCGGTAAAGTAAGGTTTTAAAGGTGCCATACCAGAATTGATCAGCAGCAAGCTGTTATCATTATGAGGTACAAGGGAAAAGCTTTTCATTGCAAGATGTCCCTTGCTTTCAAAAAATTCCAAAAACATTCTACGTAATTCATTTACGCCATACTGTTTCATTTGTCCAAACCTCTCTTAATTTATCATTTTAAAATGTAAATTTCTCTGCAAAATAAGCATCCAGATCAGCAATTGCAACGCGCTCCTGCTCCATGGAATCTCTAAATCTTACAGTTACACATCCATCTGTTTCAGACTCAAAGTCATAGGTTACACAGAAAGGTGTACCAATTTCATCCTGACGGCGGTATCTCTTACCAATGTTGCCTCTGTCATCAAATTCACAATTGTATTTCTTAGACAGCTGTGTATAAATCTTCTCTGCACCTTCGTTCAGTTTCTTAGAAAGAGGAAGCACACCAATCTTGACAGGTGCAAGTGCTGGATGGAAATGAAGCACAGTACGCACATCTCCCTCTCCAATTTCTTCTTCATCATAAGCGGCACAAAGGAATGCAAGTACCACACGGTCTGCACCAAGGGACGGCTCGATTACATAAGGAACATATCTCCAGTTCTTCTGGTCATCAAAATAGCTCAAATCCTCTCCGGAGGTGTTCTGATGCTGTGTCAGGTCATAATCGGTTCTGTCTGCAATACCCCAGAGCTCACCCCATCCGAAGGGGAACAAGAATTCTATATCTGTTGTAGCCTTAGAATAGAAGGACAATTCTTCCTTGTCATGATCACGGACACGCATCTCTTCTTCCTTCATGCCCAGACTCTTGAGCCAGTCAATACAGAACTGCTTCCAGTATGCAAACCATTCAAGGTCAGTATCCGGCTCACAGAAGAATTCCAGCTCCATCTGCTCAAATTCTCTGGTTCGGAAGGTAAAGTTTCCAGGGGTAATCTCATTACGGAAAGACTTACCAATCTGACCGATTCCGAAAGGAATTTTCTTGCGAGAGGTTCTCTGTACATTCTTAAAGTTCACAAAAATTCCCTGTGCAGTTTCCGGTCTTAAATAAACGGTATTCTTGGCATCCTCTGTAACACCCTGAAATGTTTTGAACATCAGATTGAACTGCCTGATATCTGTAAAATTATGTTTACCGCAGGAAGGGCATGGGATGTTATGTTCTTCAATGAAATTTTTCATCTTTTCCTGACTCCATCCATCTACGGAGCCATCCAGTGTAATATTGTTTTCTGATGCAAAATCTTCAATAATCTTATCTGCACGAAAACGCTCATGACACTCCTTACAATCCATCAGCGGATCGGAAAAGCTTCCAAGATGTCCTGAAGCCACCCATGTCTGGGGATTCATAAGAATCGCACAGTCAACACCCACATTATAGGGATTTTCCATGATAAATTTCTGCCACCATGCCTTTTTGACATTGTTCTTTAACTCCACGCCTAAGTTACCGTAATCCCAGGTGTTGGCAAGACCTCCATAAATCTCAGAGCCGGGATATACAAACCCTCTTGCCTTCGCCAAAGCAACGATTTTTTCCATTGTCTTTTCCATAATACACATACCTTTCGTTCTTGTTTTATATATAAATTTTAATAAAAATTATTTAAAAATAACATACGCCTTCTTTTCACTGTCCGGTGTGCGCTGTATTGTTTTGGCATTTTCTGATACTGTCACGTTTTCACTGACATACACTACCCTGCCATTCAATGTTACCGCATCATTTATATCTGTAATCAGAAGCTTTACATCCTTCATCCCAAGGATGTCTGCCTTTCCCACTGTTTCGCTGGAATTCTTTACACTGCTTAAAACTACATTCAAATCATATCCGTCTGCCTGTGCTTCATCAGCAGTTCCCACAAAAAAGTCTGTTTGATTGAAGGCGGCATAATCTTCAGGCTCTGCATAAGTCATCTGAACTCTGGCAGTACCATTTTTAACCTCTACCTTTTCCACGGTAATATTTCCGTTTCCCGCACTTCTATTGTAAGTAGCCGCTTCTGAAAGAATGGTCTGCTGCAATTCTTCCTTATCATAATAGCTTTGCTCAAAGCTTTCTACAATGCTTGATTGTATCTTTCCGTCCCTGGTAAGCAAAATGCAGGTCGCATTTTCATCATTTCCGCTACTGCTACAGGCAGTAACGCCAAGCATACACGCAATGACCAACGCACTTGCCCCAATTTTAAATCCAAATTTTAAATTGCGTTTCATTCCATTCCCCTGTTTCCTTCAATTTACCCCATCCATTATATATGACTTACCCCTGTTTTTCAACATGGAATTTTAATTATTGTACAGTGCTCATTATTCTATATCCGAATTTATCTGATGCAGGATTTCGAGGCTTTTCATTTTACGGTCAATAAAACGCTTTCGAAAGACAGCCGCAATCTGTGAAAGCTCTTCCAACACCGGTTCGGTAACATTAAACGTATACAGTTTCTCTACAGTAGAATTCACAATATAATTTACCGCATATTCCGTCGAAACAAGATACGGATGTTCTCCCTTGGGAATTCCCGGATATTCACCGTTGATTGCCAGCGCTTTAATCTCAAATATGTATCTGACCAATGCATCAGGCAGCCCCTGATGCTGCAATGCCCGCAGGGACTGATAGAGAAGCTTGAGCATTTCCTTCTCGTCATTATTTTCTCTTGTGTAATAATCCATTACCTCAAGGAAATACGTACCATAACAGGTCTCCTCAAAGCTTTCCAACAATCCCTCAAAATAATTGCTGATCACAGCCTCCGCAATGCTGTATGCTGTGCGCCCTTCGTATAGCCGGAACTGACCAAAGCAAAAGGGATTGGTGGAAGCAAGCAGCCTGCTGCCCTGTTTTCTGGCACCTCTTGCAAAAGCTGCAATCTTCCCCCTCTCCCTTGTCAGTATTACCACTCGTCTGTCATATTCCCCGACTGGTTCTGCCTTTAAAATCATCCCTGTAACGCCAATCTGCTCCTGCACCTTCCCCGGCTCCCTCATCCTCTTCCTGACCTGTCTGCTTCCCTTTTCGATAGGTCAGATAATCTTCAATCTTACCTGTACATAAAAATTGTTCCCAGTAATTTATTGTTCTCATCTTGTGCCCCCTAATATCAAAAAGTATGATATTAGGGTTTACTTTTTTGTCTTTTCTATTCGCAATCCTTCGGATTGTATCCGAAATTTTTGATGAGGAAATCACTGTCCCGCCAGTCCTTCTTTACCTTGACCCAAAGCTGAAGATTCACCTTGCTTTCCAGAAGATCTTCAATATCCCTTCTGGCACTTGTTCCGATCTTTTTCAACATTGCTCCCTGCTTCCCTATGATAATGCCCTTATGGGAATCTCTCTCACAAATAATGGTTGCTTCAATGTCCACCAGATTGCCACGCCATTTCATCTTCTCAATGGTAACAGCAATTCCGTGGGGAATTTCCTCATCCAGACACCTCAATGCCTTTTCCCTGATCAGTTCTGCCACAATCTGCCTTTGAGGCTGATCTGTAATGGTGTCCTCGTCATAAAAAGCAGGTCCATATGGGAGATACTGCATAATACATTTGATCAATTCCTCTGTATTTTCTTTTTTAAGCGCCGATACGGGAACGATCTCCGCAAAATCCATCTCCTTGCGATAGGTATCAATAAAGCCAAGCAGTTCTTCCTTCTTTACAGTATCAATTTTATTGATCACCAGAATAACCGGGACATTGACCTTGCGAAGCTGTTCAATGATATGCTGTTCTCCTGCGCCAATATAGTTGGTGGGCTCTACCAGCCAAAGGATAACATCTACCTCCTTCAGACTCCGCTCTGCTACATTTACCATATAATCACCCAGACGGTTTTTGGCTTTATGAATTCCCGGTGTGTCCACAAAGACAATCTGTCCTTCTTCGGAAGTATAGACCGTCTGAATACGGTTTCTTGTTGTCTGCGGCTTATGGGATGTAATTGCAATCTTCTGACCAATCAGACAGTTCATCAATGTGGATTTTCCTACGTTTGGTCTCCCGATCAGTGCCGCAAAACCGGATTTATACTGGTTGTTCATCATCTTCTCCCTTTTTTTTCTCTTCTTCCTTTATTTTTTCCTCTTTTTTTTGTTTCTTCTGCCTTTTCTTCCTGATTATCAAACGAACAATAATAATCAACACTGCAATTACTGCCGCCCATACTACCAGATAGGGCAGATTGATTACAAATCCAATTGCAAAATCTACAATTCCGGTTCCTACGTTAATCAGACTGTCTGCAAAGCCTGTAGTAATTTTTTGCCATACACTCTGTTCTTCTACTGGAGTCAGCCTTGCCACCTCATTAATGGACAGATATACCGTACTGTAAGAGACTTGATTATCCATTGTGCGCAGCTGTGATTCCATACTTTCAATCTGATATCGTACATCGGAAAGACGGCTTTCTATAGTAATGATATCCTCAATGGTCTCTGCCTTTTCAAGAAGCTCCAAAAGGCGCTCCTGCTCAGCCAGCAGAACCTTCTTATGGCTTTCCATATCCACATACTGCAAAGTAACGTCTGTCACACTTTCATTGCGGCTGATCACATTGGATACTTCTCCTACCTCTGACAGAAAAGCGTCCAGCTTATCCGCCGGAATCCTGACCGTCATGCTGGCATTTCTACCGCTTCTTCCATAGTAGCTGCTTCCGTTATAGGTATAGCTTTCTTCTATGTATCCGCCAAGTCCGGTTATCTTTGCGCTCACTGTACTAAGCAGTTCGTCAAAGGTTTCCGTCTCCACCTCGAGATTAACATTTCTGATCAGCTTTCTCTGCGTGTTCTGAACCTCCGGTGTCTGCACGGAACTGTCTTCCTCATAGGCCATTTCCTCTGTTTCGGAACTTTTCGCAAATTCCATTGTGCTATTATATTCATAAATATTGTCAGAAACGTAGGTTCCGCCTGCGTCCGCTGCCGCTGTCTCTGCGGCAAATTCCTTGCCCGCAGAGCCGCAGCCCGTTGCCAGCAGCCCCATCATTATAATCGTAACTATCCCCTTTAATCTCAGCCTTCTCCTTTTCATAATGCTTCCTCCGTCTTATTTAGTGAAATAATTGATCCACACTCATAAATAATTCTTTGTTCTCTTTAATCTTTTCGCCATTGCCCACTACGCACAGGCAGTCTGCTTCCATAAATGCCTGTACATATCCGGCAAGCCCGTGCAGGTCGCTTGCGGTGGTTGCCAGCAGCTCATCCCGCTCCTTCTGTACCCGTTCCATGGACAGCCCCGTCAGATATCCACCCAGAGAATAAATTCCTCTCGTAGCAGGTGTCATCGGTGTATCAAGTTCACTAATGGCTCCAATAATAAACTGGGTAATGGTTCGTTCATCCAATTCTGCATTTTTGATGTATTCCGCTGCCTTTTCATAAATATCAATGGTTTTGCTTAAATTAGGGTCTCTGTATGATACAAAATAAGCATCACCATTTTTGTAGAAGTTGCACATACATCCATATGCACCTCCCTTTACCCTGACATTGTTCCAGAGGTAATCATAGCCCATCATTACCTTCAGTACCTTGAGGGCTCCGGTATAGGTCAGTCCTTTGTCCATGAAATTGCCAGCTCTGCATACATACTGTACCTGCCCCGCAGTCATAAATGCTTCATTCTTTTTTTTCGGTTTAGGACAAGAGCCCTTTCCGCTTACTTCTACAGTAAACAGCTCCTTTTTGAACCCGGCAACAGCCTTTTCCAGTCCCTCATATCCTTCCTGCGTAGCCGTGTAATCCACCAACAAATTTTCCGGTCTGAAAATACACCTTGACAGTTCCTTTAAGTTCTTAATCAATTCCTCTTTTCTGTCTTCGAAATTTTGATCCAGTTCCTCAAGCAGACGATACTGGGGTATTCCGCTGATCTGCTCTGAGGCTGCAGCCGTAGGTGAAAAATAAGAAAGTGTTCTCACCAGTGCCAGCATATGTCCCGAGCTGCTCATAGTTGCCTGCATTCTGGATTTTTCTTCCGCAATAATTTCTGAAAGGCGCTTGCTATCATCATATTGGGAAGTCAGAATGATTTCCTTCATCAGTTCAAGTGCTTTATCCCTGTTCTCATAAAGCGACTTGGAACGGATTTCCAGTGTCATCTTATATTCCTTCATGTTATCTGCATTCGTATAGGTATTGACTACCGCTCTGATTCCGCCGGTATGGATATTGATTTCATTAAATAGCTCACTATAACTGAAATGCTCCGTATCCACCATCATCAAGACGGATTTTAAAACTCCAACATATGGCAGAAGCCTTTCCGGTACCTGCTTTAGATCAAATACCAGATTTAAATATCCAATTCCATTGGTAAAAATATTATGGAAGAGAATCGTCGTATCCTCTGCCATACGTACTTCATTAATATATGCAGCAGCTTCCTTCCTGATATCCTCCCTTGAAAGTAATGGGATTGTCTCAAGAGCTTCCTTAGGGCTTGGTTCTTCCTGATAAGCATGCAGAGCATGGGTATTTGCCACAATCTCCTGTTTTTCCTCCTGTGATAAGCTGTCCTTATATACTTTAAGCTTCTCACAAAGCTCCTGATCCTTTCTGGTAGTCAGCCCCTGAACCGGCTTGAACGTTAAAATTGTCTTATGGGTATTCTCCAAAATATAGGTACGGATTAATTCCTCGAAATACCCTGTTCCAATATTTCTCTTCAATTCTGCAAAGGTCTGGTTCGCCTCAATATGCATAAAAGGCTCATTTTTATCATAAAGCCAGCTGTCAAGCGCCTGCAAGCCCAGCATCAGCCCTCTTGGATAAGACCCGAAATCCGCCTCTCTGTATTTAAACTCAAAATAATTTAAAGCTGCTGCAAGCGCTTTCTGGTCCAACCCATCTCTGACAAGCCCGTCAAGAACTTCTTCAATGATAGCAACAAACTCTTCTTTCTGATCAATTTCTGCATTCTTGGAAATTATCGCAAAATAAGGCTGCAGAATTCCGCCTTCCAGCGTACTGTATACATCCTTCCCTATTCCCTTATCGATCAGTGCCTGCTTTATTGGTGCGCCCGGTGCAGAACAGAGAACATAATCAAGTACATCCATTGCAATATAAAGCTTCCTGTCAAGGCAAGACCCCATGGAAACATTATAAGTAAGATAAGTGTTTTCCTCCATGGACTCATCCTCCATGATGGAATACTCTTTTTTTATCTCCCTGGGTTCTGTAAAAGCCTCCTGTTTTTCAACTTCAGAATCCACTTTAAGGAAATCAAAATCAGACAGATAATCTTTGTCAATAAAGTCCAAATATTCCACAGCATCCAGATTTCCATACAAATAAATATAGCTGTTGGAAGGATGATAATACTTTTGATGAAAGGCAAGAAACTCCGCATACGTCAGTTCCGGAATCACCTCTGGATCTCCTCCCGATTCCAGTCCATAGGTAATATCAGGATAAAGAGAGTTCATGATTTCCCGTTCCACCACATCATCCGGGGAAGAAAATGCACCCTTCATTTCATTGTAGACAACACCATTAATGGTAAGCTCATCTTCCACGCTTTCCATCTCATAGTGCCAGCCTTCTTGTCTGAAAATCTTTTCTTCTTTATAAATATTGGGATAGAAAACTGCATCTAGATAAACATGAACCAGATTTTTAAAATCCTTATCATTGCAGCTTGCCACCGGGTAAACCGTCTTGTCAGGATAGGTCATTGCATTCAAAAAAGTATTTAATGATCCCTTTGCCAGTTCAATAAAAGGGTCTTTGACCGGAAAATTCTTAGAGCCGCAAAGCACTGAATGCTCCAGAATATGTGCCACACCGGTGCTGTCCTTAGGCGGTGTGCGAAAACCGATGTAGAATACTTTATTTTCATCGTCATTTAAAAGGAGCGTAATTACCGCCCCTGTTTTCCTGTGCTTTAATATATACCCATCGGAATTCAAATCGCTGATCTTCCTCTTATTAATGACTTGATAAGCTTTCATGTCTTCAATCTGCTGTTTCATGAGTCTGTCCCTTTCTCATCATAAATTTGTCTTTTCATTGTTAATATTTTTAGTATCCCTGCCACCGTTTAATTTATACGCTGAAAGTCATCATACCAAGCTTAGACACGATAATTTCCCTTATAAGCAGTCCCGACGCCTTCTTTCTTGCAAGGTTCATTTCTGCCAATTCCTGCAAGGTAAGAACCTTTTCCTTATACTCCATTCTTGTTTTCCCGAACAGGCTTTTCTTTTCTGTCTGACACTGTACCTTTACTCTGATTTTCAGCTGTTTAAAGGTTTCAAACAGGAAAGTATTCTCTTCGAGATAATAAAACTGACTTTCAAGAGTGGTATCAGCGGAAGCCTCCTTCATTATGTAATGAGTCAGAATTGCCTTCAGCTTAAAAGGCACCATTTCATTGCCAAGCAGCTCTTCATAGGTAAATTTAGCTCCCAGATAAATGCTTCCTGAATCTTGAAGCACATATTTGAAATCTTCATATTGTGTGACATTTTCTTTTATCTTCATGAAATAAATATCCTTTCTGACATCTATCCCGCTATATCTTCTATGGCAAATCCGCTCATACGCATAGCATCCTGTATGGCCTTTTGGGAGATACCTGTTTCCTCGGCAAGTTCCTCCACCGTCACCTTTCTGTGCAGTTCTTCTGCCAGTTCTCTTGCCTTATCAGCCACCTTATTTACCCGCTCCAAAACCTTCCTGTCCTTGTCTGTTTCCTGCATATTTTCATCAATAATGCTTTCCATGGCATCCATAACCATTTTCATCAGCATTCCTTCCGCTTCCTTTGCATGCTCTAAGCATCCCAGCATGGTCACTCCCAGCGAAAGCGCTACATTCCCTTCTCCGATTAAATCCTCTATGAAAACACCTTGTCCTGAATAGAGCTTGGAAATTTCCAAAACCTGCGGAAGATACAGATGAATCAGCCTTTTTTGTGCATCCTTCTCTCCTGCCATGGCTGACAGGATAACAGCCTCCTTTTCGCCTTCACTGACGGTTTCAAGTAGTGCTAATTCCTTTTTATACTCTTCCAGATAATCAATCTCCTCCTCTGAAAGGTATTCATCTAAGTCTACCGGTTCTCCAATTCCTACCTTATGGGCTTTCAGATAATCAAACACCATCTGAAGCTGTTCTTCCGACAAATTCAGTTGTGCAAAGGCTTCCTTTACCTGCTCCTCCGAAATACAGTTCTGCTGTTCTTTTGCAAGTTTTCTGACTTTCTCAAGGGTCTGTGCAAATAAAATTTCCTGACTGGCTCCCATGATTTTCCTCCATTTTGAAACATTCGTTATTTACGCTTTACATGCGTATGTGTAAAAAGATGATCCTGACAATATTCATAGTTACCATCACATTTAGAACAGAACCGGAATTCCAATTCTGGGTTGGTTTCCTCCGTCCTTCCGCAGATTGCACACTTATGCCTTGTAATCTTAGCAGTCTTCTTTACGTCTCTCTTAAAGTCCTGTCTGCGTTTTACCTGCTTTGGTGACAAATGAAATGTACTTCTGCTGGTAAAGAAAAATATAATAAAGTTCATCAGTGATGCCCCAATCACAAATTTGGTTGCAATGCCTCCTGCGATGAACTGGAACACCAGAAGCACCCCATAAATAATTCCCATTATCTTGATTTTGATGGGAATGAAAAAGAACAAAAGCACCTGCATATTGGGATAAGTTGCCGCAAAAGCAAGGAAAATGGACATATTTACATAATAGGTGCTAAACATGGAAGCAAGCGGCGAATATCCCTGATAGGTTCCCCATAATGCCATGCCTGTCTCTCCCTGAAATAACAGAGTATATCCAAACAACAAAAACGCACCTAATATCGTAAACAGAACACCCGAAAAAATATATACATTATATCTGTAGGTTCCCCATGTCCGCTCTAAGGTTGTTCCCAATGAATAATAAAAGTACAACATCAGGAGCGTAAAAAAGTCAAAGCTTGAAGGTGGAACAATCAGCCATGTTACCAGCCTCCATATCTGCCCATGAAAAATAATTTCGTATGGATTCAAATAAAGATATGAAAGCACACTGGGGAACAGCATCTGCAAAACATAACCGCATGCATAACAGACAATCAGTACCAGAGATAAATTTCTAATGGCATATTTACCAAATCTCTTTTCAAAGTTGCTTGGGGATTTCATCATTTCACTTCTCCTTTTAAGGTTTATTCATTACCTTGTATGAACCATCATATATTCTAACATTCCCATTCTCAATTGTAAATAAAGCCCGAATTTTTTTAGGAATTGGCAATTTTTTCTTTATGAAATGTTTATTTTCCTGCCTTGCCATTTGTAAATCAGTGTCGTATAATAACAAGGCATGTCAAAATATATCGATGACATTATAAATAAGAACAAACACATGCGCTTTTAAATAAAATCAGATGCAAAGAAAGGCGGTAATTTATGAACGCTGAACATTATACTCTTGGCATTGACATTGGTTCTACCACTGTCAAAATTGCTATTTTAGATGATGCTCACAAAATCCTTTTTTCTGACTACAAACGGCATTTTGCCAATATCCGGGAGACTCTTTTTGACCTCTTAAATGAAGCATACGGAAAACTTGGAAATATCCTTCTTCACCCTGTAATTACCGGGTCAGGCGGGCTTACTCTGGCTAATCATTTACAGGTTCCTTTTGTTCAGGAGGTTATTTCCGTTGCAACTGCATTAAAAGAACTTGCACCCAAAACAGATGTTGCTATCGAGTTAGGCGGCGAGGATGCGAAAATCATCTATTTTGAGGGTGGAAATGTGGAGCAGCGTATGAACGGCATCTGCGCCGGAGGTACAGGCTCCTTCATTGACCAGATGGCCTCCCTGCTTCAAACCGATGCATCCGGTTTAAATGAGTATGCCAAAAATTATCATTCTCTATATACCATTGCAGCAAGATGCGGTGTCTTTGCAAAATCTGATATACAACCCCTCATAAATGATGGGGCAACCAAGGAGGATTTGTCCGCATCTATCTTTCAGGCAGTGGTCAACCAGACCATCAGCGGTCTTGCCTGCGGAAAGCCGATTCGTGGACACGTTGCCTTTTTAGGAGGTCCTCTGCATTTTCTTTCCGAACTCAAAGCGGCATTTATCCGCACCTTAAAGCTGGATGATGAGCATATCATCGAAACAGATTATTCCCATCTCTTTGCGGCAATCGGTTCTGCCCTAAATGCCAAAGAAGAGGTTTCCTATACCATGGAGGAAATGGTTTCAAAGCTGTCCGGCAATATTAAAATGGAATTTGAAGTGGAACGTATGGAGCCTTTATTTGCAACCACTTCAGAATATGAAAGCTTTAAGACCCGCCACTCCAAACATCGTGTACATACCGGCGAGCTTTCCTCCTACCGTGGCAACTGTTTTCTGGGAATCGATGCCGGAAGCACTACTACCAAGGTTGCTCTTGTCGGTGAAGACGGCTCTCTCCTATATTCCTTCTACAGCAGCAATGACGGTAGTCCCTTAAAAACTGCCATTCGTGCTATTAAGGACATCTACTCAAAGCTGCCGGAGGATGTGACCATTGTCCGCTCCTGCTCTACCGGCTATGGTGAAGCGCTAATGAAAGCCGCTTTCCTCTTAGATGACGGAGAAGTGGAAACCGTTGCCCACTACTATGCTGCTGCGTTCTTTAATCCCAAAGTGGATTGTATCCTTGACATCGGCGGGCAGGACATGAAATGCATTAAAATCAAAAATCAAACCGTAGACAGTGTGCAATTAAACGAAGCATGCTCATCCGGTTGCGGCTCCTTCATTGAAACCTTTGCCAAATCCTTAAATTACAGTGTGGAAGACTTTGCCCACGCTGCACTTTTTGCGGAGCATCCAATTGATCTTGGAACCAGATGCACCGTATTTATGAATTCCAAAGTAAAACAGGCCCAGAAAGAAGGCGCTTCCGTGCCTGATATTTCGGCAGGGCTCGCTTACTCTGTCATCAAGAATGCCCTTTTTAAAGTAATCAAGGTGTCAGATGCTTCTGCACTTGGAAGAAATATTGTAGTGCAGGGCGGAACCTTTTACAATGATGCCGTTCTTAGAAGCTTCGAAAAAATTGCCGGATGTGAAGCCATCCGCCCCGATATTGCTGGTATTATGGGTGCCTTCGGCGCTGCCTTAATTGCCCGTGAACGCTATAGCGAAGGCTATGAGACTTCCATGCTTTCTTTTGAGAAGATTAATGCACTTCAATTTGAGACCAGCATGGCAAAGTGCAAGGGCTGTACCAACAACTGCCGTCTGACCATCAACAAATTCTCCGGCGGTCGTCAGTACATTTCCGGCAACCGCTGTGAGCGGGGGCTGGGGAAACAGAAAAATGAAAACGGTGTTCCCAATTTATTTGATTATAAATTAAAACGCATCTTCGGCTATGAACCTCTTGCCGCTGATGAGGCTTTCCGTGGAACAGTAGGAATTCCCCGGGTGCTTAATATGTACGAAAATTATCCTTTTTGGGCTACTTTCTTTACCAAGCTCGGATATCGGGTAGTGCTCTCCCCGCTTTCCAATCGCAAAATCTATGAGCTGGGTATCGAATCCATCCCCAGCGAATCAGAGTGCTATCCTGCTAAGCTGGCGCATGGACATGTAAGCTGGCTGATCAATCAGAAGGTGGACTTTATCTTCTATCCGGCCCTGTTTTACGAGCGCAATGAATTTGAAGAGGCAAATAACCATTATAACTGCCCCATTGTTACCTCCTACTCCGAAAATATCAAGAACAATGTAGAGGAAATTGGCAGAGGGGAAGTGATTCTCCGCAATCCTTTTATGGCTTTCAGTAATTTGAAGACTGTAACAGAAGCCCTTACCAAGGAGTTTAAGGAACTCCCTGTTGAGGAAGTAATGGAAGCTTCCCGCCTTGCCTGGGATGAACTTGCCAATGCTCGAAAGGACATGCAGAAAAAGGGCGAGGAAGTTCTTTCTTACTTAAAAGAAA
This sequence comes from Bacillota bacterium, assembly GCA_029226935.1. Taxonomy (GTDB): domain Bacteria; phylum Bacillota; class Clostridia; order Lachnospirales; family Lachnospiraceae; genus Suilimivivens. Next base: position 46,462 of record JAQXYZ010000072.1, on the reverse strand, counting down.
CCGGCAAACGCGGAATCGTCCTTGCAGGACGTCCCTACCACATTGATCCTGAAATTAATCATGGCATTCCTGAACTGATTACCTCATACGATATTGCAGTGCTTACAGAGGATTCGATTTCCCACCTTGCCAAACCGGAACGACCTCTGATTGTATCTGACCAGTGGATGTACCATTCCAGGCTTTATGCTGCTGCAAGCTATGTGAAAACAGTTGATAACCTGGATTTGATTCAGTTAAACTCCTTTGGATGTGGTCTGGATGCCGTTACCACAGATCAGGTAAATGATATTCTGACAGGCTCAGACAAGATTTATACCTGTCTGAAAATTGATGAAGTAAATAATCTTGGCGCTGCGCGGATTAGAATTCGTTCCCTGCTGTCTGCAATCAGAGTGAAAGAAAAGCAGAATAATCAGCGCACGATCCGTTCCTCTGCCATTAACAAAGTACAGTTTACAGAGGAAATGCGCAAAGACTATACGATTTTGTGTCCTCAGATGTCACCCATTCATTTCGATATTTTAGAACCCGCTTTTAATGCTTGTGGATATCACTTTGAGGTTCTTTCCAATGACAACAGACACGCTGTTGATGTAGGACTAAAATTTGTAAATAACGATGCCTGCTACCCTTCTCTTATGGTGGTGGGACAAATTATGGATGCCCTGCTTTCGGGAAAATATGATTTAAATAAAGTAGCTGTCATTATGACCCAGACCGGCGGTGGATGCCGTGCAACCAACTACGTTGGTTTCATACGTCGAGCCCTTGAGAAGGCAGGGATGCCGCAAATTCCTGTAATTTCTTTAAATCTTGGCGGCATAGAGACAAATCCCGGCTTTCACTTAAACCTTGAGCTTTTGATGCGTGCTGCCTACGGTGCTGTATTTGGAGATATCTTTATGCGCTGTGTTTACCGAATGCGCCCTTATGAGAAGGAAAAAGGAAGCGTGGATGCACTACACCAAAAATGGCTGAAAAGATGTCAGGACTTCGTATCTGCAAAGCACATGAATTTCTTTACTTTCCAGAAAATGTGTCGGCAGATTGTAGAGGAATTTGATGCAATTCCTATTACGGATGAAATAAAGCCCCGTGTAGGTATTGTAGGGGAAATTCTGGTCAAATTTGCTCCTGCCGCAAATAATCATCTGGTAGAACTTCTTGAATCTGAAGGTGCTGAAGCTGTGGTTCCTGATCTTTTGGACTTTATGCTCTATTGCTTCTACAATCAGATTTATAAGGCACAGGAACTGGGTACAAGCAAAAAGACTGCAATGATCTCAAGGCTCGGAATTAATGCTCTTGAATTTTTACGAGGAAGTGCTTCCAAGGCACTTGCAAAGAGCAAACATTTTACTCCGGCTACCAGTATCTATGAGACAGTAGAAAACGCAAAATCTATTGTTTCTATTGGAAATCAGACCGGAGAAGGCTGGTTCCTCACCGGAGAAATGGTTGAATTAATTCATGGGGGTGTCAATAACATTGTATGTACACAGCCCTTTGCCTGTCTTCCAAACCATGTCGTAGGGAAGGGTGTAATCAAGGAACTGCGCAGGCAGTATCCTTTAAGCAATATTGTTGCCATTGACTATGACCCCGGTGCCAGCGAGGTTAATCAGCTTAACAGAATTAAGTTGATGCTCTCTACCGCCCAGAAGAATCTGAATAAACAGTTAGACGAAGCACAGGAAACCGCCTGAATTACGAAATGAGGGAAAACAGCAATGATTAAACAGGAAATCAATGAAATAAAAAGACTCTATACTCCCAGCAACTGTTCTATTACACGCATCTGCGGATGTTATGTAGATGGAGAAAAGAATAAAAAAACACAATTTAAAGAAGCTTTTCTTTCTCTTCCGGAAGAGGAAATTTTTAAGTATTTTGAACTTTTAAGAAAAACTCTTTCCGGTACAATTGGGAAAAATATGTTAAACTTAGAATTTCCCCTTTCCAGTGAAGAAGCCGGCGGGACACAGGAATTTCTCTTACGCCTTCGGGACAGTAAATTAAAGGATGATGCCCTGCTGGAGGAATTTTATGATAAAGTAATCAATTCCTATGAATATGTAGGCAATTACTTAATCCTCCTGATTCACGATGCTTACGATGTACCCGGAAAGACGCTTGACGGACTGACCATGGATGATGCTTCCGACACTGTATTTGAATATATCCTCTGCTGTATCTGTCCTGTAAATCTTTCTAAGCCGGGACTTAGCTATAACGCAGAAGTCAATGAATTCCATAACCGGGTTCGCGACTGGATTGTAGAAATGCCTGAAACCGGTTTTTTATTTCCCAGCTTCAATGACAGATGCACAGACATACACAGTACCCTCTACTATTCCAAAAATCCTGAGGAAGCACATTCGGAATTTGTAGACGGCATATTAGGTGCGGTTCTGCCTTTATCTGCCGGCAGTCAAAAGGAAACCTTTCAGACATTAATAGAGGAAACCCTTGGAGAAGAAGCCGATTATGAGATTGTCAAAAACATTCACGAAAATCTTACCGAAATGATTGAGGAGCACAAGGAAATTCCCGAGCCCCTTATGCTGGATAAGCATCAGGTCAAAAATCTGTTTGAAAAAAGCGGTGTGCAGGAGGAAAAACTAAACGATTTCGACAAGCTCTATGATACCGCTGCCGGAGAGCACACTTCTCTCATGGTAGACAATGTTGCCAATACCAGAACCTTTGAAGTGAAAACTCCTGATGTGGTGGTAAAGGTCAATCCCGACAGGGCCGATCTCGTAAACACTATGACTTTAGAGGGAAAACGCTGTCTGGTCATTGAAATCAATGATCATGTAGAAGTAAATGGAATTGCTATAAAAACAACAGGGGACTGCTAATCAGTCCCCTGTTCTTATTCTGTAAATAACTCTTTATACCATTTCAATGAATCAACATATGCATCATAGACCTGATCCATATTAATCTCATTTAAAATCATCAGTCTTGAAATCTCCTGCCAGTTTGCCTTTTCATACTGGATTACAAAATCAAGAACCGGCGCAAGGCTTCCCTTTTGCTCAATCAATGCATCACTGATTTCTTTGGATACCTTAACCATTTTAAGTGCTTCTTCCATGGGTTTATTCAAAATTAAATCCAATACGGAAAACAGTCCCATCAGGAAAAGTTCTGATTCCTGCATTTTCATTTCAAAGATGGGTGCAAGATTTTCTGCAAATTTAGCACGAAGCAAGGATACTCTGGTTACCTCATTGGGTTTATCTGCATATAGCTTATTTGCTACCGCAGTGTTAATCCATTTCTTCAGTTCACGCTGTCCTAACATTGCCGCCGCATGCCTGATAGAAGTAATTTCAGAATTCACGGACATTCTGTTTACCATTTTCAGAAGGGAAATGACAAGTGCAGTATCCCGACCAATGATATCTGCCGCTTTAGTCAATTCAAAATCACTGTCATTGACCATATTAAGCAACTCTATGTAATTGACCTTCAATGGTGTTACTTCAGTTTCTCCGCGGGTTACCGGAACACGGTAGAACTCTCCTTCATAGAGTTCATATCCACCTTCCTGCTTCAGTCCTTCAAAAATTTCCTGTGTCTGAATATTCCCTGCGCACAACTTAATATTAGGATAAACCTTTGAGAAATAAATTCTGGCCTTGGTAATATCAATTTTTTTGTGATCTAACAGAATATAATCCATCAAAAGAAGGATCTCACGGTAAACCTCAAAATTCTGTACCGCCAGCTTACGGATTGCCAGCTTAAAACCAAACCTTTTCAGTTCCTTTAAGCGATTAATGTAAATTTCCTTAGGTAAAATCGTATTATCCAAAAGCAAAACAATACGTTCACGCGCAGTCTGGCACTGAGCATCAATATCTGAAAAAAGAGAAATATTATTGACTGCTACAAATACCTCTTTTCCATCTGAAAGTGTTTCCATTCCCACACTTTGAATAATATCCAAGCCCGGTATCTGTGCTGCCCCATCATTCTGTCCGGTTCCCTGAAGGCTGGGATTTAAAAACAAATTTTTCTTCTGCGCAAACAATGAATACGCACGCACGCTCATATTTTCATCAAATAAAGGAATTAAAGTTACAAGCATGTCATTCTCCTTCTTATGCATGTTATTTTATATTATAAGTTTACACCATTTGACTGTTATTCTCAATATTTATTTGGTCAAATCGACCAATTCTCCCATAATTTTACTAATATCATTAATCAGAATTTCATTATCCTCTTCTGATTTCATTGTCTCATCTGCATGAGCTGACACTTCCTCGGAAATAGCAGAAATTGTCTGAACAGAATCCACAATTATCCGATTGGATTCCTTTAATTCACAAACTGCCTTCTCAAGGCTTTCCATGTTGCTGCGGACGTTCAATGTATTGGTCTGAATTGTTTGAAAGCTTTCTGCAGCACTTAGGACACTCTTTTTCTCATCATTAATCCCTGCAATCATTTCCGAAATTACTGTTACAACTTCCCGTATTGCCTTGGAAACATTGTCAATCAGCTCTGTAATATTTGCTGTTGCTTCTTTCGTTCTGGTTGCCATTCCGGAAATTTCAGAAGCCACCACCGAAAAACCTCTTCCTGCCTCTCCGGCTCTGGCGGCTTCAATGCTCGCATTTAAAGCCAAAAGACTCGTCTGCGTAGTAATACCGCTAATCATCTCTATAATCGTATTCATTTCCTCTATGTAATGATCCAGCGCCTCCAACTTAGAGCCGACCTCAACACCATTTGAAACAGATGCCTCAACCTCTCCAACAAGAAGGGTCACATTATTTCGTCCCTCTTCCAGCGCACTGAGAGTTTGCTGCATTTTTTCGTTAATCTGTTCAGTTACTTCATCTACCTGATCTACATTATTCTGAATTGTCTCTGTATGCACCCTCTGGTTCTGCACATGCTCCGCTGTATCAACCGCTCCCCCGGAAAGCTCTTTCATCGCCTGTCTGGTAACTTTGGAGGTCTCATTCAATTTTTCAACTCTTACATTGATTTTTTCGATCCCGTCCACCAGTTTTTCTGATAATTCAGAATTTGCTTTCAGCAAATTCTCCGTTTCTTTCTGCGAGATACTGATTTCCTCTATCTTCTGACCGGCATTTTCTTTTAAGGTTCTCACGGTAGTGATGGAATAAAACCCTACCATAATCATGATCACTACCTGTATCACTGCCGAATCCCTTCCCTGATATCCAAATAAACCTGTATTTGCACCTACTATGGTTACAATTAAACTCTCCAAAATTGTCCCGATATTGATTTTTACAAGATACGCAATGTCATTATAAACAGTTACTACAAATATTATGGGAATGACAAAAACATATACCAGACTGTTCGTCGATGTAAACATACAAATTGTATAAAAGACAGCAAAGCCAATTGCCACCAAATGCTTAATCATATGGTTTTCCTTACTTTTTTTCCAAAAGAACAGTTCTGCTACAACCGGAGCCAGTCCAATCAGTGCCATGATTGCCGCATAGGCAAGCGTTGTCATTCCATCAGTCACCTGTAAAAACAAAAAAATTGACACCACCAAAACACTGATAAAATGTGCTTTCATTGCTACTTTGTTATTTCTTTGAAGTTCTTTCACAGCCTTTGTTTCCATATTCTGTCCTCATCTTCCAATTAGTAATATAAACAGGTACCAATAAATATTTTATCTCACTTTTATCAAAAAGTAAAACACTTTATAAAGTTTGAAATTCTATAAAAAATATTATAATATAATTAAGGTATTGATATAAATTTTAATTTCCCATTATGCAAAGGAGAACTTGCTCATTATGTCAAAAGATTATTTAAACGAATTTCTCCCTGATCTGGATGAATTCAGGGACAAGACCATGAAATTTCACAATAAAGAAATTTCCGTCGCCGAATACAAAGGCTTTTCCGGCGGCTTCGGAAGCTACGCGCAACGCGGTGGAGAGAAGCATATGCTCCGTCTTCGTATGGCCGGCGGCAGACTTACAAAAGACCGTCTCGCCTTTATCGTTCAAAGCTGTGAAAAATATCACATCGACAAGATCAAAATAACTACCTGCCAATCTATTCAGCTGCATAATCTGGAAGCTGCTGATTTATGTGAAATTATTGAAGATGCATGGAAAGCCGGCATGATTTCAAGAGGCGGCGGCGGAGACTTTCCCCGCAACGTTATGGCATCCCCTTTATCCGGTCTTCAGAAAAATGAATATTTCAATGTACTTCCCTACGCAGAAGCTGCAGGCGAATATCTCATGAACTTCATCAAGGCTGTAAAGTTTCCCCGCAAGTTAAAGGTCTGCTTTTCCAATTCACCGGCAAATGAACCTCATGCAACCTTCCGTGATATGGGATTTACCGCCAACCCTGACGGAACCTTTGATGTTTATATTGCCGGCGGTCTTGGTATCAAGCCTCTTCTTGGTGTATGTGTTGCCAAGGCCATTGATCCCTGCCAGATTCTATATTATATCAAAGCCATGGTGGATACCTTTGTTTCCTATGGAAATTACGAAAACCGTGGAAAAGCAAGAACCAGATTCTTACAGGAATCTCTTGGCCAGGACGGTCTTGTTAAGGTCTACCACGAAAAATTAAAAGAGGCATTTTCCGATCCTTCATTGCTTCTTGCGCTTGTTCCTTCCGAAATCAGCAAAAAAGGAAACGGAGAAGAAATTTCCGACAAGCGGATTGTTCCCCAGAAACAGGAAGGCTTATTTTCTGTATTTTACCAGCCTGCAGGCGGTGATTTGACCCCTTCTTTTCTTTCCCGCCTTTATCATCTGATTGAGCCTATGGACTCTGTTGAAATAAGGCTCACTCCTACCGAAGGACTCTATGTTGTAAACTGCAATGCGAAGGAAGCAGAACAGGTACTTGCACTTACCGCAAATGGTGCCAAGACGCTGTTCGAGACATCAGTTGCCTGTGTAGGCGCCACCATCTGTCAGGTCGGCATCGGTGACTCTAATTCCCTTTTAAAAAGCTGTATAGAAGCCGTTCGAAAAGAAAATTTTGCCGACGGCGTTCTCCCTCAAATTCATATTTCCGGATGTCCATCCTCCTGTGGTGCTCATCAGATTGGCTCATTGGGCTTTCGGGGAGGCATCAAACAGACTCCTGACGGTCCTAAGCCTGCCTTTGCAATTTTTGAAGGTGGATGTGAGAAACAGGGGCATGAAGTCATCTCAGAAATGGGAAAATCCATACTTGCCTCCGAAATCCCTTCCTTCCTTGTTGAGCTTGGTCAAATGATTGCCTCTGAAAATACTGTTTATGAAGAGTGGATTAAATTAAATCACGACAGCCTTACCCAGCTAATTGTGAAATATACCGCTTAACAGCTCAAAATCTCAAAACAAGGCAGTATCTCCTTTTTAAAATCCGTAGATTTTACAAGAAGATACTGCCTTTATGATTCAAAAGAAATGCTCTGCCATTCTATCTTTTCTGTTTTCTTCCATGAACAGACACACAAAGCATAGCCTGGCAAAATACTCTGTTCAACAAAAAATGCTGCTGCGTCTTTATCAATAATTCTGCAATTTTCCCAATCAATCTCAAATCCTGAAAGTCCCTGTCCTATCCCTCTTCCCGTCAACTTCACATAACTTTCCTTAATGCTCCACATTCTGAAAAATAGTTTTTCCTGTTCATGTCCTCTTCTTTCAGCCAGCATAAAATTATCCTGAGCTGTAAAAAAACGTCTTGCAATTCCGTCTTTAACATCTGTCAGTTTCTGAACATCTATCCCCACTGGGGCATCCGATAATGCACAGCAAACATACTCTCCCGAATGGGACAGATTGAAATGCAAATCAGGATAGTCTTTCAGGTATGGTTTTCCATTCTCTTCATACATCATCCTGAATGAAGCTGTATTTTCAGGCAGAAATCCCAATTCTTTGCAAAGGGCATCATGCAACAGACAGCCTGCAAAAAAAGAATTCCTTTTAGCCTGTGGATTTTGCAGCCGCGCAATTCCTGTCCTTCTCTTTTCTTCAATTTGGTTAATATGAGACAAGAAGATGTCTTCCTCCAAGAAGGGAGACATCTTCGCATAATACACTTTAATCATATGATTCCTTATTTTAGAGGATTTTTATAAAATTCCATAAACTCCGTATAGCCTTCCTTGGTCAACTGTTCCTTCTGGAATTTTTTATTTTTATTCATCCGCACCACCAGAACCTGCTTTCCTTCCTTGCGAGCTTCCTGTGCTCTGGCAATTACTTTACAGAGTTCATTACCGGGAAGTCCTTTTTCTAACAGATAAGCCACCTTATCAGGTTGAGCGGGTACCTTGAAGCCACTTTCCATCAAAAGCAGGATAATTCTTTCAAACCCAATGGAAAAGCCGCAGGCGGGGACATCATTTCCGGTAAACTTTCCAACCATCTTGTCATACCTTCCGCCTCCGCCACAACTTCCGCCGAATTCCGGCATTGCAATTTCAAAAATGGTTCCTGTATAGTAGGACATTCCCCTCACTAATGTAGGGTCAAAGACTAATTCAAAATCTGAGCATTGGGTTGCCCGCACACTTTCCATAATCTCATTAAGGCTGACCTTAACCTCTTCTTCAAGGAACTCCCCAAGTTCTCCTGCCAGATACTCTAAGCCGTTATCGGAAGCTTCCATTCCTTTAAACAGTGCAAGGTACTTATCCACACACTCCTGTTCAAATCCGTTCTCTATAAGCTCTTCTTCCACACCTGAAAGCCCAATCTTATCCATCTTATCCAATGTGATGAATACGCTGTCATAGCTTTCTTCCGGGAAACCGCTGTAAGCTGCCATTGCCTTTAAAATTCTTCTCTCATTAATTCTAATCTGAAAGTTTTTAAATCCAAGTTTTCCAAGGGTTGTGGTAGTTGCAAGAATCAGCTCAATTTCCGCAAGATTAGACGGTTCTCCCAGAATATCTATATCACACTGCATAAACTGACGATAACGTCCTCTCTGAGGTCTGTCCGCCCTCCAGACATTTCCCATCTGAAGCGCCTTAAATGGACTTGGAAGTTCATTTGCATGATTGGAATAAAAGCGTACCAGCGGCACTGTAAGGTCATAGCGCAGACCTCCATCCACCAGATCTTTTTCACTTTCTGCCGTTTCCAGATTCAGTTTTTCTCCTCTTTTCAGAATTTTAAAAATCAGCTTTTCATTTTCTCCGCCCTGCTTATTACTCAGATTTTCAATATTCTCAACACAGGGAGTCTCAATAGAGGTGAACCCAAATTTCCCATAGGTTTCCTTGATTACGCTGATTACATAATCACGGATTTGCATTTCCTCAGGAAGAATATCCTTCATACCCGTAACCGGTTTTTTGCTTAGTGCCATAACATTTACTCCTTTAAATTCCTATGCTTTTATCTTCTCATTTTGAAAGCTCATATAAAATATTGATGCAGGCATCTATTCCAAGGCTTGAAGAATCCAGACAAATATCGTAATAATCCGCTACTCCAAAATCCGTATTGGTATAGTATGCACAATACTTTTTTCTCGCCTTGTCAATTGCATGCATTTCCTCACTGATTTTCGCCGCGGAAGCATCCGGCATTTTCGCTTTCATATGTTCCATGCGCCAATAAGGATTGGCATGAATAAAAACGTGAAGGGAATTTTCATATTCCTTCAGTATCGTGTTGGCATTGCGCCCCACAATTACGCAGTTTCCCTTTTCTCCAATTTCCCGGATAACCTTTTCCTGCACCAAATACAGTTTTTCACTTAAAGGCTTATTATAAAAGTCGAACAGGCTCTGGGCAAAGCCAAAATTAAATGAAACTTTTTCATCCCAGCGCATTACACTCTCAGGATCCATATGGGAAGCACGCGCTGCCTTCAATATCAATTCCTTATCAAAATATTCATAACCAAGCTTCTGTGCAAGCGCATAGCCAATTGTTCCACCTGCTGCACCAAATTCCCGGCTGATTGTGATAATCCTCTTCATGTGCCCCTCCTACAGAACTTTATTCAGGAAATCAATCGTTCTTGGTTCTTTGGGATTAAGAATTACTTCCTCAGGGGTTCCCTGCTCCACAATGTAACCATCATCCATAAAAATAATACGATCCGCCACTTCTCTTGCAAAGCCGATTTCGTGAGTAACCACTACCATCGTCATACCGCCTCTTGCAAGCTCCTTCATAACATTAAGAACTTCTCCCACCATCTCCGGATCAAGCGCAGAAGTCGGCTCATCAAACAGCATAATATCGGGATTCATTGCAAGTGCACGCGCTATTGCAACACGCTGTTTCTGTCCTCCGGAAATCTGGGACGGATATGCATCTGCTTTATCATCCATTCCCACTCGCTTAAGAAGCTCCATTCCCTTTGCTTTTGCCTCTTCCTTCGTCATCTTCTTTAGTTCCACAGGTGCAAGCATAATATTTTCAATGACCGTCTTATGTGCAAAGAGATTAAAGTGCTGAAACACCATACCAATATTCTCACGCACCTTATTGATATCTACCTGCTTGTCCGTCACATCCTGCCCATCAATGATAATCTGACCTGCCGTAGCAGTTTCCAGCTGATTCAAACATCTCAGGAAAGTAGATTTTCCACTTCCTGAAGGGCCAAGCAGTACCACGACCTCTCCTTCACTAATGTCAACACTGATATCTTTAAGGACTTCCAGTTTCCCGAAACTCTTTTTCAGGTTCTGTACATGAACCATAATCTTATTATCTGCCACGCTGAATCCTCCTCTCAATCCTCTTGGCAACCTTACTGAGCGTAATGATTACCACCATGTACATGACACCTACAATTGCCCATGCCTGCAATGGTTTGAATGTGTTTCCGCTGATGGTCTTTCCCATATTCGTAAGTTCCGGGAAACCAATAACAGATAAAATTGAAGTATCCTTTAACGTAATGATGAACTGATTGATGATTGACGGAATCATTGTGCGAATCGCCTGCGGAATCACCACGAGACGCATGCTTTTAGAATAGGAAAGTCCTAAGCTTCGGCTTGCTTCCATTTGCCCTTTATCCACACTTTCAATTCCTGCACGGATTATTTCTGCCATATAGGCGCCACAGTTCATAGACAAGGCAATGGTACCAGCCTGGAGTGCTGTCAGACGGAAATCCTGTATGCCAAGCATTTTAATTCCTGACGGAACACCAAAATAGATAAAATATGCCAGAACAATCAGCGGCACACCTCTTACTGCATCCACATACACTGTTCCTATCAGATTAAAGGCTCTGTTCTTTCCTACATTCATTAATGCAAAGATCATACCGATGATCATTGCAAAAATAAGTGATAATAGCGTAAGCAACAGGGTCTTCCCCATTGCTGAAAGAAGCATATTCCAATACACTTGAACAATTGCTGCCATTTATTTCATTCACTCCTTTTCCTTTTTATCAGATAGCCGATACTGATTTTGGCTCACATAATGGCATTATACCATTCTTTTTGTCATTTTCCTAGAAAAAAATACAGAATACCAGATAATGGTGCAACAGCACATCCTTAAGTGAGATGGCAACAAAAAAACATGAGGAATGAACTTCATTCCTCATGCCAGATTTTTATGAAATTTTATTTTCCAATGATTAGTCTAAATATTTTGCAAGGATTTCATCATACTTTCCATTTGCCTTAATATTTGCAAGACCTGTATTGAACATGTCAAGGAGTTCCTGATCTGCTGTATCCATAATTGCAAATCCGTAAGGAGCGCCTTCACTTTCCATTCCGTCGGGGATCTGAAGTTCAAGTCCGCCTTCCTTAATGGAAGCAGCCATAATAGGGGTATCCTCTACACATGCTGCACTGTTACCAAGAATAACATCCTGATACATAGTGGGTGAATCTTCAAATACTGTTACAGTAAATCCATACTGTTCCTTTAAGCTGTTTGCAAAATCAGCACCTGCTGTACCGTTCTTTACTGCAACATTCTTTCCGTTTAAGTCCTCGAAGGATTTGATATCACTGTCCTTTGCCACTACAAAGGTCTGTGTTGCATTGAAATATCCCTCAGAGAAAATCCATCCGGAATCAATACGTTCCTGCTTAATGGTTGCACCGGCAATCAGACCGTCTGCCTGTCCTGCCTGAACTGCTGCTACAGCTGCATCCCAGCCAAGGCTCTGAAGTTCATAATCAAATCCCTGATCCTCAGCAACGGCAGCTAAAATGTCAACGTCAATACCTACAAACTCATTCTTTTCGTTTGTGTATTCAAAGGGTTTGAACACTGTATCAGTGGCAATGATCCATGTCTTTGCTTCCTTTGCTTCTGATGTTGCTGATGTTTCTGTTTCTTCTGTAGTTGCGGCTGTTTCTGTCTTAGAACCACATCCTGCAAGTACACCAACTGCCAAAACAGCAGTTAATAAAAGTGCTAATGCTTTTTTCATAATAATTCTCCTCTCCTAAATTTATTACCTTTGGCTTTTGCCATAAACAAATTGTATTCACCTGATGTTCTTTTGTCAAGCCTTGATTTAATTGCGTTTTTTCCTTGCGTATCCAATTTTTGTATATTATAATGAACACGGTCAACTACTGAGGAGGAAATCATTATGTCATTTAAGTTTATTAAAAAACTGCCTACTCCGGATGAGATCAGAGAACAATTTCCCGTCCCAGCCGAACTGGTTAGATTAAAAGCTGAAAGAGATCAGGAAATCCGCGATGTAATTACCGGAAAAAGCAATAAGTTTCTTGTAATTATCGGTCCCTGCTCTGCTGACAATGAGGATGCTGTATGTGATTATGTGACACGCCTTGCCAAGGTCAGCGAGAAGGTAAAGGATAAACTGATCATAATTCCCAGAATTTACACCAATAAGCCCAGAACAACAGGCGAGGGCTATAAAGGGATTGTCCATCAGCCTAATCCTGAAGAAAAACCTGATTTTCTTGCCGGTCTGATTGCTATGAGGAAAATGCATATACGCGCAATTGCAGAATCCGGTCTTACTGCTGCTGACGAAATGCTTTATCCTGAAAATTGGGGCTATGTATCCGATATTTTGTCCTATGTTGCAATCGGTGCCCGTTCTGTTGAGGATCAACAGCACAGAATCGTTGTCAGCGGGTTTGACGTGCCTGCAGGAATGAAAAATCCTACCAGCGGCAATTTAACCGTCATGTTAAATTCTGTTTATGCTTCTCAGCATCCCCATTCCTTTATTTATAGAGGATGGGAGGTAGAGACGAATGGGAACGAGCTTGCTCATACGGTGCTTCGCGGTGCTACTAACAAACACGGTGGCAATCTTCCCAATTACCATTATGAAGATTTGAATCTGCTTCTCACACTTTACAATGAAAGAGACTTAAAAAATCCTGCTACCATCATTGACACCAACCACAGCAATTCCAATAAACAGTTTGAACAGCAGATTCGTATTGTTAAAGAAGTTATGCACAGCCGCAAACTGAATTCCGATATCCATAAGCTGGTCAAAGGTGTTATGATTGAAAGCTACATTGAAGGCGGATGCCAGAAGATTGGCGAGGGTATCTATGGCAAATCCATTACTGACCCCTGCCTCGGATGGGAAGCTTCCGAAAAATTAATTTATGATATTGCCGAATATGAATAAGAAATAAACTAAAAGGTCTGGTTTTGCCAGACCTTTTACACTTTATAATCCATTCATATATTTTTAATGTCTTGGATGCGCTTTCGCGTATACCTCCCGTATCCGGTTATGATTCATATTTGCATAAATCTGTGTCGTTGAAATGTCAGAATGCCCAAGCATCTCCTGTACGCTTCTAAGATCTGCACCATTTTCTACCAGATGTGCCGCAAAAGAATGTCGCAATGTATGCGGCGTAATGTCTGCCACAATCCCTGCCTTCTTCGCATAGAACTTAATCAGCTTCCAAAAGCCCTGACGGCTCATCGGCTTTCCTGAACAATTTGCAAACAAATACTCTGAATTCTGGTCTGCAATCATGCCCGCACGTGTTCCCTCCAGATAACGAATCAGTGCACTCTTGGCTTCGTTTCCAAAAGGAATGACTCTCTCCTTATCAGCATCCCTGCAAACAAGATATCCCATCTGCAGATTAATATCTGAAAGCTTCAGATTAATCAGTTCTGTGACTCTGATACCTGTCGCATACAAAAGCTCCAGCATTGCCTTATCTCTGATTTCCTTAGGTGAATCTCCCGAAGGCTGCTCTAAAAGCTTAATAACCTCATCGGTAGAGAGGATTTCAGGCATTTTCTTTTCAATCTTGGGAGCATGAAGTGTTTCAGCTGCGTCCTCCTTTACCATGCCCTCTTTATACATATAATGATAAAAAGCCTTCAGCGATGCAATATTCCTGGATATCGTAGCCGCTGAGAATTTATTTTTTTCCAGATAAAGCACATAAGAATTTAAGTTTGTTGAGGTAATCTTCTTTACATCCTCAATCCCCTGCTCCTCCATATAGTTTCTTACTTTCAGCAGATCTCTGCGATAGGAAAGCTCTGTATTTTCAGATGTTTTCCTGACATTATGTAAATAAACTATAAATGCATTAATCTCTCTTTCCATTTCCAAAAGTATTTCTCCCCAAAAAAATTATGTTTACATAAGCTGTGTTTAGATACCATTATAATCAGTGTAACGGAGAAAATCAAATGCATTTTTGCCTGTTTTATGCGCCTTTCAGAGCTTTTTTACATTAAAATACAACATATCGCAAATGCCAAATTATGTAAATACTATATCTTGTAAAAAATTTTTCAAAAAATTTTTATTAGGTCTGTGACAAGAATTGGGTTTACATAACTTTCCAATATACAGCCAATCAAAATCACCATTCCAATCCAGACCAACAGTATCGTCTGCCTGATTAACTGCTGCTTTCCTTTGTAATAAGAAGGTACATATTTTCCTCCCCAATGTCCTTTACAGTAATTTTCATAACACCACCCAAGAAGCATAATTTCTGCCGGAACCAAAAGCAGCTGATGTGGAAACATCCCACCTAAAATGAGCAATAATCCTTTCGTCCCAAATCTTATCACCGATGCTGTAACCATCATTCCCGCAAGTATCCCCTGCCATATTACACAGCCATAAACAGAAAGCAGCCCTAGCCCTGTTGTAGAAACCAAAACCATAAGCAGCCCCTCTCCTATCCTGTGTTTTAATACATAAATAAAAAATCTTCCACTATCAAGTTCAATGTATTTTAACCGATTAACAGAAGCTGCACTGAAAATGCCATCTTCTATAAGGAACAGATTACTTCCCATGTTCATGACAACTATTCCTAAGAGGAAACTCCCTAAGAACAGATAA
Source organism: Bacillota bacterium (assembly GCA_029226935.1). Lineage (GTDB taxonomy): Bacteria > Bacillota > Clostridia > Lachnospirales > Lachnospiraceae > Suilimivivens. The sequence continues at coordinate 31,150 of JAQXYZ010000072.1, read as the reverse complement.
AACCAGATCGCATAAATATTGTTCTTTTCTCTTCCAAGCATCCTTATCCATACCTCTCAACGTTGACATTTTTGTGCCCATATCCTGCTTTTTATATCTATGAAAAACAGGCAGTGCATATGCACTGCCTGTCAAAACTTTTCAAAGCCTGATTAACCTTAAACCTACCTGAGATATTGATCCTTATAGGCCATGATTGCGGCCACTGTTTTTGAGTCCTGAATTTCTCCTGCAAAAATCTTTTTTGTTAATTCCTCCACAGTAAAAGCATCCACCTGAACGTATTCATCCTCATCCAAATGCTGTTTTCCCGGAATAAGACCTGTTGCAACATAGATATCAATTTTTTCATTGCAAAATGCCACGGTAGTGTAAATACTAATCAGCATTTCAATATGCCCGGCACGATATCCGGTCTCTTCCTCAAGTTCCCTTAATGCCGCATCCATGGTAGGTTCTCCCGGTGTTTGAAGACCTCCTGCCGGGATTTCAAGAGTATACCTCTCCAACGCATTACGATACTGTCTGACCATAATCAGTCTCCCCTGATCGTCTACCGGAACCACCGCAGCAGCGCCTTTATGCTTAATAAAATCCCATTTTACCACATTCCCGTTAGGTATCTGCATGGTGTCCTGATAATAATCAATAATCGCACCATGTGCAACCAAATCCCTTGATAACCTTTTAATCTCTTCCATTTTAGTCTCCATTTTTCAGTTTCAGAAGTTTTTCCACACTAACTAACTTCACACAAAGCACAAATAAGTCTGTTGCCATTGCCAGCTCCTCTGAGGAAGGAAAAGTGGGTGCAAGACGAATGTTACTGTCCTTGGGGTCCTTTTTGTACGGATAGGTTGCACCTGCACCTGTCAGGATAACCCCTGCTTCTTTGCACTTTTCAACAATTTCTTTTGCACAGCCCTCCATTGCATCAAAAGAAATAAAATAGCCTCCATTCGGCTTCGTCCATGAACCGATGGAAAGTCCTGAAAGTTCTCTTTCGAGTACCTCTAAAACAGCCTCAAATTTAGGCCTCATAATTGTTGCATGCTTTCTCATATGTGTCTTCATGCCATCAAGATTTTTAAAATATTTTACATGACGCAGCTGATTGATCTTATCATACCCAATGGTCTGTATTGTCATGGTCTTTTTTATAAACTCTAAATTTGCTTTGGAAGAAGCGATTGCAGAGATGCCTGCCCCCGGAAAAGTGACTTTGGAAGTAGAGCAAAACTCATACACCATATCAGGATTACCTGCCTTTTCACATTCACTTAAAATTTCTAAAAGGTCATCACTTCTATCCTCATAAAGATCATGAATTACATATGCATTATCCCAGAAAATTCTGAAGTCTTCCGCAGCAGGTTTTAAAGCGGCAAATCTCTTTACCGTCTCATCACTGTAGGTATATCCCTGAGGATTAGAATATTTCGGTACACACCAAATTCCTTTAACCGCAGGATCTTCATTTACATATTTTTCTACTAAATCCATATCCGGTCCGTTTTCCGTCATTGGAATATTAATCATCTCTATGCCAAATTGTTCGGTAATTGCAAAATGTCTGTCATATCCCGGTACCGGACAGAGAAATTTTACTTTATCTAATTTACACCATGGAGTGCTTCCCAGCACGCCAAAAATCATGGAACGGGAAATTGTATCATACATGATATTAAGGCTTGCATTCCCACAGACAATCACATTTTCTTCCGGAACCAAAAGCATGTCAGCCATCAGCTTCTTTGCTTCCGGAAGCCCATCCAAAAGCCCATAATTTCTACAATCTGTTCCATTCTCCGATTTAAGAAGAGATGAAGAATCTATTACGTCAAGGAAATCCATTTCCATATCAAGCTGGGACGGTGCCGGCTTTCCTCTGGACATATCCAGCTTTAATCCTTTTGCCTTTGCTTCCTCATACTGTTTGCTCAATTTTTCCTTCAGCGCAAGCAACTCGTTTTCGCTTAATTCTTTATATGCCCTCATGGCGCATATCCTCCTGTTTCTATCATAATAGTATCTTTGGATAATTGTATACAATCCAATGCCCATACTATTCTACTATAACATTCCCTATCTAACAAGGTTTTTTTTCATTTTTCAATAAAAAATGGCAGAACTCATAACTGAATTCTGCCGTTTTCTGGTCCGTAAATCGAATATAACTATTTTGCGTAATCGATTACCCTTGATTCTCTGATTACATTGACTTTTATTTGTCCCGGATATTCCAGTTCAGACTCAATCTGCTTGGAAATATCTCTAGCCAAAAGTACCATGTCGGAATCAGAAATCTGTTCCGGAACTACCATTACACGAATCTCTCTACCTGCCTGAATTGCAAAAGATTTATCTACACCTTTAAAATTGTTTGTGATATCTTCTAATTGTTTTAATCTACTTGTATAAGTTTCAAGTGTTTCTCTTCTTGCTCCCGGTCTTGCCGCAGAAATTGTATCAGAAGCCTGTACAATACATGCGATCAGTGACTGCGGTTCAACGTCACCGTGGTGGGATTCCACGGCATTAATAACAATGGGTGACTCCTTGTATTTTCTACAAAGTTCCACACCAAGCTGAATGTGTGAGCCTTCCATCTCATGATCTACAGCTTTACCTATATCATGTAAAAGACCGGCTCTCTTTGCCATTCTTACGTCCAACCCAAGTTCTGCCGCCAGCAGCCCGGAAAGTTGAGCTACCTCTATAGAATGCTTCAATGCATTCTGACCATAGCTTGTTCTAAACTTCATCTTACCAAGCAGTCTTACCAGTTCAGGATGAATGCCATGTACACCTACCTCTAAGGTAGCTGCCTCACCCTCTTCTTTAATCATAACTTCAACTTCTTTTTGCGCTTTCTCAACCATTTCTTCAATTCTAGCTGGATGAATACGTCCATCCACAATTAATTTTTCAAGCGCAATTCTTGCCACTTCCCTGCGAATAGGATCGAATCCTGATAAAATAACTGCTTCCGGTGTGTCATCAATAATCAAATCAACTCCGGTCAGTGTTTCAAGAGTTCTGATATTTCTTCCCTCTCTACCAATGATTCTTCCCTTCATTTCATCGTTAGGAAGCTGAACAACTGAAATTGTCGTTTCGGACACATGGTCTGCTGCACATTTCTGTATTGCTGTGACCACATATTCTTTCGCCTTTTTGTCGGCTTCTTCTTTGGCGCGATTCTCCATTTCCTTGATCATCACAGCCGTTTCATGCTTTACTTCATCTTCAACAATTTTTAATAAATATTCTTTTGCCTGTTCGGAGGTTAAACCTGAGATTCGTTCCAGTTCCTGTAATCTCTGTTCATTAAGCTTTGAAATCTCAACCCGCTGTTTGGCCAGTTCTTCTTCTCTGGCAGCTAAGCTGGCTTCCTTTTTCTCAATCGCTTCTGATTTCTTATCAATGTTCTCTTCTTTCTGCTGAATTCTGCGTTCATAACGCTGTGCTTCAGCACGACGTTCCTTAATCTCCTTGTCCAGTTCGTTCTTGGTGCGAATGGACTCTTCCTTGACTTCCAGTAAGGATTCGCGCTTTTTGCTTTCAGCAGTTTTCAGAGCTTCATCAATAATCTCGCGTGCCTTTTCTTCAGCATTTCCAATCTTGGCATCAGATACCTTTTTACAATAAGTAGTTGCCAAAATCCATGCCAAAGGAGCTACCACTACCAGCGTAACGATGACTGCTATCAAAACTTGCATCATTTACAGGAGCACCTCCTTATTTAATTTTCATTGTACTCTTATCTATATAGAATGTATGTAACAACTACTGACATAAAATATGCCGTCCCATGTAGTTCTAACATTCTAAAAGCAATTTTACAACACTTAAATTTTAAACTTAAAAAGTAGTTATGTCAAGTGAAAGTACATTTCTTATTATTTCAGTTGAAAAACCCTTGCGATACAAAAAAGCTATCATCTTCTGTCGTTCCTTGGGTGTAGCTGTTTTGGTTGAAAAATGCTTTTTATCAATCCAATAATAAATTTGCTTTTTCTCTAATTCCTGTCTGTCACATCCAACCGAAGCATCCCATGCTCTTTCAATAAGGCTAATTGGAATTCCCTTTTTCAGCAAATCTGTTACAATTCTGGTTTTGCTCCTTGATTCTTTGTGGTACTCAATATAATCCTTTGCATACTGACCATCATTCACATACCCAAAAGAGGAGACATACTCGATTGCCTCTGTGATAATATTCTCAGGGTATCCCCCTTTTTCCAGCTTTTCCTTTAGCTGGGCTGTTGTGTAAGAACGGCTTTTCAGCAGATTCATTGCCCGCATTTTCGCTCTCTTGGGAAGTATTTGATCCACAATCTCATGGTAAACATCTTCTTTAATTTCCTCACCTTCCCTGATCCCCAGAACGCGCAATTCGCCCTTGTATAAAACAAAGGCGAATTCACTGTCAATCTCAATATTTACTCTTGATTTTGTTATTTCCTTAATTCCGGTTATAATCATCAGTCTTCTGCTTTCCCAACCTGTTCTGCATCCTGTAACCCAAAATGTTCGCGTACTTTTCGGTTAATTTCTGCAAATACCTCAGGATTGTCTTTGAGATATTGTTTCGTGTTCTCTCTTCCCTGCCCAATCTTATTGCCTTCATAAGCATACCATGCTCCACTCTTGTTCACAATATTTACACTGGCAGCCAGATCAAGCACATCTCCTACCATAGAGATGCCTTCTCCGAAAATAATATCAAATTCTGCCTCCTTAAAAGGCGGGGCAATCTTATTTTTAACGACCTTAACTCTGGTTCTGTTACCAATTGTTTCACCACTCTGCTTCAATGCTTCGATTCTGCGTACGTCCAGCCTGACAGATGAATAAAACTTCAGTGCACGGCCACCTGTAGTTGTTTCAGGATTTCCAAACATAACCCCGACTTTTTCTCTCAGCTGATTAATAAAGATAACGGTACAGTTTGATTTACTGATAACTGCCGTCAATTTACGCAACGCCTGTGACATCAATCTTGCCTGCAGACCAACATGAGAATCCCCCATATCGCCATCAATCTCAGCCTTTGGGACAAGTGCTGCAACGGAGTCCACCACCACAATATCAATCGCACCGGAGCGCACCATCGTCTCAGTAATCTCTAATGCCTGTTCTCCATTATCAGGCTGCGAAATATAAAGATTATCAACATCCACCCCTATATTCTTGGCATAAACGGGATCAAGTGCATGTTCTGCGTCAATAAAGCCCGCAATTCCTCCACGTTTCTGAACTTCGGCAATCATATGTAAGGTAACTGTTGTCTTACCACTGGACTCAGGTCCATATATCTCAATGATTCTTCCTTTGGGAATTCCACCAAGACCGAGTGCAATGTCAAGACTCAATGAACCTGTCGGAATTGTTTCCACATTCATCTGTGCCGATGGATCTCCCAATTTCATAACTGCTCCTTTTCCAAACTGTTTTTCAATCTGTCCAAGTGCAGCGTCCAATGCTTTTAATTTTTCTTCTCTTTCCATGAATAATTTCTCCTTTTCATCCGTTCAGCTGTTCAATCCAGCATCTCGGTGGGAACATTTGTTCTTAATTACTATAAAACAAACGTTCGATTTTGTCAACCTGTTTATTATTTTTTCTATATTTCTATTATAGATATTTATATGTCCCATAAAACTCCCTCAAAGGCATCTTCCTCCTCCCTTTTCCTGTTTTGCTTTGGATGTTTGGCTGAAAACGCCGGATATGCAAAGCAGATGTTTTCGATTGTTCCAAGAAAAACAATCAGATATTTTCTTTTATCAATGTAACATATTCCCTCTGATTTTACAACAAAAAAAGGCAAAGCCATTGCTCTGCCTTTTACAGTTGTTTTTGATATTTTCCGTAATCCCGATAAGTAACCGTTACCCAGCCGCCATAATAATTAAATCCCACTTCCATTCCCAGTGGTGTATAGAATATGATCAAATGCTCCTCCGAGGTAAGCATCTGTGTAATATTCTGGTCAGAATAATAATTGAGCAATTCAATACTGCCATTTTGTTTTTCACATCGTTCCCTGAAATCAATAGAAAATTCATCATCAATATCAAGCAGCTGCGTATTGGTAAGCGCCATCTTGCTTTCCATGTCAATGTTAACCGAAACCACATAGCTTTCGTAGACTTCATCATTCAAATAGCCATACTCCACATAGATAATGCTTAAGAGTTCCTCATCCATATAGGTCACATAGCACTCTCCATCAAATTCAAACTCTTCGCTTTTTCCCAACTGACCTGCCACGGACTCTACATAGGACTTCACTTTACCGATTTCTTTTTGAATAATTTTATTGACTGCTGTAAAATCATCTTTTCCGTAAACTACCGGATAGGCGATGTCAACAGAACTGTTTTTGCTGTCTCCAAATTTTTCCTCATAGTCTTCAAACCTGACTTGATAAGATAAGTTATTCTTTACTTCATTATGGAACTCGTAATATTCCGAAGCAATATTACCGCCATACTTTCTTTCAAGCACAAGGACTCCTCTTACCAACTGAAACACACTGATATAAAAAGTAACCAGCAATATGATTCCGGCGCCTAAACACCCACATATTACAGCCGCTGTCTTCTTGCCACTCCACTCTTTTTTCATAAAAAACCTATGCCTTCCATTCTGTGAGGCATTCCATAGGAAAGACTGATTTTCCGCCTATCTTCTATTTCAGACAGCGGTAAAGCAGTTTCAATGCTTCCTGTGTAGTCTGCCTTCTAATCTCAAGACGACTTCCTTTAAAATGATGTTCCTCAACTGTAATTTCCCCATTTACAGAACATCCTATATAAACCAACCCTACAGGCTTTTCCGGCGTTCCACCGTCCGGTCCGGCAATTCCGGTAACGGCAATAGCTGTCTCTGCTCCGGCTGCCATGGCTGCTCCCTCTGCCATCTGATACGCCACCTGCCTGCTTACTGCCCCGAATTTTTCCAAAGCCTCCTGCTGTACGCCAAGAAGCCTGTTTTTAGAAGAATTCGCGTAAGTCACATAGCTTTCATCAAACACCTGGGATGCTCCGGCTACATTTACCAGCGTAGATGCCACCATACCTCCTGTACAGGATTCTGCGCAGGTCACATGCCATCCCTTTGCTTTTAACTGTTCCACAATCAGTTCTTCCACTGAACGCTCTGTTTCCATTTCAATCTCCACACTGCCACTAAAATTTCCCGATTATTTTTTTTCTTTCATGACACCCTTATTCTTAATCAGATAATCAATCAGTGAAACCACGGTTAAAATCACTGCAATCCAAAGAACAATCTGTGTAACCACATTAATTGCCTGAATATCTGCAATCAGAAGGCACACAGCCACCATCTGGAAGGTGGTCTTGAATTTTCCCCAGTAACTTGCTGCGATTACCACTCCGTTATCTGAAGCTACCAGTCTGAAACCACTGATAATAAATTCTCTTGCAATAATAATAATAACCATCCATGCAGGTATCTTATTCAGCTCAATCAAACAAATCAGTGCCGAACATACTAACAGCTTATCTGCAAGCGGATCCATAAATTTTCCAAAATTTGTAACCAGATTATACTTTCGCGCAATTTTTCCATCCAGAAGATCCGTAAGACTTGCAACAATAAAAATTGAAAGTGCAATCCACTTGTCAAAGGGTGTAATTGGTACCAACAAAAATACTATAAAAAAAGGGATTAGTATTACTCGAAACATGGTAAGTTTATTAGGTAAGTTCATCTTTCTCCTCCATTCATCTGCGCCTTACTCGGCAGCAATTTCTCCTATCAAATCATATTCGTTAGAACCGGTTATGACTACATCCACAAAATCTCCGCTCATCAGCTGTCTTTCTGTGTTCACAAAAAGATACCCATCTACGGAGGGGGCATCCTTATAGGTACGGGCAACATAGGCATCCTCATCTGCAACCTTTCCCTCTATCATAGCTTTTAGCCGCCTTCCAATCATCTGATCTGCCTCGTCAAATGCAATCTCCTGCTGCAGTTCCATGATTTCATCCCTGCGCTGTTCTTTGATCTCTTCCGGTACCTGTTCAGGCATCTGCGCTGCAGGGGTACCCTCTTCCTCAGAGTACGCAAATACTCCAAGCCTGTCAAATTCCATTTCATCAACAAACATCATGGTTTTCTCATGATCTTCCTCTGTTTCTCCCGGGAATCCGGAAATCAATGTGGTCCGTATACAGATATCCGGGATCTTCTCTCTCAGTCTCTGCACCATTGCCTTAATCTGTGCAGTATCTGTCCGCCTTCCCATTCTTTTTAAAACAGCATCACTGCCACTCTGTATAGGAATATCAAGGTAATGGCAGATTTTCTTTTCTTCCCCGATGACCTGAATAAGTTCTTCGGTAATCTCCTCCGGATAACAGTATAAAACCCTAATCCACTCCAGCCCTTCTATCCTGCATAAATTTCTTAAGAGCAAAGGCAGTCGTTTCTCTCCATATAAATCCACACCATAGAGAGTCGTTTCCTGTGCTACCAGAATCAGTTCTTTCACACCTCCTGCAACAAGCTCCGACGCTTCCTTCAACAGTTGCTCCATGGGAACACTCCTGTAATTTCCCCTGACCTTGGGAATAATGCAATAAGTACAGTGTTTATCACAGCCCTCTGCAATTTTGAGATATGCATAATGCCCACCGGTGGTAACTATGCGCTTTCTTCCGCCTACAGGTGCTTTATCCAACGTTTCCAAATGATTTTCCGGTTTTCCTTTCAGGATTTCTTCCAAAGTCTGGGTAATGCTCTCAATAGCAGTGGTTCCAACAATGGCATCCACTTCCGGTATTTCCTGTCTGATTTCCTCACAATATCGTTGTGCAAGGCATCCGGTTACCACCAGTGCCCTGATCTGTCCTGTTTTCTTTAATTCTGCCATTTCAAGTATGGTATTAATGCTTTCTTCCTTGGCATCATTAATAAAGCAACAGGTATTTACCACCACCGCCTCTGCCTCTGCTTCATCGTCAGTAAACTGATAGCCCTGATCTGCCAGCATTCCAAGCATGACCTCTGAATCCACCAGATTCTTGTCACACCCCAGTGAAACAAATAATACTTTCATAATATCTCCCTTGCATATTACCATCTGTGCCTGCGATACCGCTTCAATATTTCTATACCATTTTGTTTACAACATGATACAGAAACGCTGTCACGCTTTGCGTGGCAGCGTTATGTCTTTGGATTAATCGATCTGACTGACTGAAAATTACTCTTCGTCAGAGAGAATCTTGATCTTTCCCTGTCTTAATTCCTCAACGGCAACAGAAAGCGGCTTGGCATCTTTGGTATTTACCAGCGGTTCCTCCCCTGCAATAATCTGTCTCGCTCTTTTAGAGGTAGCCATAACAATGGAATACCTGCTGTTGACAACAGGCGCTTCCCCCGGCTCAACCTCACTGTTTACTACTTTCATTAAATCGGAATAAGATGGATGTAACATTTTTTTCTCCTTTCATTGGGAAGAATCAGTTTAATTCTTCCAGTTCCTTTCTCATATTATCAATCAGCTCCTCATTTCTATCAGGAGTAAAATGCGCTGCCTGAATCAACGAATGCATCTGTATGACACATTCCTCCAGTTTATCATTAATCACAATAAAATCGTACTTTTCAATTCCTTCTGCTTCCTCTACTGCCCTCTTCAGTCTTTTGGCGATGACCTCTTTGCTCTCCGTTCCCCTGCCTTCAAGACGTTTCTTCAACTCTGTTGCATTGGGCGGCATGACAAACATTAAAAGCGCAGTGGGAAACTTCTCCTTTACCTTAAGAGCTCCCTGAATTTCTATTTCCAGGATAACATCTCTGCCCTTTTCCAGCTGTTTCTCCACATACTCTCTGGGTGTCCCATAATAATTGTCACAATAACTGGCATACTCAATCAGTCCGTCCTGGCTGATACACTTTTCAAACTCTTCCTTACTTACAAAAAAATACTCTTTCCCTTCTTCTTCTCCCGGTCTGGGCGTCCTTGTGGTCATTGACACAGACAATGCATAATTGTCATAGCTGTGTACCAACTGCTTCATCAATGTGCCTTTTCCTGCCCCTGAGAAGCCTGAAACTACAATCAATATTCCTCTATGCTTCATCTTCATCTCTGCTTTCCGCCTGTGCCCTTTGTGCAATCGTCTCCGGTAAAAGTGCTGAAAGCACTAACTGGCTGTTCTCCATTACAAGCACGGCTTTTGTTTTTCTCCCCTGAGTCGCATCAATTGCTGTTCCTGCTTCTTTTGCCTTCTGTACCAGACGCTTAACAGGCGCGGAGTCAGGACTTACAATCGCGATAATCTTACCCACATTTACAATATTTCCAAACCCTATATGAATCAGCTTATTCATGAATATTCCCCTGATTGTCGAGTATATTACTCAATGTTCTGAATCTGCTCCCTTACCTTCTCAATTTCAGTCTTTAACTCGATTGCATGATTGGAAATTTCCAAATCATTGGACTTGGACAGAATGGTATTTGCCTCCCGATTCATTTCCTGTGCGATAAAGTCAAGCTTTCTGCCAATGCTTCCACCCTGAATAAGGGTCTCCTTCGTTGTTTCTATATGGCTTTTTAGTCTGACCAGTTCTTCATCCACACAGACTCTGTCCGCAAAAATGGTGACTTCCATTAACAGTCTGTTCTCATCCACCTTGGTGTCCTCAAGCAGATCTCTGACCTTCTCTTCCAGCTTCTGCTTGTATTCAGTAATAATCTGAGGGGAACGCTCCGTAATAAAATCTACATTTGTAAGCATCCCATCCAGTTTACCAAGAAGGTCATCCTTAAGATGCTCCCCCTCCTTGATTCTGGTTTCTACAAAGTTCTCTGCAGCCCCTTTGATTGCTTTGTCAAGCAGCTGCCAAAGTGCCTCCTCATCAATCGTCTGCTCCTCCATTGTAAGCACTTCCGGATACCTTGACAGGCAGGAAATTCTCACGTCATTATCCATTGAAAAATCTTCTGCCATCTGATTTAAATACTTCATGTATTCTGCTGCAAGCTCCCTGTTGTACTTGACACATACATTGGTTTCCGTAAAGTCCTCATAGGTAATGAAAATATCTACCTTTCCCCTCTGTATATAGTTTTTGAGTTCACTTCTGATTGCTGCTTCAAAGAAATTAAGTTTCTTTGGCATCTTAATGTTCACGTCCAGATACCTGTGATTAACAGCTTTCATCTCCACAGTGATTTTACGGTCGGCTTCCTGTACCTCACATCTGCCGAATCCAGTCATGCTTTTAATCATGCTATGCCTCCTGCTTTTGTACCTTCATAATTAGGAGTCGTAACCTATTTACGCCCAAAAACGTGCTTTATCCCCCGTTACGTACTCCACTATATTATAGGCGAAGCATTCTCAAACGTCAAGGTTTCAGTTGTGGTATTCCTGCGGATGATATATACTATAATTATTGTTCATATTGTAAGTAAAGGAGCATCCATATGGCTTTTGACGGAATTACTATTGCAGCAGTTGCAAAAGAATTATGTACTACTTTAGTCGGTGGGCGTATCTACAAAATTGCCCAGCCGGAAAATGACGAATTGCTGCTTACCATAAAAACTACCGACGGCGGGCAGAAACGTCTTCTGATCTCTGCAGACGCTTCTCTTCCTTTTATATATCTGACTGAAACCAACAAACCCAGTCCCATGACTGCACCGGGTTTTTGTATGCTGCTCAGAAAGCACTTGCAAAACGGCAGGATTATCGCAATTACCCAGCCCGGATTGGAACGCATCATTCAGCTTCATGTGGAACATCTGAACGAGATGGGGGATCTTTGCCATAAGCGGCTGATTATAGAACTTATGGGTAAGCACAGCAATCTTATTTTTGTAAATGAAGAGGATATGATTATTGACAGCATCAAGCATATTTCCGGCATGGTCAGTTCCGTCCGCGAGGTATTGCCAGGGAGAACCTATTTCATCCCCCAGACCACCGAAAAGCAGGACCCCCTTGCGCTGGAGCTTTCATCTTTTTGTTCGGCAATGAAAAGTAAAAATATGCCCGTTTACAAAGCGCTTTATAGCAGCTATACGGGACTTTCGCCTTTGATTGCACATGAGCTATGCTATCGCGCAGGTATAGACGGAGATCTTTCTACTGCCTGTTTTACGGAAACACCGGATGGCGAAGAAACCCTAATCCGCCTGTATCAATCCTTTTTTAAGATGATTGAACAGGTAAAAACCGGAGATTTCTCCCCCTCTATTATTTATGAAAATGGTTCTCCGGTAGAATATGCTCCCCTGTCTCTTACCATGTACGCAAATGACAGCATAAAAAGCTTTGATTCCATCAGCTTGCTTTTGGAACAATATTATGCCGAAAAAAATATGATTACGCGTATCCGTCAGAAATCTTCCGATCTGCGCCGGATTGTCCAGACGGCTCTGGAACGCAATGTCAGAAAATATGACCTACAGCTTAAGCAAATGACGGATACTGAAAAGAAAGATAAATACCGGATCTACGGAGAGCTTTTAAACACTTACGGATATGAGGCTGCTCCCGGTGCACGTTCTTTGGATGCAATGAATTATTACACAAATGAAATGATTACAATTCCCTTGGATCCACTGCTAAGTGCATCAGAAAATGCCAAAAGATATTTTGACAAATATGGTAAACTAAAACGTACCTATGAAGCCCTCTCCCAGCTTACTGAGCAGGTAAAGGAGGAAATAGACCATCTGGAATCCATTCAAACTTCCCTTGACATTGCCCTGTTAGAGGATGATCTGGCACAGATTAAAGAGGAATTGATTGTGAGCGGCTACATTCGCAGAAAGGGCAGCTCCCGGAAAAACAAATTTACCAGCAAGCCCTTCCACTATATCAGCCGGGATGGTTTCCACATTTATGTAGGAAAAAATAATTATCAGAATGATGAATTGACCTTTAAGTTTGCAAATGGAAATGACTGGTGGTTTCATACTAAGGGAATTCCGGGTTCTCATGTAATCGTAAAATCCGAAGGAGCCGTTCTTCCTGACAGCACCTTTGAAGATGCGGCAAGGCTGGCAGCCTACTACTCTAAAGCCCGCGGTCAGGAAAAGGTGGAAATTGACTATACAGAAAAGAAAAATGTGAAAAAGCCAAGTGGCGGAAAACCCGGCTTCGTAGTCTACTACACCAATTATTCCATGATGATTGATACAGACATTTCAGAAATTCAACAACTGGAAAATAAGTAGTTGCAAGTATTATTTCATGAATTTAAAAAGAGGATGGCGCTATGGTCATCCTCTTTTCCTTCTAAAGTGTGCCGCTGGTGAACAGACTTCTTACATGATCCACCTCTTCCTTGGTTGCCTTAGAAGCAGGCACATAATAAGACTTTTCCCTTGCAAGTCCGTATAACTCCTCCTGTGACTGCTCACAGGTATTTCTGAACTGCTTTAAAGTCTGTTTTAATTCCTTATTTTCTGTCTGTGCAATCATTTCTCCAAAGCGTACCAATTCTCCATTGATACCGGTCAGTGTATCTGCTACCATCGTCTTTTCATTCATCTGCATTTTCCTTACCTCCTACTGCAAAAACTTCATCAGCTGATTTTTATTGTCCAGAGCAGATTTTGCTCCCTTTTCAAAAAACTGTTTTATCTGCGTATCTGTTGCGCAGGATGCGTATTCCTTCATTTTGCAGTGAGTCACGTCATAGCCGCCAATCAAGTGACGGAGATTCTGTAAATCAAGTTCCGATAAATTTTCCATAAAAATCCCTCCTGAAAATAATTTTGCTTACCACGCTTTTATTATTTCCAGAAGGGATTATTCTATACTCTCATTTTATTCATCCAGCCAGTAATCATCCTGATTTTCTTTCTGCTGTTTGATTTTTTCTTTTTTTTCAATTTTGCCACTGCTTTCCTTTGCTGCTTTTGGCATTGATTGTTTTTTCTTCTTTCCCTTTGACTCTTTTTTTCCTTTTGGCTCTGATTTGTTATTCTCCGAACGCATAATTCCGGTCTTTTTTGCAATGTGTATCAGCATATAACCCTTAGGCATGCTGCGCATCTCTTCTTCTGTTACCGCATTCCATCTGATTACCATGACAAAATAAAAAATACACCCTGCTGCAACTGCCAAAAGAAGGGCAATGATATTAATCCTGCACAAATAATAAACTCCCTGATACACACCAAAAGCAATCGCCCCCATCGCTGCCGAAGCAAAGAAAGGTCTTAGGAAGGTTCTGTCTATCTCCTGACGGTACTTCAGGAACCGATGCACTGAAATCTGGTTCAGAACGCAAAGGATCAATGCATACAGCACCGTTGAAAAAACATAATAATACAGGCAGTACTGCTCATCAAGGTATAACAACGCTACTATCATAACCACTGCATGTAAACCCAATGCAGCTGCTGCATTCACAATCGGTGTCTTCATTCTTTCCACTGACTGAAGAACAGCCTGCGTCAATGTTGAAAGTGCATAGAGAACTACTGTAACCGCCATGCAGGACAACAAAACGGATGAAATTTCCAAAGATTCCGGCTGATGAAAAATTACCATCATAATCGGTCTGGACAAAACACCCACTCCCACTGCTGCCGGAATGGAAATCAACATCGTAACCTTCACAGACTTGGCAATTTTATTTTTAACACCCTCTAAGTTCCCCTGTGCAAAATCGCTTGATATTCCGGGAATCAGCGCTGTTGCCATAGCTGATGCCATAGCAATCGGAATGTTGGCGATTTTGGTTCCCTTAGCCACCGCACTTAAATCAGTAGATACTGCTGCCTCACCTATTTGCTTCACATTCATCATAATTTTCTGATAAATTGTATTATCCAAAAAACTATTGATATTATAGATACCTGTACTTAGGATAAACGGCGTGATTACAAAGAATATCATTTTAAAAATATCCCTGTAGGATTCCTCCTTATGCCCTGTATCACGCTCAATTCTTTTGTGTATTGTTTTTCTATTTAATGCGTATACCGCAATCATAAATAACAGTCCGGCTAAAACCCCGGCTCCTGTACCGATTGTTCCCCCTGCTGCACCGTAGGATGCTCTTGTAGTGGCATCCTGATCCGCAACCATCTGCACCAGCACATACGCCATTCCTATACTGACCCCTGCATTTACAATCTGCTCTATAATCTGGGACATGGAGGTCTGTACCATCGTTCTATGTGCCTGAAAATAACCTCTCAGCACTCCCAGAATACCGCTGAAAAATATTGTAGGGGCAAGCACGCGCAGCGGTAAAACAGCACTCTTCATCTCCACCAGAAGCCCGGCATCAAAAAACACAAATAAGCTGGCAATACCACCGACTACCAGCACATAAATAAAGGCACAGTGAAAAATCCTGTGCGCATTGCGATATTCTTTTGTTGCAAGCCTCTGTGCAATGACCTTGGAAACCGCAGAGGGAATACTGTAAGAAGAAATCAATAGAACAATGCTATATGCATAGTAAGCACTGTTGTAATAGCCGAATCCCTCATCTCCAATAATTGCAACAAGAGGTGTGTTGTACAGAAGTCCTATAATGCGGACGATGATTCCGGCCGAAGCCAGAATCCCCGCCTGCAGTATAAAACTGTCTTTCCTCTTTTTCTCCGGCATTGATGTTACGCTCCAAAACTTCTATCCAATCAGCCAGTCATACATCTCCTGATACTTCGCTGCTGATACACTCCATGAGAAATCTGCTGCCATCGCCCGGTCAATAATCTTGTTCCACTCGCGCCTCTTATCATAATAAATATGCTCTGCATAGCGGATAATTCCAAGCATCTCATGAGCATTATAATTAGCAAATGAAAAACCGGTTCCTGTACTTTCGAATTCATTGTATGGAAGAACGGTATCCTTAAGTCCTCCGGTCTCTCTGACAATCGGAACCGTGCCATAGCGCAGACTCATGAGCTGGCTCAAACCGCATGGCTCAAATAAGGAAGGCATCAGGAATGCATCGGAAGCAGCATAAATTTTATGGGATAAAGCCTCTGAATAATAAATATTAGCAGAAACCTTATTATTATACTTCCAATCAAAATGGCGGAACATATTCTCGTACCGATCCTCTCCTGTTCCCAGTACTACAATCTGAACATTGTCATGGCAAAGTTCATCCATAATATATGCAATCAGGTCGAAGCCCTTCTGATCAGTAAGTCTGGAGACAATACCGATCATAAATTTCCGGTCATCCTGCTCAAGTCCCAGTTCCTCCTGAAGCGCCCGTTTATTTTTGACCTTCTCCTTACGGAAATTCATGGCATTATATTTGTATGCAATGTAATTATCCGTTTCCGGATTAAAGGTATCATAGTCAATTCCATTTACAATGCCGCGAAGGGAATTACTTCTGGCGCGAAGAAGCCCATCCAGCTGCTCGCCATAAAACGGAGTCTTGATTTCCTCTGCATATGTATCACTTACGGTCGTAATTGCATCGGCATAAACGATACCCCCCTTCAGAAGGTTGGCATCCTTAAACAGCTCCAGCTTATCCGGCGTAAAGAAATATCCCGGAAGTCCTGTGATATCCTGAACCTCTTTAATACTCCACTTGCCCTGGAATTTCAAGTTATGAATGGTCATAACTGACTTAATCCCACGGTAAAAATCACTTCCCTGAAAACGCTCCTTCAGATATACCGGAATCAATCCGGTCTGCCAGTCATGACAGTGAATAATATCCGGTCTGAAATCAATTACAGGCAAAATGGACAGCGCTGCCTTGGAAAAGAATGCAAATTTTTCAATTTCAAACAGTGCATTGTCACTATATGGTCTGAAGCCTCCAAAAAGTGACTCATTGTCTATAAAGTAATACTTAACCCCACTTACCTCCGCATACATAATGCCTACATACTCTTGTCTCCAATGGAAGTCCATATAAAAATGAGTCACATAGCTCATCTTGTCCTTCATTTCCTGCGTCATGCAAGTATACTTCGGAAGAATAACTCTCACGTCAAAATATCGCTTATCAATACATTTAGGAAGAGAACCTACGACATCAGCCAGTCCTCCTGTCTTAATAAAAGGAACACCTTCTGATGCGACAAAAAGTATTTTTTTCATCACCCAAACCCTCCAACAATTATTGTTATTCAATATTATACAACATCCACTCGTTCAATAAAAGCAAAATTTAAGAAAATAATAGCCCGACGGATAATTCTCCATCGGGCTATTATTTTTTATGAATGATATTGAAGTCTGATCTTGTCTGCAATCAGCGCAATAAATTCAGAGTTAGTCGGTTTTCCTTTTCCGGTGTTAATCGTATACCCAAACATTGCATCTAAGGTTTCCATTCTTCCCCTGTTCCATGCCACTTCTATTGCATGCCGGATGGCACGCTCCACACGACTTGCCGTAGTCTGGTTCTTTTTTGCGATAGTAGGATATAATACCTTCGTAATAGAACCAAGCATATCCGGATCTTCCACGGACATCATGATTGCCTCCCTTAAGTACTGATATCCCTTAATATGTGCAGGCACGCCAATTTCATGAATCATGTCAGTCACATCCCTCTCAAGATTATGACTTAATTTTCTTTCCGACTCTATCTGATCATCTTCTGTTAAAACGTTTCGGCTTCCCGAGGGTACTGTAATCATAATCTGGAATTCTCGATCCATATGTATCAATTCTCCCAGAATCTTATATACATTTTCCGTATCTCTTGTTGTCGATAAATTTAGCTGTTCCATCATATTCCCTCCATTTTTTCCAAATGTTGCTACAAAGTTATTATAAGGAACATGATATGTCACTTCAACTGTCATTCATCGCACAATTTTTAATCAGTCATTTGGTCTTTTGTAAAATCTTCCCGTAACCTGTTCTGTTTTCATTACATTAATAAATGCCTTCTCATCTACTTCTCTGATTTCCGACACCACTTTGCGGATTTCATCACTGCCTACTACAGAGTACAGCATATTACACTCCTGATTGAGGTAACAGCCGGTTCCCTTAAACAGCGTGGCATCATGATTCGTAATATTTTTGATTTTCTCATAGACCTGATCGGGCTTTTCCGTCACAATGAACAAGGTCTGCTTTTGATAACGCTTATACAGCAGATGCAATACCTGCGTGGCTGTAAACTGAAAGATAATGGAATACAACGCTTCATTCCAGCCGAACAGCATTCCTGCAATCAAAAGCACGATTACATTTGCCGCAAATATGTAATTCCATGTATCTACACCAAACTTTTCCGAAAAGAAGATTGCAATAAAATCAGTCCCACCCGTAGTTGCATCTGCAAACAGACACAGACTGGCTGCAAAAGCATAAATGATGCCACCAAAAATACTGGCAAGCAAAACATCATCCGTAATCGGATACTCCGGCAGGATATCTGTCAGGATACCTGAAAGCACAATCAAAAGGCAGGAATACCCTGTAAATTTTTTACCGATAAATTTATAGCTAATGACGGCAGGCGCTATATTCAGCAGAAAATTAACCAGTGTAAAAGGGATCTCCACACCCCAGAATGCCATACCTATCTGCTGAACAAGCAGCGTAATGCCGTTAAAGCCACCGGGGATTAAATTTCCTGCATGAATAAAACTCTTAATATTGACTGCAATAATACAAGATGCCACAATGACCAGCACTATTCTTTTTATTTCCCGAAGCCACTCGTTCCTCATTTTCTCACCCTGCTCTGTTTCCTTTTTCATACTATTTAAACTCCATCCTGATTTCCATATTTCCTTCCTTTGCGGTTGCCCTTGCCATGCTTCCGCTGACAAGCGGCATCATAGGGGGCAGATGACCGATATCGACATCCATGATAACCGGAATGCCATGTTTCAGTGCTGTAGGCAATATTGCCTCATACTGGTCAAGTCCCATCATTTCCTGACCATAGCATAGCGGTCGTCCGATAATAAATCCCTTAACATATTGGAACCATCCTGCCTCTTCCATCTGCCACATCGCCCTTCTAATGCCAAATACATTCAGGTCACAGGCTTCCAAAAACCACACAAAGCCATCCTCCCTATACTTTTCCGTAAATGCTTTTACTCCGTCAAATCTGGTTCCAAGTAAATTGACCAGACAATCCATACATCCACCAATCAATCTTCCTTCCATAACAACAGAATCGACCTCTTTCATCTGTCTCTTTCCCCCATCCGTGCTGACCGGAGCATAGGCTTTTACCCTCGTATCCTCCGTACAATGATAGGGTTCTAACGGATGATCCTCATCACGGAGTTTGTCCTTCTCCCACTTATCATAATTGCTTACCGTCTTCCTTCTGCCCTCCAGAAGTTCCATGGTCTCCTGCAGGGAAACATGCCATGGCTCCATCCCAAAAGTAGTGGCACAGGGTCCATAGAGCGCAGCAGTGTCACACAGAGTCGTAAGCAAAAATATCAGATTGGTATTATCCGAATATCCCATATACCATTTAGGCTGTGCCTTGCTGATTGCCTGAAAGTCCACATGACACATGGTTTCACACATCAGTTCACCTCCTCCGCAGGAAATCAATATCTGGTTGTTCCTGCTGGTATAATACTCGGTAAGCTCTCTTCCACATTTCTCCGGAGTACTGCTGATGCCTATTCCCTCCCCAGCAAAGCAGTTTGGCCCTAAATCAATACCATATCCCATTTGCTCCCATTTTTTGATTGCATTCAGAAAAGAAGTCCTGTAGGGTTCTGTCGCACATCCGAAGGACGGCGCTACAAATCCAATCGTATCACGTTCTTTTAAAAATGCCGGGTATTTCATAAATTATCCCTCCTGTTTGTCTTTATTCGCATGATGTTTTCTGACACTTTCCCGTTCAATCAACGTTACCGGCAGTAGTTCCATCCTGCCTTCTGCAGCGCCACCAATCAACTCCATCAGCAATTCCACTGCCACCTTCGAGCGAAGCTCCAGATTCTGTGAAATCGTTGTAAGGGATGGATGGATCATAGACGCTAAAGGAATATCATCAAATCCAATTACCGAAAAATCCTTGGGGATATTTACTCCCTTCCCCTGCAAAAAATTCATAAACTCAATGGCATACACATCTGATGCTGCAAAGGCCGCCGTATATCCACCAATTTCCAAATAAATCTTCTCATAAATTTCCATCCGCTCTTCTTTAATGGGACTGAGCATTTTAAAATCCCGAGGGTCAACAGGAAGTTTTGCTTCCCTTAGGGCATTGGTCAATCCGATATATCGGTCATGATCACAATCCTCATCATTGTCTGACAGAAACAGTATTTTTTCATGTCCCATTTTAATCAAATACTCTCCCGCAAGACGACCGCCTTCTATATTATCAACCCCTACGTCCGAATATTTATGTACCTCCTTCTGATAAGAATCCACCACTACAAACGGAATATGCATATTGCTTCTCAGTTTCTCATAATCTGCCGTGCAAAAACCGATTAACACCAGCCCCGCCATATTCCACATAGATGCATAACGCACAATTTCATTAATATCCGGTTCTTCCTTTAACATAACGAAATAATCATTCTTTGCAAGTTCCTTTGAAAGATAGTTTAACATCCCACTTACGAAAGGATCTTCTATCATTTTGTTTTCATATTTCACATCATTCGATAAAACGATGCACACAATTTTAGATGTATTCTGAGCCAATAGCACAGCCGCCATATTAGGGAGATAACCGCTCTCTTCTATTTTTTCCTGCACCTTTGCCACTGTTTGCTGAGAAATTTTTTGGGTTTTCCCATGAATCACGTTGGAGACTGTTGCCGTACTGACCCCCAGTTCCTCTGCAATATCTTTAATTGTAATCCGATACTCGTTCAATCCCAATCTCCTCTTATCCTTAACTCAAAGCCAGTTCTGTGTTCTATTTTCCATGCATATTGTAACATGTCCTGCTTAATTTGAATATCAATTTCTTTGTACATCTGTATCAAACAATGGTATACTTAAATGCATACGTTAAATAAAAGGAGGAACATCATGGGCACCATTCAGGGAACAATAAGCGGAAACATCATAGGAACTCTTTACTTTCTGTACTTTCAGATCATAGGTTTTTTACTGATTAGCACTGTTCTCTCTAAAAAGGACAGAATTACCCATATTCTTGCAGGAAGTGTTACCGGTTCAGTGCTGTTACAATGGACACCGGTCTTGTTTGCTTTCTTTTTGGGCTTTTCCATCAAGGCGCACATCCTTGCTGCATTAACCTGTGCAATACTGACCGGATTATTTTTATTAAAAAAAGCCCCCTGCACTCCTTTTCATTTTCCTGCCATCCAAGGGTTAAAGTCATTTGTTAAAAAGCATTGTATATTTTTCATTTTGTCAGGTGTTACCTTTCTTCTTTTCTGCATCATGCTTTCCACTCATACCATTCCCACTGCTGCTGATGGTATGCATACCGGGCAATGCACCTACGGGGATATAAATATGCATCTTGGCATTATCACCAGCCTTGCCAGACAGCAGACTTTTCCACCCTGCTACTCTATTTCTCCCGGCTCGAAGCTCAGCTATCCCTTCCTGTGTGACAGCATTTCTTCCAGTATTTATATCTGGGGAGCTTCCTTAAGATACGCTTATATGCTGCCAATGTATTTTGCCTTTGTTCAGGTCATGGCCGGCTTTTACTGTATTGCTTACAGCTGGCTGAAAAAGACGGCAAAAGCCAGTTTGGCATGGTATCTGTTCTTCTACAATGGGGGACTGGGATTTGTCTACTTTTTGGACTGGGCGCAGGAACGTACTTACCGATTTGGAAATATTTTTACAGAATTCTATCAGACACCTACCAATTTAATCAATAATAATATCCGGTGGGTCAATATTGTGGTTGATATGCTTCTGCCTCAGCGTGCCACTCTTTTTGGTTACGCCGTTCTTTTTACCTGTATCTGGCTGTTATGGCGATGCGTCTATCAGAATGAAAAAGAGCTATTTCCTGTTGCCGCAGTACTTACAGGTGCACTGCCTATGATTCATACCCACTCTTTTCTGGCAATGGCTTTGATCAGTGCCTCATGGCTGCTGATGTATCTTTGCCGTCAGATTAATATTTCCTTTATGGGGAAACGTCGCCCCGGGCTGGTTCTTCTTGCTTCCTTCCTGGTAATTATGTATGCTTTGCAAATTACCAACGGTCAGACGGGTGCTTTTGACGCGCCACGCTTTTTGTACATCTGTCTGGGCGTATTGGGCATGCTTTTTCTTTTCGGTGTATGGTGTCTTTTTCGCTATCTCAATACAAAAGGATGGAAACCACTGTTTTCCACCTGGGGGATTTACCTGATCATCATTCTCGCACTTGCTCTCCCCCAACTGTTTTATTGGACCTTCGGTCAAGCCTCCAACGATGGTTTTTTGACAGGACGCTTCCAGTGGGGAAATCAGGGTGATGATTTTCTCTGGTTTTACCTCAAAAACTGGGGTGTTATACTCCTTCTGCTGATTCCTGCAGTAATCTACTGTACCCGCCGCAGTTTTGAGATTCTGTCAGCCGGCTTTTTCATCTGGTTTGTTTTTGAGCTGATCTGCTTTTCGCCCAATCCTTATGACAATAATAAACTGCTCTATGTAACGTTTATTTTCTTTTGTTGTATTAGCGCCGATTACGGATATGAACTTTACTGTAAAATAAGATCTATAAACGGAGTAAAATTATGGAGTATCGGTTTCCTGCTTTTGTCAGGCATTTCCGCTGTGCTCTCCATGGGACGGGAGCTGGTGTCCGATTACACCCTGTACTCAGCTGCCCATGTCAGGGCCGCAATCTATGTGGATGAAAATACGCCCACAGATGCCACTATTCTGACCAATGAAAGACACAACAATGAAATTTCCTCCCTGACCGGCAGAAATATTGTAAGCGGAGCTCCAAATTTCCTTTGGACACATGGCATTTATGACCAGACAAGAGCAGATGATGTCCGCCTTATGTATGAGGAACCGGCATCCTCGCTGGAATTATATCAAAAGTATGATGTTGATTATGTGATAATTTCCTCCTGGGAAAGAAGCAGCTATAATGTCAGTGAAGCAGCATTTAACAGCCTTTTTGAGGTTGTGTTTACCGATCATGAAATAACACTGTACAAGACAAACCTCTATACTAATCCATTATAAACGCATACCGTACCTACAATATTTAATCCCATTCCCCAGATAAAGAAGGGGATCTGATATTTGACCAGCTTGGGGTAATGGGATAAAATCATGCATAAAAGTAAATAGGTCCATGGCAAAAGATCATTGGAATATCTGTTTCCAAAATGCCATGCCCCCATTGTTCTGTGCATCACAACAATTGTCATATGCAATACGGACAACAGTACAATTCCTATTCCTACAAAGGCCTGTGCATAATTCTTTTTTACAAAAGCATATACCAATATCAGTACTGCAAACAGAAAAATTGGGCTGACTATGAACATGTTCAAGCATCCCATGGAACTGATGACCATCCTTCCCTCCTGCGTAAATTCCGGGAAAGCAAACAGCATCTTCAAATTTTCTTTCATATAATGAATATGAAATTGTCCATACTCTGCTGTCAAAAATTCGGGAAGATATTTACGTCCGAATTCAAGAATATTTCCAAATCGAAAATAATTAAGAAGCATATAAGACAATGCGATTGCACCTGCGGGAATTCCCCATTTCCAGTACATACAGATAGCCTTGCGCCACGAGATCTGTGAATCTATCCTCTTTACAGATTGATAAAGAAGAAACACCAATACCGGAAGGAAAAGTACCTGCATTGGTCTGCATCCCACGCTGCACGCCCAAAAAAGCAGAGACAGTGCCCCTTTTCCCCGGTATGCAAAATAAATAGAAAGAACCGCCAGCATAAAGCACATGGTCTGAGCCATAAACCATACAGACGGGTCTATCGCCGTAAATACATAATTGCTCGCAAGCATTACCAAAAACGTCTGCAGCATTGCCGCTAACGGTGACAGCTTCATGCTTACAGCCAGCTTATACAAGAAAATTGCCGTTATAATATTGCACAGCAATATAACCAAGCCATCCGGTGTGTGGCTTCCAAACAAAAAGGTCAGCGGGAACAAGACATAGGAAGGAAAAGGCGGAAAACTGCAATAGTATTTTCCATCATAGATTGCCAGCTCAAGCCATGGATAATCCTGTCCCAAATCAAGCCTTCCCTGCCTCCAGGAGTCTGCCTGAAGAGCATAAGTATTGTATGCATTGTCGTCTGCAATTCCCTTGCCTGTAAGAAGGGACAACAATGCAAAAAACAGGATCACAGAAAAGACCGTTATAATGCCATATGATATTTTATCTCTGTCTTTGCTCATATCCATATTTTCCTCCACTCCAAACCATTTATACAAAAATCAATAACCGCTTTGCCTCATGTACAAATTAAGCGCTCAAAAATAACTGAGCGCTTAAATAAATTCCTGATCATTTTCACAATATAAATTATTTTCTTACCAACAGTGATTTTCCGGTCATTTCTTTCGGCTGCTCCATTCCCATCATTTCAATCATTGTAGGTACAATATCTGCCAGACATCCGCCTTCTCTTAATGTATAGGCAGGATCCGCATTTACGATGATAAAGGGAACCGGATTAGTTGTATGTGCCGTAAACGGTGCACCTGTCTCGTAATCAACCAGCTGCTCTGCATTTCCGTGGTCTGCACAGATGAACATCTGTCCGTTCACTTCCTTAATCGCTTCAACAGCCTTTCCGACACATTCATCAACCGCTTCAACAGCCTTGATTGCTGCCTCTTCCACTCCTGTGTGTCCAACCATATCAGGATTTGCAAAGTTAATAATAATTACATCATATTTGCCGGATTTAATTGCATCCACCAGCTTGTCGCACACCTCATATGCACTCATCTGAGGCTTTAAGTCATAGGTTGCAACATCCTTAGGAGAATTTACAAGAATTCTGTCTTCTCCCTCGTTGGGTTCTTCGACACCACCGTTAAAGAAGAAAGTAACATGTGCATATTTCTCAGTTTCTGCAATTCTTGCCTGCTTCATATGATTGGCAGCCAGCCATTCTCCAAAAGTATTCGTTACTGAAATCTTGTGGAATGCTACCTCTTTATTCGGGATTGTAGGATCATAATCGGAGAAGCATACATAAGTAATATCCAGTCTCTTACCTCTTTCAAATCCCTTAAAATCATCATCGCAGAAGCTTCTGGTAATTTCTCTTGCACGGTCAGGTCTGAAATTGAAGAAGATTACGGAATCTCCGTCCTGAATGGTTGCTACCGGCTTTCCGTCCTTTACAACTACAGTAGGTTTTACAAATTCATCGGTTTCTTCTCTGTCATAAGATGCCTGAATACCTTCAGGACCACTTGATGCCGTAAGTCCCTCTCCCTTTGTCAGAGCATCATATGCAAGCTTTACTCTGTCATAATTGTTGTCTCTGTCCATTGCATAATAACGTCCTGTCACCGAAGCGATCTCGCCCACACCAATTTTTTTCATTTCTGCTTCCAATTCCTCTGCATAGCCTTTTCCGCTTGCAGGAGGGGTATCACGCCCGTCTAAAAAGCAGTGTACATAGACTTTGGAAAGCCCATTTCTTTTAGCCAGTTCAAGCAGACCATATAAGTGTGTATTATGGCTGTGAACACCACCATCTGAAAGGAGTCCAAACATATGAAGTGCTGAATCATTCTTTTTGCAGTTATCTACCGCTTTTAAAAGTGCAGGATTCTCAAAGAATGTACCATCCTGAATTTCTTTGGTAATTCTGGTAAGCTCCTGATATACGATACGTCCTGCTCCCATATTCAAATGTCCTACTTCTGAATTACCCATCTGACCATCGGGAAGCCCTACTGCCATACCACTTGCATTGCCTTTCACAAAGGGGCATTCTGCCATCAACTTGTCCATTACAGGTGTTTTAGCTTCTGCCACTGCATTGTGATCTGCCTTTTCATTTAAACCATAACCATCTAAAATCATTAATACTGTAGGTTTTTTCATCTCTATTTCTCCTTCTGCTCAATAAATACCTATTCATTACCTTCAACCAATCAGCATTATACACTGTTTTTGGTTTCTTAGCAACTTTCTCTTATGCTTTCCAGACATTTTTGTATCAATTTATCCTTACTCTGTCATTAAGTTAAGCGTATGCTTTATCCACCTCAATGACCGTAAAATAATTCTCATTGATTTGCTTGATTTTTTCTTCCAGATATGTAACCACTTCCTGATCTGACATGGGATAATCAAAGGGTACTACCACATCAAAAATTAAATTGGTATGAGTTGGGCCATGCACAATGCGGAAATCATGAAAAGTAACCCTTCCTTCCATCTGTTCCACAATCTCTGCAACCTTTTTCTTGATCTGGTTGGTAAGTTCATCATCCACGCAGACGGGGTCCATGTGAATGACAGCACTGCATCCAAGCTCATCCGCCAGTCTGTGCTCAATCAAGTCAATCATATCATGAAGCTGTAAAATATCTCCAGTAGAGGGAACCTCCACATGAACCGAAATCATCACTCTTCCCGGTCCATAATTATGAACCACCAGATCATGAATGCCCAATACTCCCTGATGCTGATATTCCATGACAATATCTTCTATTCTTTTTACAAACTCCGGCTCCGGCGGCTGCCCCAAAAGCGGACTGATGGTATCCTGCATTGCGCCATATCCTGTCCACAATACAAACAGCGCCACCAGAATACCACACCATCCATCCACCTGTAAATCTGTTAAATATGCAAGCAACGTTGTAAGCAGAACCACTACCGTGGAAATGCTATCACTGATGCTGTCCTTTGCAGTTGCCATCATGGCAGCACTGTCTATCTTTTTGCTGACACTTCTGTTATACAAAAACATATATAGCTTAACGCATATTGATAATAGCAGAATCCCCATAATTAAAGGGCTTGCATCAATCGCCGCAGGATGGATTATCTTTTCCACGGAAGATTTCAAAAGTTCAAATCCCATCAGCAGGATGATGACTGAAACCAAAAGCCCCGATATGTATTCAATTCTTCCATGTCCAAAGGGATGATCGCTGTCGGGCTTCTGCCCCGCCATCTTAAATCCTACCAGTGTAATAATGGAGGAACCTGCATCCGAAAGGTTGTTAAATGCATCTGCAATGATTGCAATAGAGCCTGAAAGCTGCCCTGCCAGGAACTTTACCGAAAACAAGAAAATATTCAATACAATCCCAACCGCACCGCATAACATTCCATATGCCTGTCTCACTTTGGGATCAGAGGTTTTGTTATAATCCTTAATAAAAAACTTTGATAAAAGCGTTATCATAAACTTCCTCCCCGATTAATACTCCATTGTCCACTCATGCTCTCCACCCCAGTCTCCAATCAATTTTGAGGTAGTGCCCTCATTGGTCGCAACTCTGGTTTCAAAACGATAATTCATCTGAGGCACATATTCTCCTGCAATCTTCACATTGCTATAAAGATATACGAACTCGTAGGTTGTATGTGGATAATATTCTCCGTCCACAGATGCCGGTTCATAGGAAATACATATACGCGGTACACCTGCATCCTCCTGCCTGGTTCCCCACACCTTGATAACACCTGCGGTTTCAGGACATTCTTCAAAATCTGCAAAGGAAAATTTCCACTGTCCATCAGTCCTCATAAGCTTCATCTTTTCCCTGCTGATTGGAATATAAGTCTTACCATCCCAATATTCCATAGTGCCATCTATAAATTGATCTCTAATGGAAATATATTCCTCTGACTGCATAAACTCTTTGATAGGTGCAAATTCTCCACTTTCAAAAATGCCAAATGCCGGTTCAAAAATTTCCTGTGCCCATACTGCTTTCTCAATACATGCACTCAATCCGGCAATTGAACCGTTATCATCAAGAGAATCCACCTGTGCAAGAAGGCTCTGGTAATCCTGTAAATGATTTACCTCTATCCAGAGCGTATCATTCTGCGGAACCGAAAATTTAACAATTTCTGCCTTAAGTTCCTCGGTTGGATTCACCGAATAAATGGAAATCATCTGTTCCATAATATCCAGATATTGCTCAAACCCACAAACACCGTCCTCATTCGTATTACAAAACAGTTCCGTTTCCTCTGTCGCAAATAAACGGCTGTAACATGCATCCAACAATTTGTATCCGTCTGCTCCCGCGGGATCCTTTTCCACCGCCATCACACATTTTTTCAACGTGGACATGGTACAATTCTGTGCATTGATATCGGACACTGCATCATTCAAAAGCTGTGTGCAATATTCCTGCAATAATCCCTCATCCTGTGTAGTCTCCCATCCCTGATATAATACCAGTTCCGCGTTTTCTCGATCCTCCTTATCCAGATAGACACCCGCCATAGCTCTATATGC
The DNA here is from genome assembly GCA_029226935.1 of Bacillota bacterium. Taxonomy (GTDB): domain Bacteria; phylum Bacillota; class Clostridia; order Lachnospirales; family Lachnospiraceae; genus Suilimivivens. The sequence goes on along the minus strand of JAQXYZ010000072.1, from coordinate 2,755 downwards.
CTTGACGGATTTAGAGTCAATTTTGAGCGCCTCCTCGCAGCTTGCAATCGCTTCGTCATATGCTTCTGTCTGCGAAAACTCATTTGCTGCCTCAAGGTGTCTGGATATTTTAATTCCCGGTACAAGATTCCATACAAGTGCAGCCCCACCGACAATCACAACGATTAGCAAAAGGGCTACCGTTATCCGTTCAATCATCGCGACTCTTTTCCTGCGCCTTCTTCTGCGTCCTCTCGCTGCCGCTGCTGTTTTCTTTCTTCTGATTTCCTTTTCTTTCATTTTCAAACCTCTGTTACTTCTTTTTTTCTCTCCTTATGCCGGGATGGCCAAAACCTGAACGAAAGTCAGATTTTCGCTTTCTGCTGCTTCGATCAGCTTTTCTGTTTGGATTTCCCTTTCTAATTCTTTCAAAATACGGTTTTTCTTCCTGTATTTCTTCCGGCTCATCTCCCATACGCATCTGCATAAGAGCAGCCGCAAGATCCAATACTGAAAATCCATTTTCCTCCGATGCCTGTTGAATCGATTTCTTAAAAGAGGAAAGTTCCCTCTTCTCCATCACTTCCATCGCTTCCACAAACAGCTTGCCCGACTTGATCTTCGTAATATCTGCAGGAGTGGGAATTCTTCTTTCCTTAATCGTGGTGTGACAAATCTTCTCAATATCACGAATTTTAAATATCTCTCTTCCCGATATGAGCGTAAAGGCTCTGCCCTTTCTGCCTGCACGTCCTGTCCTCCCTATTCTATGCACATAATATTCGATATCTTCCGGAATATCATAATTAAATACCGCATCTACTCCACTGACATCAATCCCTCTAGCCGCCACATCCGTTGCAATCAGAATGGAACATCTTCCATTTCTGAAAAGGTTCATGACTGTGTCTCTCTGATTCTGGGACAAATCACCATGAAGACCTTCCGCTTCATATCCACGTTCCTTTAGATGTACCGTAATTTCATCCACCATCCTCTTGGTATTGCAGAAAACCAGACTTCTTACCGGCTGATAGTAGTCCAGCAGCCGGCAAAGTGCTTCTGTCTTATCCTTCTTTGCCACGCGATAATATGCCTGTTTAATTGCCGCCACTGTAATTTCCTTTGGCATTACACGCACATACACGGCATTCTTCTGATAGGTTCCGGTAATATCAAGAATTGCCTGCGGCATAGTTGCCGAAAACAATGCCATCTGGTGTTCCTTTGGCATATCTGCAAGAACCGTTTCAATATCCTCACGGAAGCCCATATTCAGCATTTCATCTGCCTCGTCCAGAACAATCATCTTAATCTGGGCTGTTTTGATGGTATGGCGCCTTAAATGATCCATGACCCTTCCCGGTGTTCCAACGATAATCTGAACTCCCTGACTGAGCGCTCTGATCTGCCTGCCGATATCCTGACCGCCATATACCGGAAGCACCTTGATTCCCTGCATATATTTAGTAAGCTTTCGGATTTCCTCTGCCGCCTGCATTGCCAATTCTCTGGTAGGGCATAAGATAATGCCCTGAGGCTTTCTGATATGAGGGTCAATGCCCTGTATCATGGGAATCGCAAACGCGGCTGTCTTTCCCGTTCCGGTCTGCGCCTGTCCAATTACATCCCTTCCCTCCAAAAGTACCGGAATTGCCTGTTCCTGTATGGGTGTCATTGTTTCAAATCCCATTTCCTGCACTGCTCTTAAAATCTCAGGTCGAATGCCTGAATCTGCATATCTTAATCCGCTCTCTACTTGATTTTCTGTTACTTTCTCCACAAAAACCTCCATATTTAAAGTGCCGCCAGAAAGCGACACTTCTTCTCTGCATCACACAAATTATCTTATGTGTATCACACGTTTACAATACAACTAATCTTCGTCATTCAAAAACTGCTCTATAATAAATCTGGGACGTGCCTTTGTTTCCAAATAAATCTTTCCAATATATTCTCCCACCACTCCAAGAGAAAGCAGGATCAAACCGCCAATTCCCCACACAGATACCATCAGGGTCGTCCATCCCACAATAGTCGCCCCCATAAAATGTCTGACCAAACTATAAATCAACATTCCGATACTTACAATAAAAATCAAAAAACCAAGACCTGTAATCATTCTGATAGGCTTAGTACTTAAAGAAGTAACTCCTTCCACTGCAAAGGATAACATTTTTCCTAAAGGATATTTGCTCTCCCCGGCAAAACGCTCTCCCCTTTCATAGTATACCACATCGGTGGAGTAACCAATCATGGGAACAATCCCGCGAAGAAATAAATTTACTTCCCCATACTGTGCCAATCCTTCCAAGGCACGTTTGCTCATAAGCCGATAATCCGCATGATTGAACACGGTATTGGCACCCATGGTATTCATAATCTTATAGAAGCCCTCTGCAGTAGCTTTCTTAAACAAAGTGTCCGTTTTCCGGCTGCTACGAACCCCATACACAATATCTGTGCCATCTAAATATTTATCCACCATCTCATTAACAGCGTTAATATCATCCTGAAGATCTGCATCCATGGAAATTACCATATCTGCATAATCCTTTACTGTCATAAGCCCTGCCAAAAGTGCATTTTGATGCCCTCTGTTCCTGCTTAAATTGATTCCGCCAAAAAGCTTATCCTCCTGATGAAGGCTCTGAATTATTTCCCATGTCCTGTCCTTAGAACCATCATTCACAAAAATTACACGGCTCTTTGCATCAATCTTATTTTGACTGATCAGCTCATTCATTTTTTCTTTTAATCTTGATGATGTTTCCGG
>JAQXYZ010000071.1 GCA_029226935.1 Bacillota bacterium | reverse complement strand
CCTCCTGCATGGACAATGTCATCGAAGGACGTCTGCGCCGTGCACAGGATTTATTAGAGTACAGCGAATACTCCATCCGCGACATTTCCGAGCAATGTGGTTATAATAATGTAGAGCATTTCTGCAGACAGTTCCGTCAGCATAACGGCTGTACCCCTGGACAATACCGGAAAAATGCATCAGCGGGAAGCAACAAAAGACTTCTCACCCACAATACCCTGGGAGGAAGGGAGTTTGAGAAGATTAATCGAAATATCCGGAAATAGTGTTTCGGTAGCTGCTTTATTCAGCATTTCCTTAAGCGTTCGCTTCTACCTGTAAATAAATTTCAGCTTTCCGATACCGATTTCATCTCCGGGTTCGATGTGTACCAGTATAGTGTTTTTTAATTAAATACACTTTATAAATGCCGTATTTATCAGTGTTTATGAAAAAATATAGTCCAGTTAATTAGCGAACAGTCTGCCAATAGATACGATCGCTCCGATCCCAAAGGAAACTGCCACGATCACAAGACACTCCCTGATTGGAACAAAGCTTCCGACAACATCATTAGAAACAACAGAAACAATAATACATACTCTCCATACGTCAATCCAACGTAATCACTTCTTCCCTACTTCTCTTAATTTGTAATGTTCACTCATTGAAATTATGGGATGAATCTCCCGATGTCACACGACATGGATACGGGCTTGCCGCCCGCAATAGAATTTCCTGAGTTATGAATGAATTATAATCACAGGACAAAAATTTGTCTATAGCTGGCTGCGTAAATTTACCTGCGGAAATAAAAGGTTAGAGTTCACCCAAGATGTTCTGATCCGGTATCAGGCACTGAATTGCTGCTTACATCATACTCTTTTTACTTCCCCACATATGTGCTCTATAATCCACTGATGTGACGGTTTAAATACAACTTCTTTTTGATCTGGTCTGGCAGGCTTCCCTGTATTGCACACATATATTTTCCCAGTTCATAATGGCGGTTCTTTTCTGCCCTCATTATTTCAGGAACTGAGCTATACGTCATCCTGTATCCCACAGCCTCCTTTAATTCCTGTCTCTGAAAGCAGACCAGTTCCAGCATATCTCCACCATTATAGTAGTATGCCCTTAATCTTCCCATCTGTCCGGCCCCGCATCGGCTCCATCCCATTGGTCTTGATGTCATTCTCGATGCCAGTACATGACTTACATGCCCTTCAGCACTACATCCCGGAAGTTTCTTTCTGTTGCACAATCTCACCTTACATGGCATCCAGTTATTCAGGATATATTTTCTCCCCTTCTCAATCCTTCAAAAAGGAATACCTGATATAAAGGTTTCTTAAAATCGCACAGATCTTCTCCCGGGTGTCCTCGTAGTTTGATTCCTTCACCCGGGCAAAGGACAGACTGATCACCGGATATGTCCCCTGCAGTGTACGATACTTTTCTTCTTTCCAGATGGAGAGTCCCTCAAACAGATCTCCGCGATCCGCATAATCCACGTAGAAAAATTGCTCTGTCATGCTCATGTTCAGTGTCTTTCCGAAACGGCGAGGCCGGGTGATCAGTGTCACGCTGTCATTGCTCTCCCACCACTCACGGATAAAATCCGTTACACCGGCCACTTACTGTTAGTATAACGGAATTTCTGTAAAATGAAAACGTTAATTTTATCGACCATTTCAGCTGTGATCCATGCTCACTCTGTCGACTTTATCTTTTTGAGCAGGCTCTCATATTCCGATATAAATTCATCAAAATTACTATGAATGTATGAGATATCTGATTCTTTTGCAGCATGTTCCAGGCGCTTTGCCTTTTCTGAAAGATGTTCTGCTCCGATATTTAGGGATGTACTTTTCACAGCATGAACGAAGGTTCTGAAATCATCATAATTCCCTGCTGCCAGACATTCCCTTAGAAGATTACTCTTATCCTCACCTGCATATTCTTTTATCATCTCTTGATAAAAGTCTTCATCATTCATACAATACATGAGTCCCAGGTTCGTATTTAACTCCGGATATTTTTCCTGTAATGATAGTTGTGAGCGTTCCGCTTTCTTTTCCTGAATGACACTCTCCGTCTTGTGATCCTTCCCTGTCTCCACAAGCCAGTCAGACGCGTATTTTCTGATAGATTCTTCGAGATATTTCACCTCTATTGGCTTACTGAGATAATCATCGAAGCCCTCCTCCAGATACACTTCCCTCATTCCGGATATCGCATTTGCCGTAAGTACGATCACAGGGGTGTCATTGTTTGGTGTGTCCATACTCCTCAATTCGTGCAAGCACTCAATTCCGTCCATATTCGGCATTCTATGATCCATATAGATCATATGATACTTTTTATCCTGACATTTGTTCAAAGCTTCTCTTCCGGAAAAAACAGTGTCTATTTCTATTCCCGTTTCCTTTAACAGACCGCAGAATACCTTGCAGTTCATCTGCACATCATCCACCACAAGAACCTTACATCCGGGCGCATGCAATCCCTGACTGCTATTTTCCCTCTGTTGTCGTTTTCTCGCGATCCGCTCCTCAAAATCACCGATCGGATCAGCCTTCACAATTTCCTGTCTGATATAAGCCGTGAAAGTAGAACCCTCTCCATAGACACTTTCCACCGAAAGTTCTCCACCCATCATTTCAGTAAAACACTTCGTAAGTGTCAGCCCCAAACCGGTGCCCTCTATAGCTCTGTTTTCAACCTCATCTACCCTGGTAAAGGATTCGAAAAGCCGCTTTTGGTCTTCCTCTTTGATTCCCTTTCCTGTATCAGATACAGAAAGATATAGTTTATATCCGATGTCATCCTCAGCACCTTTTATAGATAGCTTGACACTCCCCTTTTCTGTATATTTGATCGCATTTGTCATCAGATTTGTTATGATCTGTGTGATTTTTCTTTCATCACCATACAGCATACTGGGAATTGTCTGATCCACCTCAACCAAAAAATCCAGCCCTTTATCTTTTGCCTTTGTGCTTAACATATTGATGATATCATTGATCACACTGGCAAGATCATATTCAACAGATATGATTTCCATTTTCCCGGACTCTACCTTGGAAAAATCAAGGATGTCATTAATAAGCGATAGAAGCATTCTTCCGGAGCTTTCTATATCCTTCGCATAATCTCTGATATTCTCCTCACTGCTCTCACGGATGATCAGCTCATTCATTCCCAGAACTGCATTGATCGGTGTCCTTATCTCATGAGACATGGACGCGAGGAAATCACTTTTCGCCCGGTCAGCTTTTTCTGCCTGATTCTTTGCCAGCACAAGTTCCCGCTCGCTAAAGTCTCTCATGCTTATCGCTTTTTTATTCATATTTATAAGCAACGTATTCTCATTCTCAAGACGCTTGATCTCACGTTCCGCCTTCTTTAGCTGCTTTTTTAGGTCTTTTAATTCTTCTTCCAGAGATAGATCTTCCATATTCCCTCTTCATCTTTATAAACCTGTTTCAAACAGATACCGATCGTCTTTATAGTGCAAGAATTGTAAATGTCTCATTATGAAACATATTATACAACTTGTCAGAATCAGAACTTTTCGTGGGACATAACTCGCCATAAGAATACATTCCTACCAGATTGATATCATCCGGTATAATATCCTTATATGCATTACCCTCAATATTTTTATCTCCGATAATGTTCATATATCTTGCCGTACAAGAAGTGCAGATAATGGTGCTGTATTGATAATCACTTCTTTTCTCCATCTCATGAATCAGGTCTGTAAATACCTGTGTGACTGATTTTCCGATATCATCCACACTGACGGTAGCCACCTTCAGTTCTGCTCCCTCCGGTACCTGTCCTAAAAAGACGCCTATTCCGGTATCATGCTTGAGATAGGCAAGGTTTCTCAAAAATTCTATTGTTTCACCGTTTTCCACTTCTTTTTTAACAACAAACGGTGTCTGGACATACTCCTTGATCACATTTTCGTTGTCAGAGGAAAGTCCTGCCTCTTCCAGCGTCTGTATAAACGTTTTATCGCCCAAAGAAAACACGATATTGCCTAATGCTTTCGTTACCTGACTCTCTAAACTCGTTTCATTCGAAATGGAAAACTCAACCAAAGTGATGGGGGATACATTTCCATAAACAAGTATGACGACCGCCGCATAATTTACCACTTTTCCGTCATAAAATACTTTAAAATCTTTGTAGGTATACATATCCGAAGGCATTCCTCCGTAAACAGGAACTCCACCGCTGATCTTATCAAAAGTCTTAACATATATATCTCCGTCAGCATCTACTACTTTACCGGTATAAGCTAATATCAGTTTTTCCTGTTCCTGTATGTCGCCTTTCATTGCATCATAAAGCTTTTCTAATTTTTCTTCATAATTATCTTTATCTAAGCGATCAGTCATTCCCACAGAAAATCTGACGTCATCAGCACTCATAACTAATAGTTCCATACCGTAAGCCAGATATCCTTCATGATCTAAGAGCGCCATTGCACTTACACCGATGATGGGAAATTGGAAAGTCTCTGATAACATTTTACTTAATTCTTCAAAATCCGCATCATAATACACATAGGCAATACCGACCGTGTTTGTGAGCAATTCCTCCGTCGGTATACCATTCTTCAATTCCTCTACTGCAACTTCTAAATCATCAATTTCTTCTGTTTTTGCAACCCATGAACGCATATGATCCCTCCATAAAATCCCTACAGCTACTTTTATATTATCGTAACTATTCAGACCCTGGCTCGATTCCGATAGTTTATGAATATTGCCTTGGCTCTGAACAGTTATATACTATCATATTCATTCAGCATGTGCAACTTCATCATACACGCCGGCCAATAATATACGATCCGGAATTTCATTGACAAATTTCCCAAATATGTTTATTTATTTTTAAAATCATTCTAATTTTTCAGTTGCACCTGACCACTTTCCGATGACATGCGAGGATTGCTATGACAAAAAATGCACGCTACATTTTAGAGATCATCAACCATTCCACAGAGCACTTAACGGCAGAACAGATCTATCTGAGCCTGCGGGAAAAGAATGCGAAGGCAGTACTTGCAACGGTCTATAATAATCTATCTTCCCTGCGGATCCGCATCAATCAATAATAACTTCTTTCCTGACTGTGCCAGGCCAATACCTAAATTCACACATGATACCGTCTTACCTACTCCACCTTTTTGGTTTGATACTGCAATTACTCTACACATAATCTGTCCTCCCTATTTATCCCAATTATTTTTCATCCACAACTTCAATATTTCCAATATCTCACTTAAGATATCTTCCATTCCTTCTACCGTAAGTTTTCCTTCTGCGCTCAGCTTTTTTATTCTGATTGCCTGTGATAAAGATGATGTACACTGGGCAAAATCCATAGCTTCCAGCATTTCTTCCTGTTCCTTCTTTTTCAGATAGGAAATCTGCACCGCCGGTGTAAAGCCCATGCTACCATCATCTACTTTTTCCAAAAGCTCCGGTATCAGTTCTGTTATCTTGATATACCTCTGGACCTGCTTCGGACTGTCTCCACCTTCCTCTCCAATTACTTCAATGGTCTTTTTCCCGGAATGATGGTCAACCTGACCACATTTTCTTCTGCCGGTTTTTCTTTTAATGGCATCGTACTTCATCTTGTAAGCAAATGCTTTTTCGCTTGGACTGATTCTCTCCCTTTGCAGATTGGAATCTACCATTGAAACTACTGCTTCATCATCCTTCATGACCCGGATGATTACAGGTACTTTCCGATACCCCAGCTTTTCAGCTGCAAATTTTCTTCGGTGCCCGGATATGATCTCATATAC
>JAQXYZ010000070.1 GCA_029226935.1 Bacillota bacterium | reverse complement strand
AGAATCTGTTTTCAGAGTCTTTTGCAAAACCCGTTACAGAGCCTTTGATGGTGAAGGAGGAGCTGAGCTATCAGGTACATACCCAGGGTTCCTATACGGTGGAGGATTACCGGGCACTGCCGGAGGAACGCCGGGTGGAGCTGATTGACGGCTATTTCTATGATATGGCGGCACCAACATTTCTGCACCAGCAGATTGCGGGGGAGATTCACCGCCAGATTGCGAATTATATTTTGGACAACGGGGGAAGCTGCAAGCCTTTGATCTCTCCGGTGGATGTACAGCTGGATTGTGATGAGAGGACGATGGTACAGCCGGATGTAGGCATCTTATGCCATGATGATAAGATCGAGAAGTGGGGCGTATACGGGGCCCCGGAATTTGTGCTGGAGATTATTTCTCCGTCTACCAAGCGCAAGGACTGTATCAAGAAACTGGTTAAGTACATGGATGCCGGGGTACGTGAGTATTGGATTCTGGATCCATATCAGAAGAAACTTCTTGTCTATCTGGCAGAAGGGGATGCCTGTCCCATCATCTATGGATTGACAGACCCGGTGCCAGTCAGGATATACGAGGGAGCATTAGAGATTCACTTTGACCACATCCTGAAGTGGATTGAGGAGGCGGAGGACTAATATACTTATTATTTTTATGAAACTTTACATAAAAATAAAATAACATGGCATGCTAACGGAAAAGACATTTGTCAATCACGGAGGTTACCATGAAAAAAGGAAAAGCAGCGATCATAGGATGTGGATTTGTAGGTTCCAGTTCCGCCTTTGCCCTGATGGGCAGTGGACTGTTTACGGAGCTTGTGCTTCTTGATGCGGACGAAGACAAGGCGGTGGGAGAGGCTATGGATATTTCCGACGGTGTTCCTCTGGGACGACCTACGAAAATTTATGCAGGCAGCTATGATGACATTGCAGATGCGGAACTCATCGTGATTACTGCCGGGGCCAACCAGAAGCCCGGAGAGACGAGGCTGGATTTGGTGCACAAGAATATTGCGATTTTTAAATCTATTATCCCGCAGATCACATCCCGCGATTTTGAGGGAATTCTGCTGATCGTGGCGAATCCGGTGGATATTCTGACTTATACGGCACTGAAATTGTCCGGGTATCCGGCGAGCCGCGTCATCGGCTCGGGAACGGTTCTGGACAGTGCCAGATTAAAATACCGCATTGGGGAGCATTTGGGAGTGGACAGCCGCAGTGTTCACGCTTTTATCATTGGGGAGCATGGGGACAGCGAGATTGCTGTCTGGAGCAGTGCCAATGTGTCCGGCGTGCCCATGGAGCGCTTTTGCGAAATGCGGGGACATGTGGACTATGGCTGTGCGGACGAGGAGATTGCAGCGGAGGTTCGCGGACGAGCTTATGAGATCATTGATAAAAAGGGGGCAACCTATTATGGGATTGCCATGTCTGTGAGGCGAATCTGCGAGGCTATCGTAAGGGACGAGAAATCCATTCTTCCGGTATCTGTATTGATGACCGGTGAATATGGTATTTCTGATGTGGTCTTAAGCTTCCCCTGCATCGTGGGAGCCGGTGGCTGCGAGACAAAGATTCCTATTGCATTGAGTCGGGAGGAAAGTACACTGCTGCAGGAATCGGCGAAGACTCTGCAAGAGATTCTTCGCTCTGAATCTGAATAGGGAATGAACAGAATTAACAGGACAGGGAAAGGAGGTTCTGGAGAGATGTCCTGATGTGCCGGTGTACTAGGATTCATCCTGTTTCTTTGATAAAGTGTATTTTTCTTCTACAATCTTTTCCAGCTGGTCAATGGGCACCGGTTTCGAGTAGTAATATCCCTGATGCCAGGTGGCACCAAAACGGCTGATATAGTGATTCACATCTTCATTTTCGATTCCCTCGATGCAGGTTTCTGTGTCTGTCCGCTTAGCGTAATCTACAATGGACTGGATCATGGCCTGATTCTGTGGCTTGTGCTTGATGTCCTTGATAAAGCTCATATCTACCTTCAGTTCATCAAAGGGAAGAGCCAGCGCGAGGCTTAAGGAACTGGTCCCGGTACCAAAGTCATCCAGAGCAATTTTAATCCCCTGGGCATGGAAGAAGCTGACTTCTTTTTCGAGAAAAGCCAGGTCAAGATTTTTACATCGCTCCGTCAGTTCGAGACATAGTTCATTCGGCTGTGACTGTGTCTCTTTCAGAATGTCTATAACTGCGGTGCGGAATTCTTTTCGCTCTAATTGCGAGGCAGTAATATTGACATTGACGAAAAAGTCCGGTATTCTATTTCGAATTTTCTTAATGTCATAAAGTGCTGTGCGAAGAATCCAGTTGCCCAGATTAAACATGCAGGGATCCTGTTCCAGCCATTCCATAAATACACCGGGGGCTACCAGACCATAGGGCTCCAGCTCCCAGCGAATCAAAGCTTCCATACCGCAGATTTTTCCGGTTTTCGTATCTGCAATTGGTTGGTAGAAGAGGCGGAAGCCTCTGAAATCGGTAATGGCACACTGATGAATCACACCTATCAGATTAAACTGTTTTTCGTTGTTTCCACAGAACTCATCGTTGAAAATGACCAACTCTCCGTGGTGTTCTGCTCTGGAATGGTTTACGGCAAAAGTCAGACGGCTTCGCACGGCGTTGGGATCGTTCATATCCGGATTTACAAAAACTGCTCCGGCTGATGTCTTCAATGGTATGATACTGTCATTTACAGAAATCTTATTCAGCAGTGCTTCCGCAATCCGGCTGTAGGTATGAAACAACTCATCTTTCGTAATCTGATCAAAAGCAGCCACAAATTTAGCTCCGAACAGACGATATACATGACCGGAAGATCCCGCTTCATGCTGCAGGACATCTGCCACCCTGCTTAAAAGTTCGTCGGAAAAAACATTTCCGTACAGGACATTGATGTTGCTGAACTGATCAAGGGTGATTTTTAAAAGAGCAGGAGAACCTTGCGAAGATAAAAAATCGGAGATTTTCTGGTTCAGGGCTGGTTCCGTGCGAAGCCCCGTCACAGAGTCCACGTCTTCGGAGATTCCATAATTGTTGTATCTGATAATGATAATAAAGGGGTGTCCGTTTTCGTCATAGATCATTCTGGCTGTCGCACAGATCCGCTGATAATTTTTACCGTTCTGTACACGGTATTCCCAGGACTCGTCCGGATTTTTTCCGGCTACGCGATCCGCAAAGCCTTTTCGAAACACCGGCAGATCATCCGGGTGGACAGGTTTATCGCTTTTCTCTTTGCCTCGAAGGGTGTAGTTTTCCTTTAGACCGAAAAAGTCCATTGCCCCCTGTGACCACCAGGTAATATCGTTTCTCAGATTGGTAATGGAAATATAGGATTTTTTTGAAAAGGATGTAATGGCTGTAACAATTTGAGGAAAGAAAGAGTTAATATCTTTCCAAAAGGAATCTGAAGTTGTATTTGAATTCATGTAGAAGTCTCCTTTCAACCATAATAGCCATTCATAATTATACAAAACAAGTGTATTATAGCATGAAATGCCCTTTTCTGTCAAAATATGGTTGTTGACTTTTTTGCCTTGGTTTTCTTGAGGTAATAAAAACTTCTGTCCTTGAAGAACGATCAGGGAATCATACAAGTGAATCCATAGAAGAGGGAGGTACATCTGAGGTACAAAATGATTATTCAAATTATCCGGATGGGCATGACATGGTAGGCAATCATATCCTCATCAGTGAAAAAGAATTTTCAAGTGAGGGACTTGAGAAATATGAACGTTACCAATGTGAAGTTGCAAATCCTACTTATGAGGTATCGGACATAAAATATGATTACCCAATCTATTATGTCAATGAATTGGTAAAAGAAGAGACAGAATTATATACTATAAAATTGCATTAGACCGGGCAGCAGATTATTATGATACGGTGATCCATTTAAGAAATGGTTCCCACGGTTTGATCGAAATAGTTCCTATTGGGTGCTTGAAAGATTAATCTTTGATTTATAAATCCTGTGATGTATAATAATATAAAAAGTGTTGTTACGATACAAATGCAGACCACAAGAGTAAACACTTGATTACAGGCTGGAAAAGGACAGGTGACTTATGGGGAAAATAAAAAAACTTCCGGTAGGAATTGAGAGCTTTGCGGAAATTCGAAAAGAAGATTTTTACTATGTAGATAAGACGAAATTAATAGAACAGCTTCTTGAAAAATGGGGGAAAGCAAATCTTTTTACAAGACCGCGGCGATTTGGAAAATCTTTGAACATGAGTATGCTCCGAAACTTTTTTGAAATCGGAAATGAACCTGCACTTTTTGATGGGTTATATATTTCACAGAACAAAGAATTATGCGAGCAATATATGGGAAAATATCCTGTGGTATCCATCAGCCTGAAGGGAGTCAATTCTGATACCTTTGAAAAGGCAAAAGCACAGCTTGTCAAAGTTATCAATAGGGAAGCCAGACGGTTACAGTTTCTTATGGAAAGCGAGATGCTTGCTAAGCGGGATAAACAGCTTTTTGAAGATTTATTGGATAAAGATATGGATGAGGATACCCTCTCATGCAGTCTTCAGGAATTATCAGAACTTTTGGAAAAGCACTACGGCAGGCAGGTTATTATTTTAATTGATGAGTATGATGTACCCCTTGCGAAAGCAAATGAGCAGGGCTATTATAACGAGATGGTCATTTTGATCCGCAATCTGTTTGAGAATGCCTTAAAGACCAATGAAAGCCTGAAATTTGCTGTTCTTACAGGATGCCTGCGAGTAGCAAAGGAAAGTATCTTTACCGGGCTTAATAATTTTAAAGTATATGCCATAAAAGATGTGGATTTTGATGAGTATTTTGGTTTTACTGATGCCGAAGTAAGAGAAATGCTGCACAATTATGGACAGGATGAACATTACGAAACCGTGAAAGAATGGTATGATGGATATCGGTTTGGGAAGATGGATGTATACTGCCCATGGGACGTGATTAATTATTGTGACAGACATATCAGTAACCCCGAACTGCCACCACAGAATTATTGGACGAATACCAGTGGGAATGAAGTCATACAACATTTTATTGACAGTGTGGATGAAGAAAAAAAGCTGACCAGGATAGAGTTAGAGCAGCTTGTAAACGGGGGCAGTGTTCAAAAAGAGATTAGTCAGGAACTCACATATAAAGAGTTATATGATTCCATGGAGCATATCTGGAGTACTCTTTTTATGACCGGATATTTGACACAGCGAGGTGAGCCAAATGGAAACCGCTATAATCTCGTAATTCCGAATAGGGAGATACGAAATATTATCACGGAGCGCATCATGAAATTATTTCGGGATGATGTAGCAAAAGATGGAGAAATGGTCAACAGTTTCTGCAATGCCCTGTTGGATGGTAAGCCGGAAACGGTGGAGCGGCTTTTTACAGCTTATATGAAGAAAACAATCAGTGTACGTGACACTTTTGTCAGAAGACCGACAAAGGAAAATTTCTACCACGGAATTCTGCTTGGAATCCTAAGCTTTAAAGGTGGCTGGATGGTCACATCTAACAGAGAGACGGGGGACGGATTCAGCGATATCATGGTAAGAATTGATGATTCGGATACAGGAATTGTGATTGAGGTGAAATACGCAGAGGATGGAGAATTGGAAACAGCGTGCAGGAAAGCACTTGAACAGATGCAGAAGAAACATTACGAGGAAGCATTTGCAGATGCGGATATTCATCATATTTTAAAATATGGTATTGCCTGCAACCGTAAGAATTGCCGGGTGCTTTTGGAACAGGAGTAGACTGTTCATGGAAACCTTTCCCTAAATTCTCTCATAACCTTTACGAGGTTCGTAAGTCCATGATACGGTGCTTAACCAGGGTATATTTCTTTTCAGGAACGGGAAGCTCGATGCCGTTTGACAATGATAGTCCCAGATAAGGTTACCATTGACGGCATCACCTACAAGGTTTCTTCAATCGCAACCAATGCCTTGAAGAACAATAAGACCGTTACCACGGTAACGATTGGAAAGTATGTAACTTCCATCGGTTCCGGTGCCTTCAGCGGCTGTATTAAGTTGAAGAAAGTCACTATTGGGAAGAGTGTGACAACCATAGGCTCCAAAGCTTTTTACAACTGCACCAGCCTGACCGGCATTACGATCCCGTCCAAGGTAACAAAGATTGGAGACTATGTGTTTGGGGGCTGTAGTAAGCTTAAGACCATCAAACTTAACACAGAGCTTTTGACTTCTAAGACGGTTTCAGGGTATGCCTTTTCCGGTATTTCCACTGATGCGGTGGTCAAGATGCCGAAGAACAAATCCAAGGCTTATAAGAAGCTGCTGGTGAAGAGAGGACTGAACAGGAAGGTTACCATCAAGACAGTATAGGATTGCAGGGAAATAAAAAACCGGATCCGATATACAATAAGACACATTGTATTTTAAGAATAAATCCGCTATACTAACAGTAATCAGGCTGGTATAGCGGATTTTTCTTTGTGGAGGCATTGAGTATGGCGAAAAATGTTGCAATCGGAGTACAGAGTTTGAAAAATTAAGAGAAGGTCATTTCTTTTATATTGATAAAACGGATCTCATTAGGGAGTGGTGGGAAAGTGGGGGCGATGTGACATTGATTACCAGACCCCGCTGCTTTGGTAAGACGCTGAACATGAGCATGCTGGAGGCCTTTTTTCCGTGGAGTATGCAGACCAGGCAGATCTGCCGGTTAATTGCTGATCTTTATAATCAGAACTGGTATCTGATTGAAAAAGATGTATTAAGGGACAATGAAAAAGAAGATTTTATAAAAATAACAAATAAGAAAATTGCAATGACGGAGGAAGAGGCAAGTACCTCATTGAATAATCTGGCGAGTTATCTTTACCGTTATTATGGGAAAAAGGTAATTATTATTCTGGATGAATACGGCTATGGTGACCGGAAGGAAGAAATCAAGAGCTGGTAGGACGGGTTTATTTTCGGAAAACAGAAGGATATTTACAATCCTTGGTCCATTATCAATTTTCTGAAAACCGGGGAGATTGAAACCTACTGGGCCAATACCAGTGGAAACGGTCTGGTCAGCAGGCTGATCCGGGGCGGAAGCGGGAACCTGAAGGACCAGTTTGAGTGCCTGATGCGGGGGTGGTTTGCCGGAGCAAAGAACGACTACAACGATTTCATCAAGGCTCTGCTGTTGCAGGATGTGGATGAAATGAATGAATATATGAACCGTGTGGCACTTTCCGCCTTCAGTTTCTTTGATGCCGCAGGAGGAGAGTCTGCGGATGCCCCGGAGCGGTTCTATCATGGCTTTGTGCTGGGCCTTCTGGTGGATTTACAGGAGGAGTATGAGATTACCTCCAACCGGGAAAGCGGTTTTGGCAGGTACGATGTCATGCTGGAGCCAAAAGACAGGAACAAGGATGCCTTTATCCTGGAATTTAAAGCATTCCGGAAAAACTAGGAGAAAACACTGGAGGATACTCTTGCCAGTGCGAAGGCGCAGATCGAGGAAAAACAGTATGGGGCATCGCTGACTGCGAAGGGCTTTCCCAAAGAACAGATCCACAGCTATGGACTGGCCTTTGACGGGAAAAGGGTGCTGATCGGGTGACGGCTACCTCTTCGAACTTGATTGAATACGGGAGGTGGTTTGGGGATGAGTTCCGAGTTCATTGTACCTGGCACCCAGCCGGAAGAAAAAGCACCTTCCGTTCCTAAGTACCTTTAGTTCCTTTGAATGCAATAGTATTGTATGATATGAGGGTCAAAAGGTATTTTGCCCCTCATTTGATACACGAATTGCTCCGTTGCTACGCAAGTCTACGCTTCGCTCCGGTCGGCGCAGAGCAGACATCCACCGGATGTCTTGCGCCCCGCAATTCTACACACAT
>JAQXYZ010000069.1 GCA_029226935.1 Bacillota bacterium | reverse complement strand
AGCCTTAAAAGTCAAGTTTTATACTTGTTTTCATAAAATATTTTTATTATATTGGTTTTATAATCATATTTTGGTTTATAAATCTGTTAGGATGATATTGCGCTGAATTGACTAAATTTGCTTATATAATCAATTATCTTTCCCATTCCTTCCCGGCTTCTGGCATTAACCAGTCAGGACAGGCAGGTATCCCTTTGCCGGAACCGGCTCTTTGCTATTCAGTTTTCTTTTACCCGGATTGCCTTCCAGTTTCTTAACCGCTGTAGGCTTTGGTTTTCTTCCTGCCATCGAAATACTCTTCTTCCCTAATTCTTTGCAAAATAAAAGGACCGTGTATCTCTACACGATCCCTATTACTAATTTTATGTATTTACATCCAACTTTTTGTTTCTTTACTCCATGTCTGCTCAAAGGAATTATCGTTGTGAATTGAATCCACGATGGGCAGCAATAATTCTTTTAGTAGTTGCATAGTTTCTTCAAATTCAACTTTCACCAATGCTTTCTTCTTTTTGATAAAGGCTCTCCATCTCCCCCGTCTTGTCTCATCCTTGGTAAAATCATCATCAAAGGCTGCAATATCATCAAAACCAGTACCTCGATGGTTAAAGGTCTCTACAATCGCATTCTTTAATTCCACACCATTAAGATTATACCTGTCAGCTAAAACATAGATATCATAGAAATCCTTATATCTGCCATTTGCAAGACCCAGAGAAACAAAAGCCTCAAACTTTTCTGCTATGACGGAGTAAATAGAATAGGCATATACTTGCGGAACTTCCATATCCAACAGAACCGGGAACTCCATTTTCACTCTTTCTGGATACACCACATCACCAAAACCAATATCTATTGATACCGGGACCTTGGTTCTATCCAGATATCCCATAATAGATACATTTACTCCGTGATACTCCTTGAATTCAGTTATATTGATAACCTCAAGCGTATTCAAATCAAATCTTAACGCATCATCGCACTCTATAGAAAAAATATCATTAAATACTTTCTTCATTTCTTCAGCATCATTTGGAATACGCTGTGCCAAAAGATCAATATCCATTGTTGCACGAGCATACTCTCCATTAAATAATGCATACAAAAAAATACCGCCCTTTAGTGTAAATCTCTCCACATAATTTGAAACAGATAATCTATATATTGTTCTCTCCAAACCATATGTGACCAGCTTATCCTGCATAGTCTTTCCATCTTCTATCGCCTGTTTCTTTAATCTGTCCTTTACGGATATAGCGTTTGTCATACCAGCACCTCTAGATACATTTTCATTACATCCCCACATTTGAGCATCTCCGCATATCTGATTAGCCTATTCAGATTACGGTCACTCCGATGCAGATAGGTTGTAAGAACTTCTTTCGTTTCTTCAATTCCGATTTTTTCCCTGTAGAAAACGATATCAACAACAGTTTTCTCAATATCATATATACGAAATCTGTTATTTCCATCCTCTACGGTCACGATACCAACATCAAATCGATCATCTGTAAAATAGCATACATTCAGTTCCGGCCAATCCGGCAGTGTTGATACCTTTGCTTTTCTCGGAATTGCCACATCAATGGCATCTGGACGATAAGTAGACAGATTATAATACACGGCTGCACTTAGCAGACAAACCACCCCGTCTGGTACAAATGCATAGGCATAGTAGAAATCCGATCCCTCACCATCAAAATTTGCATTCTCATAATATTTCTTATTCAGTTTTATCAGGATCCCCTGGTCAACCATCTGATTGATTTTATAATATGAAAAACCTTTATCTTTCAGCTCTTGAACCGAAAAAATCATTTGGTCATTGGAAATCTGTGCCGTCTTTGTCATCTTTCTCACCCCAATTCCAGTATATCCAAATTCGTGATAATTATTTAAGCAATTTTCGGCACTTTGTTGTTTTGCCGAATTTCATTTAAATTATAGTAATCGTTTCACGATTTGTCAATGGATTTTCAGTGAGCTACCCCCCACTCGTATCTTCGTAAATCTGCCTGATGAGTTTTTCTACATTCAGGCTTCCCAAATATCCAAAGGGAATGTGACGCTCCCTCACAGCCACAATAAACTTTCCGTAAGTCACATGGCTGAGATGATCGGTAAAAAAATACACCCGGTCCTTTCCATCCAGCATCTTTCCGTCAACAGTCTTATAACTCTCCGTAAGAATATACATCCAGTTCGGAAATCGTTTTTTTAGCTTATTGAGCCAGTTCACATGTCCGCCTATAATCACAATATTCTTGTCAGCTATGGCTTCCAAACGTTCAAAAAGCTGTTTATACCATTCTTCCTTTGTCATATCTTTGACACCCGCCTAGTTTCTCTCACCTATTTCCTGCAGCTTCTGCAGTGTATCCTCTGCACTATGATGCCAGATTCCGGTCCCTCCAAGAGCCTCCCATTCCCTGATGGTCTTTTCAAAATCGTCAATCAGAATGCAGTCCGGTCCCGTACAGTAATTCTTCTTTTCCTCCCGGTAAACAATGTTGACCACGATCTGATCCGAAAGAAGCCTGCGCACCCATCGTATCTTGTCCTCACCGGCAGTCACGATCCCCCTTCTAGCCTTCGGAATACCGGAAAGGATCTCACACTTGTCCCCGAAAGTATCATAAATCTGGTGGAACATATCCTCTGCTCCTGCCATAGGTTCAAGGCGGTCATAAAAATGCTCGGTTTTCCTCATAGCTTGAAACATCTCGTCATCCTGTGCTTCTGTCTTATCAGCCTGATTGATCGGTGACAGTCCAAGAAGATCCTTCACACCTCTGTCAAAATCTGCCAGTACCCCGTCCATGTCAAAATATATTTTTTTGATCTCCATACATGCCTCCTTTAGTATTTTTCCTGTTTCACGCTACTTCTCCGGGTATTCATCATCCTCAAAAGCCACCTGCCACATACACATATCCATCAGTTTCATTTGCGGATATTCAATTCCACCTGCACTCAGTTTCGCCCTGACATCTTCAAACGATTCACTGTTTGTACAATAATAATTTGCAACATCGCGGACAGACTTCCGATTGTATCTTCCGGAAGAAATCCCGTATTTTTTTACAGTCTGCTTATAATATCTGTCGTACGCCGGTACGCATCCCAGAGTTCCCAGAAGGATCTTGGTAACAAGAGTATCTGTAGCATTATTATCTTTTCCCTCAAACGCCGGCAGCTCCTTTGCATAAGTGCACCGGATTCTGTCACTGATTTCATCCAGCAAATCCAGATTTTTTTCATCTGTCAATCCCTCTGCAGTGATTCCCAATAGAGGATTATATTTTTCTTTCAAAATCATCTCTGCAACCGGAATATGTACCTTATAATCCTTCTGTAAAAGGAACGAGGATCCCCGGTACATTCCCCAACTTGCCAGATAGAATGCCAAATGCAGTGCAAGATAATCCACAGCCTCCTGATTATCCGGATCTCTGTATCTGCAAAATGCCTGATAGCAATGCTGCCATGACAGATACCGGGCATGACCATCTCTTTCCGTTTCTGCATAATAATTCCTGATACATTGTACCGCTTTTTCAGCCGGCAGTGTT
>JAQXYZ010000068.1 GCA_029226935.1 Bacillota bacterium | reverse complement strand
AAACAAAAGACCGAATGCAAAGATGGTCTGCCCAATGCTTTTGACCTTCTCCTTTTTCGAAAGAAAGAACATAACAAAACCGATAAAGACTATCATCCATATATAATCGCTGATTTTAAACGCCATAAGCTGCGCGGTCATAGTAGTTCCGATATTTGCTCCCAAAATGACAGAAATTGCCTGTGGAAGGCTCATAAGCCCTGCACTGACAAATCCAATTACCATGACTGTTGTTGCGCTGCTGCTTTGCAGTACCGCTGTCACCAGTGCTCCTGCAAGTACACCCATAATCGGATTTTTTGTGAGTATGCCAAGAATTGTTTTCATTTTCTCTCCGGCTGCCTTCTGCAGACACTCGCTCATCATATTCATGCCGAAAATAAATACCGACAATCCTCCCAACAGTCCAAATATTGTCTGAAATATATCATGTGCACTCATATTTTGCTCCTATCAGTCTTTACTTACATTTTCTCTCCAATTTTATTTTAAATATTGTAATGTAAAATCCGATAGCAGCATTATGTAAAATATATGTAAAATCTAAAACATGTACAAGGCACACCCCTATGAATCAAAAAACGGTTGCCAAAGGCAACCGCTTTTACTCAATATCTGTTTTGAGATTAGTCCTGAACATAGGGCATCAGTGCTACGTGGCGCGCTCTCTTAATTGCTACAGTAAGCGCTCTCTGATGCTTTGCACAGTTTCCTGTAATTCTTCTGGGAAGAATTTTTCCTCTTTCGGATACGTATCTCTTTAACTTATTTACATCTTTGTAATCAATTACGTTATCTTTGCCACAGAATACGCAAACCTTTTTTCTTCTGCGCATTCCGCCCTTTTTTCTCATGGGAGAATCAGACTTCTCTGCTTTGTTAAATGCCATGATAATTGCCTCCTATCTGAATTGTACTAAATATGCTTAGTTGAACGGCAGTTCTTCATCTATTCCATCCGGAATATTCATAAAACCGTCGCCTGCTCCTGAAGATTCATGAGATCTGTTTCCACCACCGGAAAATCCTCCGTCTGAACCGGCATTGCTGTTTTTGCTCTCAGCAAATTCCTGATCCTCCACCACAACATCTGTGGTGTAAACCTTTACGCCATCCTTGTTGGTATAGCTTCCGGTCTGAATGCGGCCCGTAATCAAAACCTTAGTTCCCTTTCTGAAATACTTTTCAGCGAACTCTCCGGCTCTGCCAAAAGCAACGCATCCGATGAAATCAGCGGAATTCTCATCACCATTACGGTTAAATCTACGGTCTACAGCAAGGGTATATCTTGCAATAGCCATTGCATTTTCCCCCTGGGAATATCTCACTTCAGGATCTCTTGTTAAACGCCCCATAAGTATTACTTTATTCATACCTACCTCTACTTTCCCGCATATCTGATATATGCCTTATGCTTCGTCCTGTCTAACGCATAAAAATCTGATAACATTGTCCATAATGCGAACACGGTTTTCGATTTCGATTGGAGCGGTGCTCTCTGCTTCGAACTGGATAAAGTAATAGAAAGCTTCTTTCATCTTCTGAACTTCATACGCAAGTCTCTTCTTGCCCCAGTCATCAACATTTGTAATTGTACCGCCAAATCTTTCGATCAGAGCCTTGCACTTGTCAACGACAGCTGCTCTTTCCTCATCTTCGATTTTCGCACTAACAACAACGGCTAATTCATATTTGTTCATGCTAGTTTACCTCCTTTTGGTCTCTGGCCCCTATATAAGGAGCAAGGAATGTGTTGTCATATCACGGAGTAATATAATACCATGAATTTATTTAATTTTCAAGTGTTTGTCTTGATTTGTTTAATCTTTTTTTCTATCTGGCTTCTCGGTGCCATAATCTGATGCCCACACCCTGCACATTTAAGTCTGAAATCTGCCCCGATGCGGAGCACCTCCCACTCATAGCTTCCACAGGGATGTGCCTTTTTTAGTATTAACCTGTCTCCTACTTTAATGTCCATAAGTCTTCCCTTTTCTAACCCATGCCGTTTTCCCACTCTGCATGCTTTTGTCCCTTTTTATAAAGCAGAAAAAATCTCCCCGATACTTCCCTGTACCACTAAATCTGCCACATGATCTCTTGCAGTAGGTGTCTTGTTAATCAGTATCAGCTTATTTCCATTGTAATAATCAATCAGCCCTGCTGCCGGATAAACCACCAGCGATGTACCTCCGATAATCAGTACATCCGCATTTCGGATATAGTTGATTGCGTCCCTGAGCGTCTGGTCATTCAGCCCCTCCTCATATAAGACCACATCCGGCTTAACAGACCCACCACATTCATCACATGTGGGAACTCCTTGCGCATGGAGCATATATTCAGCATCAAAAAATTTTCCGCACCGCTCGCAGTAATTTCGCAGTACACTTCCATGCAATTCCAATACACGTTTACTGCCGGCCGCCTGATGCAGCCCGTCTATGTTCTGGGTAATGACTGCCTTTAATCTTCCTTCCTGCTCCCACTGTGCCAGTTTCAAATGTGCCGCATTGGGCTTTGCTCCCAGACACAGCATTTTGTCTTTATAGAAACGGAAAAATTCTTCCGGCTTCTGCCTGTAGAAGGTGTGGCTTAAGATGGTTTCCGGGGGATAATCATACTTTTGATTATACAGCCCATCCACGCTCCTGAAATCAGGTATTCCGCTTTCGGTGGAGACACCGGCACCGCCAAAAAAAACAATATTATCACTTTTATTTACAATTTTTCTCAATTCCTCTATCTGTTCCATACCG
>JAQXYZ010000067.1 GCA_029226935.1 Bacillota bacterium | reverse complement strand
TTGATGCTCACACCCACGTCCAGAAGTAAATTTTTGAATCCGGCACGTATATTCAGCCTTTGAGGCGAAAACAAAGAGGCATATGGATTGGAAATGCCGCATAGTTCATCCCTTAAGATTAATGCAGAGAGCATTGAGGAGGTCATTCCCCATTTTTGAAACCCTGTTGCAACATAAAGGTTAGGTGTGAAAAGGGAATATTTTCCGATAAACGGAATGCCATCATGGGGTATGCAGTCCTGTGCCGACCAGCGTGCTTCTTCTTTACAATTTGGGAAACAGCGTCTTGCTTCCTGTGAAAGAAAATCATACTTCCCACCTGTTATGTTTTCTCCGGTACGATGTGAGCCGCCTCCTAACAGAAGATAATCTCCCGCCTGTCTGAAGGAAAGTCCATCCTGATCAATGCCGTAATACATTCCGTTGATCTTCCCACACCCGGAAAGCGCAAGACAGTAGCTTCTTTCCTGATGCTGGCGCAGGAAGTAAAATCCGGGCAGGTTAAGGAGGGGATAATGGGTGGCAACGATAATTTTGTCCGCTGTCAGTTCCCTGTTTTCCGTTGTAATTCTGTTTCCTTTAATATTAGTTACTTTGGTATGTTCTAAGATATTAAGCTTTGAGGAGATATGCTGAATAAATTTTAGAGGGGAAAACTGTGCCTGATTTCGGAAGCATACCGCTCCTTCTACGGGGAAGGGTAGGTCTGTTTCCTGCGTAAAATAGGCATCAATTCCCAAAGAAGAAGCGGCCCGCGCCTCTTTTTCAAGAAGCCATTTTTCTTTCAGCGTATATAAATAAGCAGGAAGTCTCTCAAACTGGCAGTCGATTCCAAGTCGTTCAATCAGTTGCTCATATTCCCTGATTGCCAGTTGGTTTGCCTGGGCATATTGTCTTGCCTTGTCAATGCCTGTTTGTCTGATTAGTTTGCTATATTTGAGAGCGTGCTGGCTGGTAATTTTGGCAGTTGTCCGCTCCGTTTGCCCGGAGGCTATACGGTCTGCTTCAAGAACAAGCACGTCTTTCCTTCTTCCTGCAAAAAGAAAGCAATCAGAATTCCTGCCATACCGGCTCCAATTACGATGACGTCATAATTACATTCATCCGATGGCATATCGGTAGCATTTTCTTTGGGTAAAATAGTTTCGGTTTGTATTCTCCACAATGATTCCATGCCGGATACCTCGTTTCTCTTAAATATTCTTAGTATGAACCATTTATGAAAATAATTGCATTACATAAGAAAATTTGAGTCTGGCAGTAAAAAGTTGCATGACATAGCTGGGGAAATTTTTGAAGTAGAATAATGGGAAAAAGATGATATAATACTGATGTATTATGAATATTGGAAAACAGATAAAAATGAAAAAATCAAGCATCGGAGAAAAATATGCAGCTATATTTAATCAGACATGGAGAAACGGACTATAATAAGAGCAGACGGATACAGGGACAATGTGACATTGAACTGAATGATTATGGAAGAGAGCTTGCCCGGATAACTGCACAGGGACTTAAGGATGTTCCTTTTGATATGGCATTTACATCGCCCTTAAAAAGAGCCAGAGAAACGGCTGAGATTATCATTGGAAGCAGACAGATTCCAATGATTGAGGATGCTCGGATACAGGAGATCAGCTTTGGAGCGTATGAGGGCCTGTGCTGTGAGGAATCAAATTATAACATTCCGGATAAAGAGTTTCTGAACTTCTTTACAGATACCCCCAATTATCATGTACCGCCTGAAGGGGAAAGCTTTGAGCAGGTTATAGAGCGAACCGGGAAATTTCTCCGGGAACTTGTGAAAAAAGATGAATACACAGATAAAACGATTTTGATTTCCACTCATGGATGTGCACTGAAAGCTATGTTGGCAAATATCAATCAGACCCCTGTTTCACAGTTTTGGGGGGAAGGCGTACACAAAAATTGTGCAGTAACCAGAATAGAAGTAAAAAATGGAGAGATCAAAATTTTGGAAGAAGGAAAAACATATTATTTGTAAATAGATTCTATGAAAAGGATATTTGGAAAAGAGGTTGTGGAAATGGCAGTAGAATTTTTGGAAGAAATCAGGCGGGATGCCCGCAAGGCAACAGAAGAATTGCTGGAACAGGCGCATCTGTCCAAAGGAGATATTCTGGTAGTGGGCTGTTCTTCCAGCGAAGTTACCGGAAAGAGGATTGGAACCTCTTCAAGTTTAGAGACAGCAGAGGCTGTTTTTGAAGGAATTTACGAAGTGGCTTTAGAAAACGATCTATATCTGGCAGCACAGTGCTGCGAACATTTGAACCGTGCGCTGATTATTGAGAAAGAACTTGCCAAAAGAGAAAGGCTTCCCATTGTCAACGTAGTGCCCCAGCCCAAGGCAGGCGGCTCCTTCGGAACCACTGCGTACCACAGGTTTAAGCAGCCTGTGGCAGTGGAGCACTTAAAAGCTCAGGCTGGAATGGATATCGGAGATACCTTAATCGGTATGCATCTTGCGGATGTAGCGGTTCCCGTCCGCACAAAAACAAAACAGATTGGGGAAGCGCATCTGGTCTGTGCCAGAACCAGAGGTAAGTTTATCGGCGGGGAGCGGGCTGTTTATGACAAGGAAATGTTGTAAGTTTTAGTAAAATCCTTGAAAAACCCAAGCTCATTTGCTACACTGAATTTTGGTTGATATGGTTAGCAGCAATAAATTAAGACAAAGGAGCGAATATTATGAGCAAAGTAACATTTGATTATTCCAAAGCAGCTCCCTTCATCAAGGATCATGAAGTAGAATCCATGAAGAAGCTTGCTATGGATGCAAAAGATTTATTGGTTTCCAAGACAGGTGCGGGAAATGATTTTCTTGGATGGATTGATCTTCCTGTAAACTATGACAAGGAAGAGTTTGCCAGAATTAAAAAGGCAGCAGCTAAGATCCAGAGCGATTCAGAAGTGCTTCTGGTAATTGGTATTGGCGGTTCCTATCTGGGAGCAAGAGCAGCTATTGAATTTTTAAGACATAGCTTCTACAACACAGTAAGCAAAGAAATCAGAAAGACACCTGAAATTTATTTTGTAGGTAATTCTATCAGCTCTACTTATATTAAACACTTAATGGATGTGATTGGTGACAGAGATTTCTCTATCAATATGATCAGTAAGTCCGGTACAACTACAGAACCTGCAATTGCATTCCGTGTATTTAAGGAAATGATGGAAAAGAAATACGGTAAAGCAGAAGCAGCAAAGAGAATTTATGCTACCACAGATAAGGCAAGAGGTTCATTAAAGAATCTGGCTACAGAAGAAGGATACGAAAGCTTCGTAGTTCCCGATGATGTAGGAGGACGTTTCTCCGTTCTTACCGCTGTTGGATTACTTCCCATTGCAGTAAGCGGTGCCGACATTGACAAACTGATGGAAGGTGCTCAGGCAGGACGCAAGGCTGCCATGGAAGCTCCTTTTGAAGAAAATGATGCTGTCAAGTATGCAGCACTTCGTAACATTCTTCTCAGAAAGGGCAAGGCAATTGAAATCCTTGCAAACTATGAACCCAGCGTTCATTATGTTTCTGAATGGTGGAAACAGCTTTACGGAGAAAGTGAAGGCAAGGATCAGAAGGGTATCTTCCCTGCAAGCGTTGATCTTACAACAGACTTGCACTCCATGGGTCAGTTCATTCAGGACGGTGCAAGAAATATGTTTGAAACCGTAATTAATATTGAGACAAGCAGAGAAGAAATCATTCTTCAGGAAGAAGCAGTTGACCTTGACGGATTAAACTATCTTGCAGGTAAGAGCGTTGATTTCGTAAATAAGAGTGCTATGAACGGAACTATCTTAGCTCATACAGACGGACAGGTTCCCAACTTCATGGTAAATGTACCTGAAGTCAATGAATATTATTTAGGACAGCTGTTCTATTTCTTTGAGTTTGCATGTGGTGTCAGCGGATACCTGCTGGGTGTAAATCCTTTCAACCAGCCCGGTGTTGAAAGCTACAAGAAGAATATGTTTGCCCTTCTTGGCAAGCCCGGTTATGAAGCACAGAGAGAAGAACTTCTTAAGAGACTGTAAGAAAAAGCTCTCAAATACCTTAAGCTGGTATTTGAGAGCTTTTTTTAGTTTAAAATTATTGCAGGATGTTAGTCAGTATGATTTGAATAACATAAAGAACAGCTAAATGAACTGGATAAAAAGTATAGAAGAAATACTTGCCCTTTTGCATATACCGCTTCCCATTACAATGATAAATCATGAGAGCAGGTATAAAGAGTGTCCACTTAGATGACAGGCAAAGTAAGACGGATTCCTGCAAAGTACCATAGGCAAGATTGGAAATTATCGAGGAAATCAAAAATACAATAAACGGAATACTGCATTGCAGGGCAAGTTTTTCACGAAAGAAATACAGTCCTAAAATCAGCAGAACGCCCGTCCATGTATAGTTTGTTTTGAGAAACGCAGCAACTGTCAGGCTTATAGCTATAGCCAGCAAAGAGACCATAGTCTTTAGAGCAATATGCATTTCCTTATTTTGGATAACTTCCAGTGCCCAAAGAGTAAGCAGTCCAATACAAAGCGTCAAAAATACATTTTGATGGGACCAATCAATGCCTCCAAAAAAACAAAAATCAAAAGGGAGCTCCGATATTAAAGCGAAAATTAGAAAATTTCTTGCATATTTTATTCTGCTTCTGGTATGAAGAAAGCCCTGCACAAGCAAAAAGCAGAAAATCGGAAAGGCAATACGCCCGATAAGGCGTAAGACCATATTAATATAATAAATAATTAATAAGGTATTATATGGAATAGAAGCAGAAATATCTGTATATAGTAAATATTCCAGTATTCCTGCACCGATATGATCAATCATCATAGTAATGATGGCGGTCAGCTTCAGCATATCGGATGAAAAAGTGTGGGTGTCCTTATTCCATAAATTTTTAAGTACAGACTGACTAGTAGTAGATGTAAGTTCCATATCATTCGTTTCCGTCCTTATTTTTTGTTCTATAGTAACACAGCCTTCATACTTTGTATATATTTCCCAACCGGTTCTGCGGCATCCCTGCCATACTGTGCAATCAGCTTGATAATTGCAGAGCCTACAATGGCACCATCGGAAATTCCTGCCATCTTAGCCGCCTGCTCCGGGGTAGAAATGCCAAACCCTACAGCGCAGGGAACAGAAGAATTTTCACGAACCAGTTTAACGAGAGATGAAATGTCAGTATTAATTTCACTTCTTACACCGGTCACGCCAAGGCTGGATACAATGTAAATAAAGCCTCGCGCTTCCTTTGCAATCATGGCAACACGGTTTGCAGAGGTGGGAGCAATCAGGGAAATCAGATCCACACCATACTTCTTACAGGTCTCATCAAATTCACCCTTTTCCTCAAAAGGGAGATCGGGAAGAATCAGTCCGTCAATACCAATCTCTGCACAGGTGCTGATAAATTTTTCCGCATCGTAAGAAAATACTACATTGGCGTAAGTCATGAATACCATGGGAATAGTAATATCTTTACGGAGCTCTCTTACCATATCAAAAATTTTATCGGTGGTTACTCCGCCTGACAATGCTCGCAGATTAGCTCCCTGAATAACGGGACCTTCTGCGGTGGGATCGGAAAAGGGAATACCAAGTTCAATTAAGTCTGCACCGTTCCGGACGGCACTATGGACAATTTTTTTGGTAGTGTCAAGATCAGGGTCACCACAGGTAATAAAAGGAATAAATGCTTTGCCATTTGCAAAGGCTTCTTTACCGTTTCTCAACAGCTCCGCCATTTGCTTAAGCTCAAGAACAGCCCTGTTGTATTCCGTATCCAGATTGTCCAGATGAATATTGACAATCAGGATGATTTTCTGCTTAAAGTTATCAAAAGCAATTACCCTGTCAAAAAGCATCAAATCTACATCCTTAAACCCTTCGGTATCGGCAGCGTTCAGGTTTAAGGAAGGCTCTGCATACTTCAGATAGTCGTAAGAAAAGTATCCAACCAGACCGCCGGTAAAAGGAGGAAGATAGGAAAAACGAGGACTTTTATGCTCATCGATGACCTGACGTATATATTTGCCGGGGTCATTGGTCTCAAAGGAAAGTGAGCCTACCTTCATATGTCCATTCTGGCATGTAATCTCCAAGCTGGGTTCATATCCTAAAAAGGTGTAGCGCCCCCATTTTTCATGGTCGGAAACGGACTCTAAAAGATAGCAGTGGCTGGAAACATTTTTCAGAATTTTAAGAACCTCAATGGGAGTTCTAATGTCCGAAAAAATTTCCATACTGACAGGAGCCGTCTTGTATTCATCTTGTTTTTTAAGCTCTTTAAGTAAGTTAAGTTCAGGTTGGATCATGGTGTTCCTTTCTGCCTGTACGGCTATGATACATTTCTATGAGCAGAGTATAAAAAAACGCCCTCAACAGAAATTATTTCTGTCAAGGACGAATATAAACTATCCGCGGTGCCACCTTGATTTACAGCAAATGCTGTACGCTTAATGAGATACCATCATATCTCCGGCAACTGACGTATGCCTTACGTTGCAGAATACTGGACAGATAAAATACTACGCTCTGTTTTTCACTGCACCCTCAGCGGTCCATTTGATGACTTGTTTTCCACCCGATCTCAGCACTCCGGGCTCTCTGTAGGAGCATCATCACCTTTATCTCCGCGTCAACAGTTTAGGTGTTTTAAATTTTCTTTATCATAACGCAGTGTTAAAGTGTTGCCAATATTTTTTAACAGCTTACCTTTAAAAACTGGGCAGTACCGTGTATTTTCATGGAAATTGAATTGGCAGGGACGAAAATACAGTCTCCCTTAAAGAAGCGGAGCATTTCGTCCTCTTCATAGGAAATTGTACCGCAGCCATTTAAACATAATAATACCTGAAAGGAAAGCCCCGTTGTCTGGAAACTGACCATTTCACGAATTCTTTCTGTGTTTACCAGCATTCTTTCCACCTGAAAATATTTACAGCGGCACAAAAATTCTGTTGCGCAGCCCGGGCGGTATTTCAGGACACGAAGTGCCTGTCTGGGAGCAGCGCTTCTTTTCAGATTGGCAACATCAAGCGCTTTATCCACATGGAGCGCCCGCTTCATTCCGTTTTTATCCACACGGTCATAATCGTACATGCGGTAAGTCAAATTGGAATTTTCCTGTACTTCTGCCACAAGTGCGCCTGCTCCGATTGCGTGAATGGTTCCGGCTTCAATATAGAAAACATCATCTTTTCTGATAGGAACTTTTTGCAGATATTTTTCGATGGTCCCCTGCTCAATGCTTTTTTTCATACTTTCCTTATCCATGTCATGTTGCAGACCATAAACAAGTTTTGCGTCTTCAGCGGCATCCAGCACATACCACATTTCGGTCTTCCCAAGAGAGCCGTTCTCATGTACTTTGGCATAAGCATCATCAGGATGAACCTGAACGGACAAGTCATTTTTGGCATCAATAAATTTAATCAGGATTGGCAGTTCATTTTTGTTTTCAGGATGCGTTCCTATATATTCGGGATGCTTTTTCAAAACGTCTGTAAGTGTTTTTCCTGTGTGCTTCCCGCTTGCAATGATGCTTGGGCCATCAGGATGAGTGGAACACTCCCAGGTCTCTGCCAGTGGCGATAAATCTGTTTCCTTGGCAAAATCATCCTTTAAGCGTCTCCCACCCCATAAATAGTCCTTACTGGCAGGCTTTAATAAGAAAGGTTTATTCAAGTGCATATTTTTGTTTGTCATGGACACTGATCTCCTTGCCCAGCTGAACTTCAATCAATTTTAATTCTGTATCGGCAATTACGGTATGGCGGCATCCTGCCTCCATGGTAATCACATCACCCGGAGAAACCTCCTGCTCCATTCCGTCTACAATCGTGTGACCGCTTCCCGCAGTGACCACCCATACTTCATCCCTGTTCTTGTGACTGTGATAATTCATCCTGTGACCGGGATTTAAAACAACTTTAATGGTCATGCTTTCTTCTTCTACATCTAATACCCGGAAACTTCCCCAAGACTTTTCGGCAAACATAATCTGCTGGTCCAGCTTGTCTACAAAGGGTTTAATGTAGCTGGACTGTTCCTTATCGGAAACCAGAATTCCGTCAGGACTGGCAGAAATCACTACGTCATTCAGACCCATTGCCAGGATTGGAACACCAAGCTCATTGATAATATGGACATTTTCACATTTCTCATTCATCATGGCTTCGCCTACATTTGCTTCTTCCATGGCTTCCGTAAGCGTATTCCAGGTGCCCAGATCCTTCCACTGACCAGCAAAGCGCATAACCTGGATTTTGTCTTCCTTTTCAACCACAGCATAGTCAAAACTGATCTTGGTAAGGGTATCATATTTCGCAAATAAATCCTGATAATCTGTAAAATCGATGAGCTCATGCGCTTTCTTTAGTACATATTTTAGTTTGTAGGCAAAAACACCGCCGTTCCAGAGGGCTCCCTGGGCCAGGTAGCTTTTGGCTGTTTCCACATCAGGTTTTTCCTTGAAGGTGGAAACCTTACTGATTTCATCGTGGCTTTCAGGAATGATATAGCCGTACTTTTCACTGGGATAGGTGGGTTCAATCCCCATCAGAACCAGATTGGCTTCTCCCTTATCGGCCTGCTCACTGAGCTCTTTCAGCTTTTCAAAATAATCATCCTCCACATAAGGGTCTACAGGACAGACGACAACGGATTCATCTTCGGAAACACCCTGTACATCATGGAGATAAGCAGTTGCAAGTGCAATGGCAGGGAAGGTATCTCTTCTGCAGGGTTCCACGGAAATTCCTACCCCTTCTCCGAGCTGGTTATTGATAGCGGAAACCTGCGTCTTGGAGGTGGCAATGGTTACGGTTGCATCTGCATCCACCTTGCGAATCTGGCGGTATACGCGCTGTACCATCGATTCATAGGTACCGTCTTCTGTTTTAAAAATTTTAATAAACTGCTTAGAACGAATGTCGTTTGAGAGCGGCCACAGACGTTTGCCGGAACCGCCGGAAAGTAAAACAATATTCATTTCATTACCTCTCTGTTTTCAAAGTAAGATTTTATGATAACTCTAATGTTGCCCGCTTGGGTTTATTATAGGGCAAATAGGGGGCTATTTCAATAAAATTCGGTATTTACGTACTTGCAATTACGAATTTATATGGTAGAATAGAAAACTGGTAACAGGCGGATGACCGCCGCGGTTATGGTACCGGTTTTCATCGGTTTAATAAGGAACAATGTGAGAATCATTGACAGCTTACTCTGAGGTAATGTGGATGATCCATCTATGATCGTAAAGATCAGCCATTGCAGGATTAAAACTGTGAGAAGGCAGATGAATCAGATGAAGCGAAGTCCTAAGACTTGCCATAAGCGTTTAAACCTGTTTCTTTGGTAGGAAAGAAAGGAGAAAATTATGACCAAAAAACAAAAGATTACCCTTGTGTCCGTCTTTGCAGCAATTATAATTGTGATTGGTGTTGTTGCAGGCGTACTGAACCACCGTGCTACAATGGACGGAATGAAAACGTTTCAGGTAGAAGTCATTTCTGAAAGAGACAATTACTCTGAAACAACAGATTGTAAGTCAGATGCAGAGTATCTGGGAGAATTTTTAAGAACCTTTGAGGGCTGTGAGTGGCAGGAATCCGATTACGGAATCTATATTACAGGCTTTAACGGTATGCAGGAAGACATGGACAACCAGTATTGGTGGTGCGTCATTGTAAATGGTGAATCCAGTACTGTAGGTGCGGATGAAGTTCCCTTACAGGATGGTGATGTGTATACCTTTACTTTGAAGCAGGGATGGTAGGTCTGCAAAATGAAAAGAATGTCGATATATAAACTTACAAGGATAGCGCTTTTAAGTGCTATCCTTTATGTGTCTAAGGTGGCTCTTGAATTTTTGCCAAATGTGGAACTGGTTTCTCTTTTGGTAATTCTTTATACCCTGGTGTTTGGAAAGGAAACCTTTCTGACAGTTACAGTTTTTAATCTGTTTGAACTGATTCAATGGGGATTTGGAACCTGGTGGATCAGCTATTTATATGTGTGGCCGCTTCTATGTCTGGTTACGCTGCTTTTGAAGAAACTGATAAAAGAAGAATTCATAGTTTGGGCAATAGTGTCGGGAGGATTCGGGCTTATTTTTGGTTCCCTGTTTGCAGTTGTCTATATTCCAATTAATCTTTCCTATGCACTTACTTATTGGATCAGCGGACTTCCATGGGACGTATGGCATGGAATATGCAATTTTATTCTGATGCTAGTGCTTGGAAAGCCCCTGTATCTGTTGCTTGTCCGAATGAAAAAGGCTGTTCAAAATCATATGGATTATGTATAATATATTTTGATTGAATTTTAACCGGAAAGAGCGAAAATAAGGAGATCAAAAACAAATGAAGATTGTGATTTTGGAGAGAAACAGTGTAGGGCGGGATATTCCGCTGGATGGGATCGAAAAGCTGGGAGAGACAGTTGTTTATCCCAACACTACCGCTTTGGATGTGAAAGAAAAGATAAAAGATGCAGAAATTATTGTTGCAAACAAGGTTCCTTTGAACGAAGAAACCTTAAAGGATGCGCCTGATGTGAAGCTGATTTGTGAATTTGCTACAGGTTACGACAATGTTGATCTTAACTATTGCAAGAACAGAGGAATCAAGGTTGCAAATATCGTAGGTTATTCTACCGATGCAGTGGCACAGCATACCTTTGCATTGTGCTTTTATGTACTTGAAAAGCTTCGCCACTATGATGATTATGTAAAATCCGGCACTTATGCCGCTCAGGAACGTTTTTCAAATTTTGATCTTCCTTTTACTGAGCTTGCAGGCAAAACCTGGGGAATCGTGGGTATGGGCAATATTGGAAAAAGGGTGGCAGAAATTGCCAAAGCATTTGGATGCAGGGTAATTTTCTACTCCGCATCAGGGAACAGCACCTGCACAGAATAT
This sequence comes from Bacillota bacterium, assembly GCA_029226935.1. Lineage (GTDB taxonomy): Bacteria > Bacillota > Clostridia > Lachnospirales > Lachnospiraceae > Suilimivivens. The sequence goes on along the minus strand of JAQXYZ010000067.1, from coordinate 30,013 downwards.
GACAGGGTAGATTTTGATACGCTCCTTCAGGAATCGGATTTCTTATCCCTGCACTGCCCGTTAAGTGAAAAGACCAGAGGTTTAATTAATCTGGATGCACTGAAGAAAATGAAGAAAAGTGCAATCCTGATCAATGTAGCAAGAGGACCGGTGGTAAATGATGCGGACTTATACACTGCTTTAACAGAAAATCTGATTGCAGGCGCAGGACTGGATGTTACCGGTACGGAGCCAATGAAGGCAAGCAATCCTTTAAGCGAGATTATGGACAGTGGAAAGCTGATCATTACACCCCATCTTGCGTGGGCAAGTACGGAAGCCAGAAACAGGTGCGTTTCCGAAACCTGCAAAAATATTGAAGCCTTTCTGAAAGGCGAGAACAGAAATATTGTCAATTTGTAGTGTTATAGAAATGGAGTGTTTATGGGAATTTTACTAAAAAACATTCTGGCAATCCTGCCGGAAGGTGAAAAGGATGTCGTTAAGGAAACAGATATTTATATTGAAGGCAGCAGAATCGCTTCAGTTGGAAGGATGCCGGAAGGATTTGTGGCAGATAAGGTGATTGATGGAAAGGACAGGCTGGCAATCCCCGGTCTGATTAACTGCCACACTCACTCTTATATGTCCTTTATGAGAAATGTGGCAGACGATTTAAGCTTTATGGACTGGCTGTTTGGAACCATTGATCCGATTGAGCAGCAGATGACAGATGAGGATACCTACTGGGGAGCATGCCTTGCCATTATTGAGATGATGAAAAGCGGCACTACCTGCTTTAATGATATGCAGATGAACATCCATCAGACAACAAGAGCAGTGAAGGAATCCGGCATGCGTGCCGTCATCTGCCGTGGGCTGGTGGGCAGCGGAAATGATGAAGCAGGGCAGATGAGATTAAGACAGGCTTATGAGGAGCGGGATGCGGCTGCTGACTGTGACAGGCTTACCTTCCTGTTAGGACCTCATGCGCCATATACTTGTGATGATGGTTTTATGCGCATTGTGTCGGAAGAAGCTAAGAAAAACCATATGGGAATTCATGTGCATCTTTCGGAAAGCGAAAGTGAGATACAGCAGATTAGGGAAAAATACGGCTGTTCTCCCATTGAGATGGCAGACAGGAACGGACTTTTTGATGTTCCGGCAATTGCGGCACACTGTGTACAGATTACCGAAAGCGATATGGAAATTCTCAAAAATAAAAATGTCAGTGTAGTGACCAATCCTGCCAGCAATATGAAGCTGGGAAACGGTTTTGCTCCGGTTCCGGCAATGCTAAAGAAGGGAATCAATGTGTGTCTGGGGACCGATGGGGCTGCCAGCAATAACAGTCTGAATATGTTTCATGAACTAAGTCTTTTAACCTTGATCCATAAAGGGGTTCAGAAGACACCTCAATGTGTCAGTGCAAGAGAGGGATTTCGGATTGCAACCATCAACGGTGCAAGAGCGCTTGGACTTGAGAAAGAAACAGGATCTCTGGAAGCAGGAAAGAAGGCAGATATTGCAATCCTTAATTTAAATACCCCTTCCCTGACTCCCAGAAATAATCTGATTGCGGGACTTTCCTATTCTGCCAATGGCTCAGAGGTGGAGACCGTTATCATTGATGGTAAAATTACTATGGAAAACCGCAGGGTGCTTACACTGGACGAGGAGCTGGTATACAGTAAGATTAATGAGATTACAACCCGTATGGGTCTGGATAAAAAGTGGAGGGAAGAAAATGAACAGTGAAATCAGAGACATTAATTTAGCCGAATCCGGCGAGCGCAAAATTGAGTGGGTAAAGAGGAATTGCGATCTGCTCCGCACCTTGGAGGAGGAATTTGCCAAGACCAAACCCTTTGCCGGAAAGAAGATTGCATTGTCGGTGCATCTGGAGGCTAAGACCGCATACCTTTGCCTGGTGTTGAAGGCAGGCGGTGCAGAAATGTATGTAACCGGTTCCAATCCCCTTTCCACACAGGATGATGTGGCAGCAGCATTGGTAAAGGCAGGGCTTGAAGTTCATGCTTGGTATGACTGTACACCGGAAGAGTATGATACCCATATCCGCCATGTCCTTGAAGCCGGTCCTAACATTATTATTGATGATGGGGGAGATCTGGTAAATATGGTTCACACCAAGATGCCGGAATTGATTCCTAATATTATCGGCGGATGCGAGGAAACCACTACCGGTATTATCCGTCTGGAAGCAATGAACAGGGCAGGGGAATTGAAATTTCCTATGGTTCGCGTAAACAATGCGGACTGCAAGCACTTATTTGATAATCGTTACGGAACAGGTCAGTCCGTATGGGATGGAATTAACCGTACCACGAATCTGATTGTGGCAGGAAAGAGAGTTGTGGTAGCAGGATACGGATGGTGCGGTAAGGGAACTGCCATGAGAGCGAAGGGTCTTGGCGCGAGGGTCATCGTAACGGAAATTGATCCTATCAAGGCGATTGAAGCTGTGATGGATGGTTTTGAGGTTATGCCCATGAATGAAGCAGCCAAGGTTGGTGATTTCTTTGTGACTGTTACAGGCTGTGATAAGGTAATTGATGAAGAAGACTTCAAGGTAATGAAGGACGGCGCAATTCTCTGTAATGCGGGACACTTTGACTGCGAAATTGATATGGCAAGACTGCGCGAAATTGCAGTGGAAACCAGAGAGCAGAGAAAAAATATTATGGGATACAAGCTGCCTACAGGTCAGTGGATTTTCGTGCTGGCAGAGGGAAGGCTCGTGAATCTTGCAGCCGGGGATGGACATCCTGCTGAAATCATGGATATGAGCTTTGCTATTCAGGCACTTTCCGCAAAATATCTGGTGGAACATGGCAGTGAACTGAAAGAAAAGCTGATTGATGTTCCTAAGGAAGTTGATCAGGACGTTGCAAGGAGAAAGCTGGCATTCTTAGGGAAAGAAATTGATGTGCTTACCCCTGAGCAGGAAAAATATTTAAACAGCTATACGTTGGAATAACTGTGTCTCTTTTGTGACCCCTGTATGATATAATGAATAAGGAAATTGCCAAGGAGTTAGTTTATGACTTGCGTCGCTGTTTGGTGTTGATATAAGAGGAAAGATCCTTGCACATGTTCTGGATTTGAAAACCATAAATGACCATATCCTCATGTTCCTCGATTCGAACCACCTGACCTGCAAGATCAAGAATATGGCCGATGTCTTCAAAGAGCAGCCTGACTTCATCGCCTACCTTGAGTTCCAATTCCTTCTTGCGGTCTGTAATGGCAAATCCGGATAAGCTGACATCCCGAACCATAACCTTCTTTTCGCCGTTTCCTATCATACGCAGTCTGCCGGTAACAGAGACACCGACACGGAAGCATTCACGGCGATTGTGGCGGATTCCGTCATTTTTAGTTTGAAGAACATACTGAGAACGGCAATACGAAACCTGGACGGTTCTCCATAGATAAGGAATTCCGTCCGGGGTTGTATATTCCATTTCAATTTTTACATTATTAAAGTTAAGAGGGCGGTTCGATTCAAAACAAATATCTATAATACAGAGATGGTCATCAATACCCCTTTTGACAATTGCATCCATATCCATATGATTTAGGTCATTACTGATATGAAGAGTGATCTTTCCGCCAATTTCTATTTCTGATAGTTTAAAACCCAAGTGTAAACCCTCGCTTTCCAATACCCCATAATATAATAACATAAAACCTGCTAAAGATGCAATTAGGTAGAACAATATGTTATATTTGTCAATTATAGTTGAATTGAAATGTTTCGTGAGAAAGTGCGAGTCATAAAATAAGAAGAAGCATTAAAGCAATGTGACATTGAAAAAGGGTATGCCACAAAATAGGCATACCCTTAATTTGACTAATTATCTTTTGTATATTTCCGATTAGGATTCATGCAAGAAATTAGTTATAGTTGTTAATACAAGGCTGGAACATACTCTTGTCGATTCCACATACGGGGCAGACCCAATTATCGGGAAGCTCCTCAAAAGGGGTGCCGGGCTTAATGCCGTGTTCGGGATCTCCTACCTCGGGATCATAAGTGTAGCCACAGGGATTACAAAAATACTTCTGCATAATCGTCTAATCTCCTTTCGTAAGTTAATGATAGTTCTTAGCCAAAGTATCTCTTAAGCAGACCTTCAAATGCTTTACCATGTCTAGCTTCGTCACGAGCCATTTCGTGAACAGTGTCATGGATTGCATCAAGATTTGCTGCCTTAGCTCTTTTCGCAAGGTCAAATTTGCCGGCAGTAGCACCGTTTTCAGCTTCCACTCTCATTTCAAGGTTCTTCTTGGTAGAATCTGTTACTACTTCGCCTAATAATTCAGCAAATTTAGCTGCATGTTCTGCTTCTTCGTAAGCAGCCTTTTCCCAGTATAAACCAATTTCAGGATAACCTTCTCTGTGAGCAACTCTTGCCATAGCAAGGTACATACCAACTTCGGTACATTCACCATTAAAGTTTGCTCTTAAATCTGCCATAATATCTTCACTGACACCCTGAGCAACACCTACTACATGTTCAGCAGCCCAAACTTTTTCAGCGCCCTGAGCAGTAAATTTCTCTGCAGGAGCATTGCAAACGGGGCACTTTTCAGGTGCAGCATCTCCTTCATGAACATAACCACATACTTGACATACAAATTTCATAACTAAATCTCCTTTTCTTTTTAAATATAGTTTTAATGTTTTTTAGTACAATTATTACAGCGGCCATAAAAATAGGTCACATGTCCTACGATTTCACCGTCAAAATCTTTCCTGGCTGCGTTAGTTATCTGTTCTGCTACAGGTATATTCAAGTCAGACACGCATCCGCATTCTGAGCAGACAAAATGGTAATGGGGTGAAGTATCATAGTCAAAATGATCAACGCCATCACCGACCCGGAGTCTTGCAATCTCACCGATATCAGCAAGTAAAGTTAAATTCCGGTATACAGTCCCCAGACTGATATTGGGAAAGGTCTGACGAACATTTACGTAGACAACATCTGCAGTAGGGTGATCCTTTCTAGTGGCCAGAAATTCAATAATAGAATCTCGCTGTCTGCTGTGCTTCAGATTCATACATATTCCTTTCTGGTGTAAAAACAGTAATTGTTACTATTTTTATTATAATAATTATTAGCAGAAAGTCAATAGCACTTTATAAAATTTTTATAGTTTCTGCTATTCTTTAATAACCAGTTTTTGTATCATATGTTATAATCGATATTGTAAGTACAGTCTGCAATATATACGAGGATAAATATGAAATTTAAAACGAAACTGATCATCACATTTCTGACAATCATTCTGCTTCCGCTGGTGCTTGCCTGTACGGCATTTCTGGTGATAGGGGGTTATCTTACCAATGAACAGGAGGAATATGGACTTCGCATTAATGATTACAATGTGTTGATTGATCCTACTCAGGCTTCCCAGATGATTTCTGATGAAGTTTTTCTTGAAGTAAAGAATATTTTGGAAAAAAGTCCTTCTGAACTGGAGAATGAAAAGGTTCTTGCCGGAATTAATGATGAGGTTGCAAACAGGTCATCCTACATTATTGTGCGAAGACAAAATGAGCTTTACTATACAGGCAATGAACTGGCGGCAAATCAGATTTTTGAAAAATTACCGGATTTTCAGGAGGAAATGGTCAGCCGGGAAATGGATCAGAGCTTTTATTATGATGATATGAAAAAGCTGGTAAGTCAGATGGACTTCTACTTTCCGGATGGCAGTGAAGGGAGCTTTTTTGTAATTACAAGAGTAAACTCCATGCTGTCCCGGAAGTTGTTTGTGGATATGGCAATTGCAATTATGATTATTTTGATTATCACAAGCTTCTTCCTCACCAACTGGATTAGCAGAGGTGTGTTTGCACCCATTAATCAGCTTAATATAGCGATGCAGAATATAGCAGAGGGAAATTTGGAATATATGCTGCCGGACAATGATGACGGGGAGATTGGGGAACTCTATCGGAATTATGAGGATATGCGGCTGCGGCTCAAGGAGTCCACAGATGAAAAAATTCTGGCAGAAAAACAGAATAAAGAGCTGGTCAGCAATATATCCCATGATTTAAAGACACCAATTACCGCTATTAAAGGTTATGTGGAAGGCATCATGGATGGTGTAGCTGATACACCGGAAAAGATGGATAAATATATTCGGACGATATATAATAAGGCAAATGATATGGACCGGCTGATTAATGAGCTTACTGTTTATTCGGGAATTGATTCTAACAGAATTCCTTATCATTTTCACAAAATTAATGTCTCTGAATACTTTGGTGACTGCATTGAGGAAGTCGGTCTGGATTTGGAATCAAAGAATATAGAGCTTAATTATTCGAATCTTGCCGCGCCGGATACAGTAATCATTGCGGACCCGGAACAGCTTAAGAGGGTAATTAACAATATTATCGGAAACAGTATTAAGTATCTGGACAAAGCTAACGGAGAAATTGATATTCGGATTTTGGATGAAATTGATTCCATCCGGGTAGAAATAGAGGACAACGGAAAGGGAATTGCAGCCAAAGATCTGCCGAAGATATTTGAACGCTTTTACAGAACAGATGCTTCCAGAAATTCCTCTCAGGGAGGAAGCGGAATAGGACTTTCCATTGTAAAAAAGATTATAGAGGATCATGGTGGATATATTTGGGCAACCAGTAAGGAAGGAGAAGGAACCTGTATGCATTTTGTGATCCGTAAGTATCAGGAAGCAGAATAGAAGTACCTGTGACAAATTAAATGAAATCGGAGGAAATAGATATGAGCAGAATTTTAATTATTGAGGATGAAGAGGCAATTGCAGATCTCGAGAAGGATTATCTGGAACTCAGTGGATTCGAGGTGGAAATCAGAAACGATGGCGGGGAAGGATTACAGACAGCTATGTCAGAAAATTTCGACCTGATTGTGCTTGATCTGATGCTGCCCGGAATGGATGGCTTCGAAATCTGCAAACACATAAGAGAAGAAAAGAATATTCCTATTATTATGGTATCAGCCAAGAAGGATGACATTGATAAAATCAGAGGACTCGGTCTGGGAGCGGATGATTATATGACCAAGCCTTTCAGTCCCAGTGAGCTGGTTGCAAGGGTAAAAGCACATATGGCAAGATATGACAGACTGGTAGGCTCCAGCCAGAAGAACAATGATATTATCGAAATCCGCGGAATCCGTATCGATAAGACTGCAAGGAGAGTCATGGTGGATGGTGTGGAAAAGGCTTTTACAGGCAAGGAATTTGATTTGCTTACTTTTTTGGCAGAGCACCCGAACCATGTATATACAAAGGAAGAATTGTTCAGGGAAATCTGGGATATGGACTCTATCGGGGATATTGCAACCGTAACCGTGCATATCAAAAAAATTCGTGAGAAGATAGAATATGATTCAGCAAAACCCCAGTACATCGAAACCATCTGGGGTGTGGGATACCGCTTTAAGGTGTAGAAAAAGTGCCCCAGATGGTTTGAAGGATGCGCAGACTGCGTCGCGCCCATATCAGACAAGCTGATATGTCATCTGGGGTGTGGGATACCGCTTTAAAGTGTAAGAAATAAAGTGTAAGTCGAATAATTGTTTTGCCATTGAGGGGAACATTACCATTGAAAAATGTAATTTTTGAAGATGAAAACATCATAGTGGCGTATAAGCCTGCAGGGATTGCTACTCAGACAGCTCGATTAGGGCAGCAGGATATGGTCAGTGAACTGAAAAATTACCTGGTCAAAAAGCCTGAATACAAGGGAAAAGGAGAACCATATCTGGGGATTATACATCGTCTGGATCAACCGGTCTGTGGAATTCTGGTATTTGCGAAGACCAAACAGGCAGCAACAGAGCTTAGCCGGCAGATTACTGATGGCAGGATGCAGAAATACTATTATGCTGTGATTTATGGACTTCCGGTAAAGGAGCAGGACCGGCTGGAGGATTATCTTTATAAGGATGGTAAAACCAATCAGTCTGTGATTGTGAAAGCAGATTTTCCGGGTGCCAAAAAAGCGATTTTAGATTATAGGCTGGTCGGGACACTGATGGCTTTTGGGGAGAGCCTGTCTGCATCGCATGAAATTTCTCTTATGGAAATAAAGCTGGTTACCGGAAGGCATCATCAGATCAGAGCGCAAATGGCTCATGCGGGCATGCCGCTCCTTGGAGATAGTAAATATGGAAATCAGAAATCCAGAAATCTCAGTCAGGAAACGGGATGCAGAAATGTAGCGCTTTATGCGTATAAATTAGAGTTTTATCATCCGGTATCAAAAGAAAAAATTGTCTTTGAAAAGCAGCCGGAGGAGGAAATTTTTCTTCCCTTTTTTACCAGAGGGATTTAAGAAAATCAAGGTCATATTTCATTTGAAATTACCCATACTACCAGTAGTGATTTTGAACTTATTGGAGTGTGGGTACTTTTATGGAGAAAAAAGTTTTGTCTGTGACAGGAAAAAAATATTTGGAGGCAGCAGTTATCATTTTATTGGTTTATTTAGCCATGAAATATTTATGTCCGATTGTATCCCCCTTTATTTTTGCTTTTTTGCTGGCAGGTATTTTAAATCCATTGGTCATGGCGCTTCATAAAAGGCTTAAAATACGGAAATCTATTCTAGCAGGCATTCTTCTACTTCTGGGAGGAATATTTGTTGGAGCGCTGTTATGGTTCATGGGCTCATCACTGATTCTGGGAGGCAGCAGAATTGCCTGTCAGATGCCGGATTACCAACAGGAGTGGACACTGTTCCTTGAGGGTTGTTGTGACCATATAGAGGAGCGCTTTGGAATAAAAGACGGTAAGGTGGAAACCTTCGTAATGGAACAGGTCAATATACTGATTGAAAATATAGAGGTAAAGGTCCTTCCGGCAGTTATGGGTAAGTCTGTAGGTTATATGAAAAATATAGCAAGCTTTGTGGGTTTTCTGGTAGTAATGGTAATAGCAGTGCTTTTGATCATGAAGGATTATGAAAGGCTGATGAGGAAATTTAAAGAGGAAGACGGTCTTAAGGGTGTAAGAGAGGTGGGACATAAGGTATTTATTTATATAAAAACCTTTATAAAAGCACAGGTTATCATCCTATGTATTATCAGTACGATTTGTGCAGCTGTTTTAGGGATAATCGGGATGCAGGGTGGCATTCTTTACGGCATTTTGACCGGCATCATGGATATGCTGCCTTTTATAGGAACGGGAATTATGCTGATACCGCTCGCTCTTTTTAATTTTATCAGTGGAGAACTTTGGAAGGCTCTCTGCTGTCTCTTGTTATATGCAGTATGTGCTGTTATTCGGGAGTTTTTGGAACCTAAACTGATTGGGGAACAGACCGGAGTATGGCCTGTGGGAATTTTGTTTGCAGTCTTTGCAGGACTGCGTCTGTTTGGTGTGTGGGGGATTATCAAGGGACCGCTGTCTTTAGTGATTACTTGTGAGATCTGCAAATATTTGTGGAACTGTGACAGCGGGGAATTTGTTCAGCAGACAAAAAAGGAAGATGCGAGGTAAAGTACAGAGTAATTTGCAGGAAAATATTTTCCCTGTTATACTTATTTTGATTATGTAAGAGAAGGGAAAAGAGCATAGTAAGCAATGTTGAAAAAAGCAGGAAATTTATTTGTAACTGCATATCTACTAATGATATTTGGAGTGTATCCCTTTTTTATGGACCAGGGGTATGTAAACATAGGGGATGCCAAGAACCGTTTTCTAATTTATTGTTCTTTGGGAGCGCTGGCAATTCTTGCTTTGACAGGGATTGCATATGGAGCACAAAGGCTTTATTTAAAGCATAGGCACAGGGAAGCATATCTAATAGATTGGAATAACCTGTCGGTCACGGGCATCTTTGTACTCCTATACGTCACAGAGATCTTTATGTCTACTGCTTTCTCGGATTACCGGCAGGAAGCGTTGTGGGGAACAGAGGGATGGTACATAGGTCTGGTACTGCTGCTTGCACTGTGTGGACTGTTTTTTTTCATATCCGTATTCTGGGATGGGGATTCGTATATATGGTACATAGCTATGGGAGCATCGGGAGTAGTATTTCTTCTTGGAATTCTGGACAGATTTTCACTTTATCTGCTTCCCCTTGAAATCAGAGATCCCGCATTTATCTCTACCTTGGGAAATATTAACTGGTTTTGCGGGTATCTGTCAGTCTTATCTCCTATAGGAGTGTGCCTGTTTTTATTCTGTTCTGCTTCAAATGTGAAAAAATGGATCTATGGGATTTATACGATAATTGCATTTATGGCAGGATTTTGTCAGGGAAGCAGCAGTGTAATTCTTTTCTGGGGAGCATTGTTCTTTGTATTGTTGTGGATAGCAATTGCCAAAAAGAACCGGCTTGTGAATTTCTTCCTGCTGGTCTTCCTGTGGGGATTTTCGGCACAACTGGTAAGGGTGATGCGTATTTTAGTTCCGGGAGGATTCAATTATGATTCCCATTGCCTGTGCGTACAGATTGTGGATTCGAATGCAACGCTTTTGGCGGGAGTTATGGCACTTGGCATTCATTTTTTGTTGAAATATAAATGGCCTAAAGACGAAGAGGATGATATTAGCCGGAAAAACCAGAAATTGGTTCATAAATTTATGACAGGGCTTCTGGCGGGTCTATTCCTTGTATGGATATTTTTGGCAGGAATAAATACATGGATAGGAATTCCGGGGCTTGAAGAATCTAGTGGATTGTTATTGAATTCTTCATGGGGGAATGGAAGAGGTGCCACATGGCAGGCAGGAATTTGTATTTTTGAGAAAATGCCTTTATTGCATAAGCTTTTGGGAGCAGGGCCGGACTGTTTTTCGAAGTATGCGTATTCCTTACCTGATATGGCTGTAATGCTGAGGGAAAACTTTGGAGGCAGCAGGCTGACAAATGCACATAATGAATTACTGACAGGGCTTGTAAATACCGGAATTTTGGGAATTTGCTTTTATCTTGGCATTTTTCTGTCCTTCATCAGAAGATGTATGAAAAAGGCAAAAGAATATCCGGTACTCTATATGTACGCGGTCTGCCTGATCTGCTATCTGGTACATAATATGGTAAGCTTTGCACAGGTACTCAATCTGCCCTTTGCCTTCCTGTTGATTGCAATGGGGGAAAGGGAACTGAAATTTTCAAGTTTGCAATAAAATAAGATAAATATTGACAGGAAAACGCAATTTTTTTAAAATTATGAGGAAGGCAGAATATTCTATAACTATATAAAATAAAGAAAGTCACTTAAGAGACAGAACAGGGGGAACACATGGCATTTAATGAAAAAGAGTATATGAACAAAAGATTTCTGCTGGGCTATGGTATTGTCATTGGTGTTTTATTCATTGCATATATCATGGAACTGGTTAAGGGAAACAGAACAATCGGATATATTGGGGTGTTTACATTAATTTTGTTAGTGCCCTTTATCTTATCGGTATTGGCATATTCAAAAAATAAAACGAGTTCGTTAGTCAGATATGTCGGCGTGTTTGGATATGAGATTTTGTATGCATTTGTTTTGCTTACATCCGTAAGTATATTGTCGTTTGTGTATATTCTGCCAATTATTGTTGTGGTAGTTCTCTATCAGGATGGTAAATTTTCGCTAAAGGTAGGAGGAGCATCCATTCTGATTAATATAGCCTACATTGTAATGCGTTTTGTACAGGGAGGTGTACAGAGTGCGGACATTGTCAATTTTGAAATTGAAATGGCAGTAGTAATATTAGTGGTAGGGCTGTGCTTTTTATCTTCCAGAGTATTGGAGAAGATCAGCGAACAGAGACTTGATTCGATTCGTCAGGAAAAGGAACACAGCGAGAAGGTTCTCAATCAGATTGTGAAGGTCAGCGGAAGTCTGGTAACTGAAATTTCAGAGATTGCTTCTGAATCCAAGAAAATGGCAGAACATGGGGAGAGCAGCAAGACAGCAATAGAAGGAATTGTAGAGGGTACGAATGATCTTGCAAATAATGTTCAAAATCAGCTTGAGATGACAGAAAATATTGGGAAACTGACTGATGAGAGCAGCGAAATCGTCGATGAGATGCAGAAAAAGTTCAAGGCAACAAAAGAAATTACGGAAGCCGGAAACAGGGATATTTTGGAACTTGGCAATGTATCAGAGCAAAACAGCAAAGCCGGAAATGATGTACATGAGACTATGAACAGTCTGCTGCAGCAGACAAATGAGGTGGGAGAAATCCTACAGATGATCCAGGAAATCACATCCCAGACCACCCTGTTGGCATTGAATGCCAGTATTGAAGCAGCACATGCAGGAGAAGCAGGTAAGGGGTTTGCGGTAGTGGCAGATGAAATCAAAAAACTTGCTACGGAAACAGAAGAAGCAACCCATCAGATTAAGGGAATTTTAGATGAGCTGGTTAAGCAGACGGATGTGGCAGAGGTCAGTGTAAACAGTCTGCTCGAATCAAACCAGAGACAGGCAGAATTAGTAGAAAGAACGCGGATTGCCTTTGACAGGATTAAATCAGACATTGATGATGTGGCAAACAACGTGGAAAAACAGTTTTCCAATATGAGTCAGATTAAAGACAGTAACCATGAGATCATTCAATACGTAGAGGGCTTAAGCGCATTCAGCGAGGAATTACTTGCCAATACAGAAAATACAAGAAGTCTTACAGACGAGACGATTGATGGAACCAGAAAGGTAAGCAGTCTGCTCGATGATGCGATGAAAGAGGTGGAGGACTTAAAGGCAGTTCTTTAGGAAACATTCTTGACAAATGCTTAAGAATTACCTACAATCATGGTACGATACTTCCAAGTATCGCTGAATTGAATAATTCTTCCTATAAGTAAGAAGAAGTGACATGGCGCAGAAGAGGAATAGTACATATATAGAAGTCATCAGAGAGGGAATCCTTTTCAGAACCTTGTATGATTAGACAAGTCTGGAAAGAGCTGAAAGATTCCCGGGCGGAATATGTGGAACCTACCTTGGAGTTCTGTATGAAAGTACAGCGTAGCACCGGCGATAACGGTAAGATAAGAGGATGTTTCGTGCATTAATTAGGGTGGTACCGCCGGATTCCGGTCCCTTTACAGGGTCGGAGAAGCGTGCCGCCCTTTTCATATGGCAGGGAAACTTTTGAAATTTCCTGTGTCAAATAGATATTGAACAATAAGAAAGGTAAGGTAAAGAAAATGGCTGAAAAGAAATTGGTGGAAGCAATCACATCCATGAGTGAAGATTTTGCACAATGGTATACGGATGTAGTAAAAAAAGCAGAATTGATTGATTATTCCAACGTAAAAGGATGTATGGTAATTAAACCTGCGGGATATGCTATCTGGGAAAATATTCAAAAGCAGCTTGATGAGAGATTTAAGGCAACAGGTGTAGAAAATGTGTATATGCCTATGTTCATTCCCGAAAGTCTTCTGCAAAAGGAAAAGGATCACGTGGAAGGTTTTGCACCGGAGGTTGCATGGGTAACGCACGGAGGACTGAACCCTCTTCAGGAGCGGATGTGTGTAAGACCTACCTCAGAGACCCTGTTCTGTGATTTTTATAAAGGAGACATTCACTCTTACCGCGATCTGCCCAAGGTTTATAATCAGTGGTGCAGCGTTGTACGTTGGGAAAAGGAGACAAGACCATTCCTTCGCTCCAGAGAGTTTTTATGGCAGGAGGGTCATACCGCTCATGCAACAGCGGAACAGGCAGAGGAGAGAACAGAGCAGATGCTGAATGTATATGCTGATTTCTGTGAGGAAGTGCTTGCAATTCCTGTTGTAAAGGGACGCAAAACAGACAAGGAAAAATTTGCGGGAGCAGAAGCTACTTATACAATTGAGGCACTGATGCATGACGGAAAAGCGCTTCAGTCCGGAACCAGCCATAACTTTGGAGATGGATTTGCAAGAGCCTTCGGTATTCAGTTTACGGATAAAGACAATCAGCTGAAATATGTTCACCAGACTTCATGGGGAATGTCCACCAGAATTATTGGTGCAATCATCATGGTACATGGAGATGATTCAGGTCTGGTGCTTCCGCCTAAGATTGCACCTACTCAGGTAATGATTATTCCGATTCAGCAGAAAAAGGAAGGGGTATTGGATAAGGCATATGAGCTGCGCGACAGACTCAGCAACTTCCGCGTAAAGGTAGATGACAGTGACAAGAGCCCCGGATGGAAATTTTCTGAGCAGGAGATGCGCGGTATTCCCATGCGTGTGGAAATCGGCCCTAAGGATATTGAAGCAGGCAAGTGTGTGATCTGCCGCCGTGATACCAGAGAAAAGATTGAAGTAGAGATAGATAAGCTGGAGGAGACTGTTGCAGAGCTTTTGGTTCAGATTCAGGCAGATATGCTGGAGAGGGCAAAGAAGCATCTGGAGTCCCATACCTATACAGCAACCAACAGAGAAGAATTTGAAAAAATCTTTGCAGAAAAGACAGGCTTTGTAAAAGCAATGTGGTGTGGTGAGACCGCCTGTGAAGAGGCAATTAAGGAAAACATGGCAGTTACCAGCCGATGCATGCCTTTTAAGCAGGAATGTCTGTCAGATACCTGTGTTTATTGCGGTAAACCTGCAAAGAAAATGGTTTATTGGGGAAGAGCATATTAATATAAGGAATGAGTAAATGCAGAATACAACCATGATACAGCTGCCCGAAAAAGTAAAATACATTATAAATACCATCATGGAAGCCGGCTACGAAGCATATGCAGTAGGCGGCTGTATTCGTGATTCCATTTTAGGAAGGATACCGGATGACTGGGACATTACCACATCGGCAACTCCTTATCAGATAAAAGAGCTTTTCAAGCGAACCGTTGATACAGGAATCAAGCATGGAACAGTCACGGTAATGCTGGATAAGGAAGGCTTTGAAGTAACTACTTATCGGATTGACGGGGAATATGAAGACAGCAGGCATCCAAAAGAGGTAACCTTTACCGCAAATCTGATTGAGGATTTGAAGCGAAGGGACTTTACGATTAATGCTATGGCGTATAATGATAAAAGCGGTCTTGTGGACGTGTTCGAAGGAATGGAGGACATTCAGAGAAGAAAAATCCGCTGTGTGGGGAATCCCAAGGAGCGTTTTACGGAAGATGCGCTCAGGATGATGCGGGCAGTGAGGTTTTCTGCACAGCTAGGATATGAAATTGATGAGGAAACCGGTGAGGCAATCAGGGAGCTTAACACAAATCTGGTTCATATCAGTGCGGAAAGAATTCAGACAGAACTGATAAAGCTGGTCTGTGCGCCCTGCCCCGAAAAGCTGCAGATTGCCTATGAGCTTGGTATTACCAGAGTCATTCTGCCTGAATTTGATGCATGTATGGAAACTCCCCAGAACAATCCTCATCATTTGTATAGTGTGGGAGAGCATACCATCCAATCTATGCAAAAGATTAAACCGGACAAAATATTGCGTCTTGCTATGTTGTTCCATGACATAGGGAAGCCCAAAACAGTGACCGTTGATGAGAAAGGTATTCATCACTTCCATGGACACCCCGCGGTTTCGGAGCAGATGACAAAGAAAATTCTGCAAAGGCTGAAATTTGATAACTATACCATTAACATGGTAACTCGTCTGGTTAAATACCATGATTATGATGTGGAGCCTGAACCAAAATGTGTCAGACGAGCAGTCATGAGGATAGGGGAAGATATTTTCCCGCTGTTATTTCCTGTGAAGGAAGCCGATATTCAGGCACAGAGCAATTACTTTAAGGAAGAAAAAGAAGAAAAGCTTAAGAAGGTCTTTGAAGTCTATCAGGAGATTTTGACAAAGCAGCAGTGCGTTTCCTTGAAGAGTCTTGCAGTTACGGGGAAGGATCTGATAGATGGGGCAGACATGAAACCGGGACCTGAACTGGGAGAGACTCTGAAAAAATTATTGGATATTGTGATAGAAGATCCTTCTAAAAATGAAAAGGAAATACTGATTAAATTGGCCAGGGAATTTAAGTAATACTTTATGGCGGTTACTCATAAGATAGGATATGACACGAATTGGGGGTAATCGCTGTGAATGACAGAAGCGTCAGTTTACTGGACAATTATAATATAGAAGTGCTTCGCACCTTTAAAGGGCGGGGCGCTATTCTTTGTGAGACCAATCAGGGACTCCTGATATTAAAGGAATATGAGGGACATCATGAGAGAGTACTTTTTCAGGATGCGCTGCTTACCATGATACAGGAAAAGGGATTTCAAAACTCGGAAAGGATTCTGAAGAATAAGGAGCAGGAGCTTTTAACCCGGGATCAGGATGGAAAATTCTATGTTCTTAAAACTTATTTTGAAGGACGAGAATGTGATGTGAGGGATATGGAGGAATGCAGACAGGCGGCAGGTACACTGGCAAAGCTGCACCGGGTATCCCAAATGGAAGAACCCATGCCGGGTGCACCGGTTATGAGAAATGCACAGACAGAATTTGAAAAGCATAATAAGGAGCTGCGCAGGGTCAGAAAATTTTTAAAGGAAAGAAGTCAGAAAACAGATTTTGAAATTTCCTTGATGAAATATTATGATTATTTCTTTTATCTGGCGTTGCAGACCACAGAGGAATTGCAGGACTTTCAGGGCGAAGAAGCAGCACATTTTGTCTGTCATGGCGATTATCAGTATCACAATATCATTTGTTCCGGTGGAGAGATGAATTTGATCAATTTTGAAAAATATATATGTGACAGTCCGGTCAGAGACTTATGCCTTTTTATGAGAAAATTGCTGGAAAAGAGTAACTGGGTGCAAAATGTCGGGTTTGAACTGATCGATGCATATAATAGAGAAAGACCGCTTGAAAAAGAAGAGTATCAGCAATTATATTACAGGCTTTCTTATCCGGAAAAGTTTTGGAAAATTGTGAATTTTTATTTTAATTCCGGCAAGGCATGGATTCCGGGCAAGAACCTTGAGAAACTGAATAAGGTAGTTGGTCAGGAAAAAGACAAAAAGATCTTTTTGGAAAAATTTAAGTCGAAGTATGGGGTGTGTTAGTTCTTTTATTCTTAATTACTTCGTGTTATACTTTTTAAAAGAAGCGGGAAACATATTCAAGCATTGCAGCGGTTTTTCTGCTGCAGATACGGAAATCAAAGGTTAAAGACTATGACAGAAAATAATAAGATACAAAAGATGATAAAATGGATCATTTGCTGTATGTGTTTGATACTTACGGGCTGCAGTGCAGCCAGCATGGCACAGGAATCCGGTTTTGAAAGCGCATATGAGAATGGCGCAAACGAGGAGCAGGTGGATATTTATACTTCCGCCGCATCCGTGATTATTCAGTCCGTGGATGAAGCTGCCCATGTAATCAATATGTATCTGGTGGATCGAAATGAAAGCAAAGCATTGAGCTTTGACGGAACTACAAGGATACAGGATAAGTATGGCAGTGCAATGACGGCAGTGCAGTTATGCTCAGGTGATATTGCGGATATTACCTATAACAGCGAACTGGAGAGACTGGGCAGCGTTATGCTCTCTGACGAGGCATGGCGTTATGAGGATGTGGAAAAGTACAATCTGAGTGCAGGAAACGGGAATGCTACCATTGGGGAAGAAAGCTATAGCATTGGAAGTAATGTACTGGTATTTTCAGACGGAAAACCTATCGAGATTTCTGAGATTATTCGTCAGGATGTGCTCTCCTTTCAGGGAAAAGGTCATAGCATCATGAGCATTTCCGTGGACAAGGGTCATGGCTATCTGAATCTTAAAAATGAAGATGCTGTGCTGGGAGGATGGATCGAAGTGGGACAGACCGTCATTTCCCAGATTGCACCGGATATGCTGCTTACTGTGCCGGAGGGAAGCTACACGGTCAGACTGATTGCGCAGGGAGTGGATGAAACGAGAGAAATTACAATTGAGAGAAATAAAGAGACCGTGTTGGATCTGGGAGATATTGAGGTCAGGATGCCTGAAAAGGGAATTGTGGTCTTTCAGATTTCTCCATCCAATGCGCAGGTTTATGTAGATGATGTGCAGATAGAGACCGTTTATCCTGTCAGGCTGGCGATGGGACTTCATCGTATAACGGTAAAAGCTGGTGGCTATGAGCCGCTTTCAAAATATTTTCAGGTAGAGGGAGAGAAAACTACTGTTAAGATTTCTATGGAGGAGGAGGCAACCGTTTCCGGAAACAGTATTTCTCCTACCGAAGAGGCAAAAGAAAACAACGGTACCATTACGGTTGCAGCTCCATTGAATGTAGAGGTATATCAGGATAACCTGTATATGGGAATTGCTCCGGTTACCTATGGAAAGACAGCGGGAGAGCACACCATTACCCTGCGCAAGACAGGATATATTACCAGAAGCTATACAATCAATGTGGAGGATGATAAACAGGATGTGACCTATGCTTTCCCGGATCTTGAAGCTGAAGGGGGTACATCGACTGAAGGTATGGTAAACGGTAATACGGTAAGTGGCAATACCGTGAGTGGTAATACGGTAAGCGGTAATACCGTAAGTGGTAATACGGTAAGCGGTAACAATGCTCCGTAGTAGAACAATAGAGCGAAATGGGACAGATGAAATGAAAATCCCTGCAAAAGCCCATAAAAAGGCAAAATTTCCTTGACAAATACAGGTAAAGAAGATATATATAAATATAGGCGTTTCAAAAGAGACATCTATTGATAAAAACACTCATATAAAGAGGAGGAGTTCGAAATGAACAAAACAGAATTAGTAGCAGCTATGGCAGATCAGGCTGGTTTATCCAAGAAGGATGCAGAAAAAGCATTAAAGGCTTTTACTGATGTTGTATCAGAAGAATTAAAGAAAGATGGAAAGGTTCAGTTAGTTGGTTTTGGTACTTTTGAAGTATCTAAGAGAGCAGCAAGAGAAGGCAGAAACCCTCAGACAGGTGCAGCAATGCCTATCGCAGCTTCCAAAGCTCCTAAGTTCAAAGCTGGTAAGGCTTTAAAGGACATGATCAACGCTTAAGATTGAATTCTTAGGGACCTGCATCGCGCGGGTCCTTTTTGAATGCATTTTTCTATGATGTAAAGGAGTAGAAATATGAGACTGGATAAATATTTGAAAGTGTCCCGGCTGATTAAGAGAAGAACGGTTGCAAATGATGCATGTGATGCAGGAAGGGTACTGATCAACGATAAGCCTGCTAAGGCATCCGCCAATGTAAAGGAAGGGGATATTATTACCATCGCCTTTGGAAATAAGGATGTAAAGGTAGAGGTTTTAAGTGTACAGGAAACAGTAAAAAAGGAAGAAGCAAAAGAACTATTCCGCTATCTTTGAAACGAAAATAAAAATATTAGTCTATAAATGGGAATCTCCTAATATAATCTTTTATAGGAAAGATTGTATCAGGAGATTATTTTTATGGAAGATTTAACAAATGTAAATAAACGTGCGCATAAGCTGATACTGAATAATAGAAGGACATGTAATCTGACGGGAGTGAGTGATGTTCTGTCTTTTGATGAAAATGAGATTATTCTGGAAACGGAACAGGGCATGTTGATGATTAAAGGAAATGAGCTTCATGTAAACCGATTAATGCTGGACAAAGGAGAGGTGGATGTTGATGGAAGAATTGACAGCTTTACCTATTCGGAACAGGCAAACATGGGAGCTAAAGGAGAATCTTTGCTGGCAAGACTTTTTAAGTAGGTGTCTATGAGTCAGAATATTGTAAATGAGATAACATTCTTTCTACATTCTCTTTTGATGGGAATGGCAATCAGTCTGGTATATGATGTTTTCTTGATTTCGCGCAGGCTGATACGGCATAACCTGCTTATGATTTCTATGGAGGATATGATTTTCTGGATTGCCTGTGCCATAGGTGTTTTTTATATGCTATATGAAGAAAATAATGGAATTCTCAGGTGGTTTGCGGTGTTTGGGGCAACCATAGGAATGATTGCATATAAAAAGACAATAAGTCCTTTGTTTATCCATGGGGTGTCATTTTTGCTCAGAGGGGTTTTTCATATCTTTAAGAAAATCATTGACTTTTTACTTAAGCCGGTTAGAGCGATTTGGAGAAAAGTTCGTTATACACTTTGTGTTTCTTCAAAAAAAGGAAGGAAAGTTGGAAAACATCTAAAAAACAAGTTGACGGGCAGGCTCAAATTACTTAAAATAACATTATGTAAACGATAAGATTTAGGTTGTACTGCAAGCAGCATATAGAAATGAAGGAATGTATATGGCAAGAAAAGCAGCATATAGAAAAAAACGGCAGAATCGTTTTGGCATGTTTCTGGTATCAATTGTCGTGGTAATGCTTTTGGTGGTGGTTGCCTTTAACAGTATAGAACTGACGGCGAAGAAGGAGGCTTACCAGCAGAAGGAAAATGCATTAAGGGAGCAGATCGCGGCAGAGGAGGAACGCGCTGAAGAGATAGAAGAATTTGAAAAATACACGCACACCAAGAAGTATGTGGAAGAAGTGGCAAGAGATAAGCTTGGATTGGTGTATGACGGTGAAATATTATTTAAGGATGAAAATTAGCAGGATAAAAAATGTGCCCCGAAGGTTTTGGAATAAAGCCTTCGGGATTTTTGCGTTTTTTGTCAGAAAATTTCTTGATTCTGCTTCTCGTTTTTGACAAATTGTCTGAGGAGGATTTTGTATAATATTTTCCATGCGTAGTTCAGTCATGTTATTTATATTGCAGGAGGAAGTGGGCATATGAAGAAGCAGATGTCAGGCGAAAGAGAAGAGTTTAACAGTATACTGCCGGAATATGGGAGAAGAAAACTGCTTACTTATGCAGATTCTATCAGGGAATTGGCAGAAAGCTTCAGAGAAACAGAAAATTACAGGGAAATCAATTCAGGGGCGGCTGAGACTGACAGAAGAAATTACATATGGCAAAAACGATTAAATGAGAATAAGGATCTGATGATAGCACATTTACAGGAAATGGCACAGATCATGACACAGCTTGCAGATGAATCGAGAAGATGTGTTCCCATGGGGGAGAGAAGATTTAAACAGATTGCTCATGCACTCCGGGAAGTGGATATTCAGATAAAAAATCTGTATTTGATAGAAAATGAAGTAGGGCGGATGGAGGTTTCACTGACCATGAGAGCGGTCAAAAAAAATAATCTTTCCACGGAAGAGATTGGAGATCTGCTCTCGGTTCTTTTGAATATGCGCCTTGTAGGTGCCAAGGACAATCCCTTTTTTATAGGAGGGGAATGGAAGACCTATTTCTATGTGGAGGAAGCAAGATTTCATGTACTTACAGGTGTTGCAAAAGCAGTAAAGGAGACTGAAAAGATCTCCGGAGATAACTATGCCTTTTTTGAAACAGGGACAGGCAATCTTACGGTGGTGCTTTCTGATGGTATGGGATCAGGAGATAAAGCCTGCAGTGACAGTACAATGGTGGTAGAGCTGATGCAAAAATTTTTGGAGGCAGGCTTCCAGACAGAAATGGCAATCCAGATGATTAACAGTGCCTTGCTTACGGGAGAAGAGAATTCCAATATGTCTACTCTGGATTTATGCAGCATGGATCTGTACAGTGGGGAATGTCGTTTTGTAAAAGTGGGAAGCGCAAGTACCTATATTAAAAGGCAGCATCTGGTAGACCGTATTTCTTCCGGCAATCTTCCGCTTGGAGTTTTCCAGAAGCCTGACATGGAAGCAGTGGGCAGAACTCTTATGGATGGGGATTATATCATCATGGTTTCGGATGGAGTTCTGGATGCGCTTTCTCAGGGAATTGGGGAGGATATGCTTCCTGAATTGATTGGCAGCACCGATCTGGAAAATCCGGGAGAAATGGCAAATGCTATATTAAATTTTTGCATTCACCAGTGTAGAGGGCGCATCAGGGATGATATGACGGTTCTGGTCACCGGAATATGGAAAAAAGAGGACTGATACTTTATTTTTTCTTAAAATACCGTTATATTATAAAGTATGATTAAAAAAGTGCTTGGATATATAAAAAAATATCAGATGATTGAGCCGGAGGATACAGTGATTGCCGGAATTTCAGGAGGAGCAGATTCTGTCTGCCTCCTTTTTGTGCTGCTTGAAATTAGAAAGCAGATTCCTTTTACGCTTGAGGTAGTGCATATTAATCACGGTATTCGGGAAGATGCCGTGCAGGACGCTGAATTTGTGAGGGCTTTGTGTGAAGAATGGAAGGTTCCCTTTTCTTTGACGGAAGCAAACATTAAGGAGAGTGCGAGAGAACATGGAGTCTCTGAGGAGGAAGAGGGAAGGCACATCAGGTATGAGGCATTTGAAAAGGCACTGGGCGGCAGGAAAGGCAGAATTGCAGTTGCTCATAACAGCAATGACCGGGCAGAGACGATGTTGTTTCATCTTTTCAGAGGAACAGGTCTTGCCGGAGCCGGTGGGATCAGACCTGTAAACGGTAAGGTTATCCGTCCTCTTCTCTGTATTAGGAGAACTGAAATAGAAAGATGGTTAGCGGAAAAGAATCTTTCTTATTGTGTGGACAGCACTAATGAACAGGATATTTACACCAGAAACCGCATCAGGCATCATATTCTTACATATGCTGAAAGTGAGATCTGCCAGGGAGCTGTTGCAAATATGAACCGGGCGGCAGACCAGTTTATGGAAGCCGAGGAATATATAGTACGCCAGACAGAAACTGCCATGAAGGACTGTGTACAGGCAGAACCTGACGGAACAATCAGGATTAGGCTTAGCGATTTCTTCAAAGAAGACAGATACATTCAGGGACGTATTCTGCTTTCTTGTGTGGAGAAGGCTTCTGGAAAGAGAAAAGACATTACTGCGGCACATATAAAAAGTATTTTAGCTCTTTTTCAGGCATCGGGAAGCAAAGAGATTCATTTGCCCTATGGTCTTGTTGTTTACAAAAAATATGATCTGGGTATGATACAAAAGAAGGAACTGTGTGCGAAATCGATTCAGGATGAGGAAACTTTGTCAGATGTGTATGAAGTAACGGTTCCCTCAATTCTTAACGTTCCGGGGCTTGGGAGAGTTGAATTTACAGTGTTTCAATGGGAATATTCTCAAAATATTCCACAAAAGACATATACGAAATGGTTTGATTATGATAAAATAACCTCGTCTGTTATGTTCAGGACAAAAAGAGCAGGAGATTATCTGACCATCAATCATAGGATGGGGCACCAGTCTTTGCAGGATTATTTTGTGAATGAAAAAATCCTGAAGGAAGAGCGTAGCAGAATTTATCTGCTGGCAGAAGGGTCTCATGTAATATGGCTGCCCGGCTGCCGGATCAGCGAATATTATAAGATACAGGAGAGCACCCGCAACATTTTACAAGTATGTGTGTTGGACAATCCGGAATAGATACGAGCAGAAGAAAGGAGTCATCAAAATGGCTGAAAAGATTAGAGTAATGCTTTCTGAAGAAGAGGTGGATGCAAAGATTAAAGAAATAGGAGAGCAAATTAGCAAGGATTATGCAGGAAGGCAGGTTCACCTTGTCTGTGTCCTCAAGGGAGGAAGCTTCTTCATGTGTGAGCTTGCCAAGAGAATTACAGTACCTGTTTCTTTGGATTTTATGTCGGTTTCCAGCTATGGGAGCGAAACAAAATCAAGCGGTGTAGTCAAAATAGTAAAGGATTTGGATGAACCCTTAAAGGGCAAGGATGTCATTGTGATTGAAGATATTGTAGATTCGGGGCGTACCTTAAGCTACCTTATGGAAATGCTTAAGGACAGAGGACCTGCAAGCTTAAGACTTTGCACTCTGTTAGACAAACCTGACAGAAGAGTGGTAGATGTACATGTAGATTACACCGGTTTTCAGATTCCTGATGAATTTGTTGTAGGATACGGATTGGACTATGATCAGAAATATAGAAATCTTCCCTATATCGGTGTAGTGGAATTAGGCGAATAAAGAGAAAGCTGAAGAATTTTAGCAAGTGAGGTAATTGGATTGAACAAGAAAAATCGTGGAAATAGTGCGTATTTTGTGATCATATTCCTGTTTTTAGCGCTACTGATAATTCCAAGTCTTCTGGATAATAATCAGGTGGAATATTCCAGAGGAAAGCTAATACAGGATTTGGAAGAGGGAAATATTGTATATGCAAGTATCTCTCCGAGCAGAGAGACCCCAACCGGAGAAGTGGATTTTGTCTTTAAAGAGGGCTCCGGCAAGACCCTTTATGTGACGGATGTGTCTGAGATGGAGCAGCTCCTCATCTCATACGGTCTGGACCCGGATGTAAAGAAAGTAGAGGAGGAAAGCTGGTTCCTTACCAGTGTATTCCCGGTTCTGCTTGCTATCATTGCAATGGTATTTTTCTTTGTGATCATCAACAGCCAGAATGCCGGCGGCAGCAGTAAGATGATGAATTTTGGAAAGAGCCGCGCAAAGCTTTCCATGGGAGATGGAAAGATTACATTAAAAGATGTAGCAGGTCTGAAAGAGGAAAAGGAAGAGCTGGAAGAAATTGTTGAATTCTTAAAAGATCCCGCCAAGTTTACCAGAGTGGGAGCCAGAATTCCTAAGGGTGTGCTTTTGGAGGGTGCTCCCGGTACCGGTAAGACCCTGCTTGCCAAAGCGATTGCCGGGGAAGCAGGTGTTCCGTTCTTCAGCATTTCCGGTTCGGATTTTGTTGAAATGTTTGTAGGTGTAGGTGCCTCCAGAGTACGAGATCTGTTTGAAGAAGCAAAAAAACATTCGCCCTGTATTGTGTTTATTGATGAAATTGACGCAGTGGCAAGGCGACGTGGTACAGGTATGGGTGGCGGACACGATGAGAGAGAGCAGACTTTGAACCAGCTTTTGGTTGAGATGGATGGCTTTGGAGTAAATGAGGGTATTATAGTGCTGGCTGCTACCAACCGTGTAGACATTCTTGACCCTGCAATCATGCGTCCGGGACGTTTTGACCGAAAGATCAGTGTGAATCGCCCGGATGTAGGTGGAAGAGAAGATATTCTCAAGGTGCATGCAAAAAATAAGCCGTTGGCGGAGGATGTTGATTTAAAGCAGATTGCCCAGACTACAGCAGGATTTACAGGAGCGGATCTTGAAAATCTTTTGAATGAGGCATCTATTGTGGCAGCAAAGGATGACAGAGCCTTTGTCATGCAGGAGGATATTAAAAAGGCATTTATCAAGGTGGGAATTGGTTCGGAGAAAAAGAGCCGTATTATCACAGATAAGGAAAAGAAAATTACTGCTTACCATGAGGCAGGTCATGCAATTTTATTCCATGTACTGCCTGATGTAGGACCGGTTTATACAGTTTCTATTATCCCAACAGGGCTTGGCGCAGCAGGTTATACCATGCCTCTTCCTGAAAATGATGATATGTTTATTACCAAAGGCAGGATGTTGCAGGATATTATGGTATCTCTGGGTGGAAGAATTGCAGAGGAAATTATTTTCAGTGATATCACCACCGGAGCGTCCAGTGATATCAAGAAAGCAACAAAGGCAGCAAGGGATATGGTAACCAGATATGGGATGTCAGAGAATATTGGTGTAATCAATTATAACAGTGACGATGATGAGGTATTTATCGGCAGAGATCTGGCACATACCAAAAGCCATAGTGAACTGGTTTCCGGTGAAATCGACAGGGAAGTTAAGAGCATTATAGATGACTGCTATGCAAAGGCAAAGGACATTATTCTTCAAAATATGGAGGTTCTTCACAAATGTGCCGCTTTACTTCTTGAGAAAGAAAAGATTGGAAGAGAAGAATTTGAAGGTTTGTTTAATCAGAAGGATGCTTTGACAGAAGTAGTTTCAGAAGGATAATTGTTAAAAATGCACAAAAATGAGGTAATGAAATTGTAATATTTGTGAATCGTGGGTATTTACGCAAAATTGGGGGTATGCTATTATACTACTTGTAACCCCCCCAATACATTATATAGTTTTTTGCTATACCCCATAAGAAAGAAATACCTTCTCTAAAAAGGACAGTAATTTGTTTACTGTCTTTTTTACTTTGTATGGGAATTTGCGACTATGAAGATATGGTAATAGTCAAAATGGCGGCAATATCCTTTGCATGTTAGGGCAGGATGTATATTGATAAACTGCTTAGTATAGTATAATATATACATGTGCTTGTATTATGATGAAACGGAGATAGCGATATATGGATTTCGAAAGGTTATTAAAAGCAGAACAAAACAGACAGTATATATCGGACATGCGTCCTGTCTTTAACCGAAAGGCTTTATTTAGTGATACTACAGAGGATTATTTATCTCCCAGTGAGCCGGCTCCTTATTCGGAGGTTACCATCAGATTCCGCTCAGCAATTAACAATGTGGATAGAGTTTTCGTGGTAAATCGCGGGACTCGTCATCTGATGATTAAGGAAAGTAATGATGAGTACTTCGATTACTTTGCTTGTGAGACAGAAGTTGAAGAGGAAGAGTTTTCCTATTATTTTGAGGTGCAGGTGGGAAAAATCACTTGTATTTATGATACCAGAGGAGTAGTTAAGGAAGCATTGCCTGAATATGCTTTCCGTATCATTCCCGGTTTCAAGACTCCTAAATGGGCTAAGGGTGCAGTGATGTACCAGATTTATGTGGATCGGTTTTATAATGGAGATCCTTCAAATGATGTGCTGACATCTGAGTATGAGTATATTGGTGATAAAACAGTGCATGTGGATGACTGGAGTAAATATCCTGCAGTCATGGGTGTGCGTGAGTTTTATGGAGGCGACCTTCAGGGTGTATTGGACAAAATGGATTACCTGCAGGAACTAGGGGTTGATGTCATTTATTTTAATCCTTTGTTTGTTTCGCCCTCCAATCATAAGTATGACATTCAGGATTATGACAATATTGATCCTCACTTTGGTAAGATTGTAAATGATGAGGGTGAACTGCTTTCTCATGATCAGAGAGAGAATCGGCTTGCTTCCAGATACATTAACAGAGTCGCCAATAAGGAAAATCTGGATGCCAGTAATGAGCTGTTTGCGAAGGTGGTAGAAGAAGCACACAGGAGAGGGATGAAGGTCATTCTGGACGGTGTGTTCAACCACTGTGGTTCCTTCAATAAGTGGATGGACAGGGAAAGAATTTACGAAAACGCACAAGGCTATGAGAAGGGTGCATATATCTGTAAGGAAAGTCCCTACCATGACTATTTTGATTTTCATAATGAAGATGCATGGCCTTATAATACAAGCTATGACGGCTGGTGGGGACATGATACCTTACCAAAGTTAAATTTTGAAAAGTCAAAGGAACTTTTTGATTATGTGTTGCGTATTGCTGCAAAATGGGTATCGCCTCCATACAATGTGGATGGATGGCGTCTGGATGTTGCAGCAGATTTGGGACATAGCCCTGAATTTAACCATTATTTTTGGAAAGAGTTTCGAAAAGCTGTGCGAAATGCCAATCCTGATGCTATTGTTTTGGCAGAGCATTATGGAAGCCCAAGAGACTGGTTAAACGGTAAAGAATGGGATACGGTTATGAACTATGATGCCTTTATGGAACCGGTGACATGGTTTTTGACCGGTATGCAGAAGCATAGCGATGATTACAGGGGAGACCTTTACGGCAATTCAGACAGCTTTATCGGAGCAATGAATCATCATATGGCAAATTTTACGACTCCGTCCTTACAGATTGCCATGAATGAGCTTTCTAACCATGATCACTCCAGATTTCTTACCAGAACGAATAAGAAGGTGGGCAGAACCAATACACTGGGGGCACAGGCAGCAGACGAGTGTGTTGATAAGGCGGTTATGCGTGAGGCGGTAGTGATACAGATGACTTGGCCGGGTGCTCCTACCATCTATTATGGAGATGAGGCGGGTGTCTGTGGATTTACAGATCCGGACAACAGAAGAACATATCCATGGGGACATGAAGATCAGGAATTGATACAATTTCATAGAGAAATGATTCGAATTCATAAAGAAAATGAAGAACTTCTGACCGGCTCCCTGAAATATGTGGACAATGACTATAATTTTCTTGCATATGGCAGATTTAACAGAAAAGAAGCAACTGTGGTACTGGTGAACAACAATGATTATGAAATAATCAGAGAGGTGTCCATCTGGCATTTGGGCATTCCTAAAGAGAGTGTCTTAAAGAGCCTGATGCTTACCACAGCAGATGGCTATTCCACAGAGGCACATGAGTATCCTGTGATTTCAGGAAAGATTACGATTACGCTTCCTAAAACATCTGCCATTGTGCTGAAGTATGAGAAACGTACCCCTAAAAATTTCTTGCTTTTTAAATAGGGTTATGATATAACATATTATTATTGGGGTCGGAAAGAATTCTGACCCGATATATGGATGGATTCCCGAGTGGCCAAAGGGGACAGACTGTAAATCTGCTGCAAATTGCTTCGGTGGTTCGAATCCACCTCCATCCATTTGATTTGCTTACAGCAAATTGAAATGCCGGCGTGGCGGAACTGGCAGACGCACAGGACTTAAAATCCTGCGGGACTAACCTCCCGTACCGGTTCGATTCCGGTCGCCGGCACTAAGAGAAGCGCATAAATTCAGCGTTTCTCTTTTTTATTTGTATGTATTTGTATGTAAAGCTAGTCAAGGACTGCCTGCATGGTTTCCATGGTTGCATTATCGGGCTTTGACTGCCTTATATAGTGCCAAGTGGTATTTGTATCACTGTGACCTAATAAGTGGCTGAGCTGGGTAATCGGAACACCATTTTCATAAAGCATCGTTGCCACAGTAAAACGTATCTGGTGGCTTGAGCGATATTTTATATGCAGGTCATTACACGCTTTGCGTAAATGCTCATTGAAGGTATCGCCAATCAACTGCTTTCCATTGTTCATGAGCAAATATTCATTATCAGGGTAAAGCGTTCTGATACGTGCGATAATCTCCAATGCTTTAGGAGTAAGAGGAATTTCCCGAAAACCTGAATCCTTATTACCCTTGATACGCTCATCATTTGTCACTACGGTATGTGCAAATGATAGATCATCATTCATGTACTGCACCATGCGCATTGATCTGTTAAGATGCAGGACACCGTCATAGATATCCTCTGGACGTATTGCGAGCAGTTCCCCGATACGCAGACATAAGTACATAGATAAGCTGATAGCCAGTGAATAGATATCATCCTTTGGCGCGAGGTAATCCAGTATGGATTTTCTTTCCTCTAGTGTGTAGTTGTCCTTGTTTGTATTTCTTGGCTTGCAACGCTTACGGAATACAGACATATCCAAATCCCTTAATGGATTATGGGAAATGTGCTTCTGGGAAATACACCGCTTGAAGATACCGTTCAGGACACTGTTTATATTGGTAAGCCGCTTATTATCAATGGCAAAATTCTTTGTAATACTGTAATAGAAATCTTCCAATACAGTGTTATCAATATTTATCAGCATCATGCAAGACAGTTTGGAATTTTGTATATACCTTTTCCACTCGTTTGCATTTTCCTGCAAGGTTTTCGGTGCGGTTCCGATATCACGCCTCCAAAGCATCCAGTCGGTGTATGCCTGTTCAAGAGTATAGGCTTCCTGACAGTAAGCATCATACAACTTGTCAATTAACAGGCGTTTGGAATTAGCAGTGAATTGTTTCCGGTTCACGTAGACATAATATTGATTATTGTCCTCCCTATATTTAATTTTCTTAACGTCACAAAATTGTGTCAAAACTTGTAATTTATCCATAAAGTCATTATACAATCCTGCGACCTCTTTCGGGTTTATTGTATCATCGAGATTTAATTCCGTCCAGTAGTCACTATATAGTGATTCGATAGAGATATTGTTGTTATTCATGTTGACACCTTTAAAAAGTGTCCGAAACTTCTTATTCGTTAGACTTCTTTTTGAAAGGACAATTTTCGTTACCTTTCTTTCATGTTTATACTTGTTGTTACTCTTGTTGTTGCTGGGTTGTGGTTCCAGATCAATAATCGGGGTTGTTGTACTCTTCTTCAACACCAATGTATAACCCTTGCAGAGTCACTTTTTCCAGTATCAGGTTGTGATCTTGGTCATATACATTGTAGATCGC
>JAQXYZ010000066.1 GCA_029226935.1 Bacillota bacterium | reverse complement strand
AGAGCCTCGTCCTCTCGGACCTTACTCATTAGAATTTTCAGGGTTGCATTGCTGTTTATTTGTCAAGGTTCTCTGCTTTGTCTTGTTCAGACGCAACTCTGATATAATACCATGGGTCTGTGTCTTCGTCAAGCACTTTTTCAAAAATATTTTTTATATTTTGAAAACATTCTTCGCTGCCTTTTCAGGCGGTGGATTTACATTATAACATTGTTTTTTACGGCTTGTCAATATATGCTTTTCAATTATTTTATCCATTTTGCAAAATACTGAACATCCTTAAATAGCACACAATAGCTTTTACTCTCTCTAAGGGCAAAAATTTGGAAGTACCAACTCTGATACTTCCAACTCTATTGGTAGCTAAAACGGAGAAAGAGGGATTTGAACCCTCGCGCCGCGTGAACGACCTACACCCTTAGCAGGGGCGCCTCTTCAGCCTCTTGAGTATTTCTCCATAATCTGAATTACACCGCTACCAATATTCTGTTATGCGACTAACAACGCAAATGTTATTATACATAAGCATATTTTTTTTGTCAATGCTTTTTTTCTTTTATGAATACTGTTGTATGGTCTTTTCGATTCTGCTCTTTACTTCCTCAGCGATATCAACAGTTTTCATGTCTTTATATTCTTCATAATAAATAGGTGGCATATAAATAATCTTAACCGTTACCGGTTTAATTGACTTTTCATCAAACGGTCTGAAAGAGTCAATTAATGCACAGGGAACTATTGGACATTTTGCTTTAGTAGCACTTTTGAAGCTCCCACCTTTAAACTCAAGCAGCTCATTTCCATTTCTGCTTCTTGTTCCCTCTGCAAAAATAAGAAAATTCTTTCCATTTTTAACATCCTGCGTCATTGCGTTGATTACTTTAAGAGATTGCTTAAGATCTTCTCTGTCCATGGCATAAGCTCCTAATGCTTTAATTACCTGCTTGAGGAGAATAATATTGCTGACCTCCTTTTTGGCAACAAAAGAAAAAGGACGAGGACATGAATCCAAAAAAACAAGCACATCAAACATTCCCTGATGATTTGGGAAAAAGATAAATCCATCCTCTTTCGGGATATTTTCAAGTCCATATGCCTCTATCGTAACTCTTCCTGCGCGATTCGCGTTTTTGGTAACTTTTTTAATAAATTGAAATGATTCTTCATATGAAATTTTGTTACTTACGCCACACCACCAGATCTTAAAAAGGTAATAAGGAACCTTCCAAATAAGTCTGATTACCATCATTGCAATTCTCATTTTTATTCTCTCTTACTGTCTGTTATTCTTCCCGGTATGCTTCTGCTGCCGTTTCATAAAGATTATTCCCCTCTGAATCAATTACTACAATAGCCGGGAAATCTTTTACGGTAAGCTTACGGATAGCTTCTGTTCCTAAATCATCATATGCAATCACTTCTGAATTTAAAATTGCTTTTGAAAGAAGTGCTCCGGCGCCGCCTACTGCTGCAAAGTAAACTGCTTTATTTCTAACTATGGCTTCTTTTACAGCATCTGTTCTTTTTCCTTTTCCAATCATTCCTTTTAAGCCAAGGTCAAGGAGTAAAGGAGTATATTTATCCATTCTGCTTGCAGTTGTCGGACCTGCAGAACCAATTGGTCTCCCTTCCCTGGCGGGGGAAGGACCCATATAATAAATCACGTTATTGCGGATATCAAAGGGAAGTTCCTTTCCTTCTTCCAAAGCTTCGTACATTCTTTTATGAGCTGCATCTCTGGCTGTATAAATGGTTCCCGTCATGTACACATAATCGCCGCTTCGCAGTTCTCTTGCGGTCTTCTCATCATAAGGCACTGTAATATGTCTGTCCATTTTTCTCTCCTCGGTAAATATCAGGCTTGCCTGTCTGCCTATATATGTATGGGGATACAGGTTTATCCCCTGAATACTTAATACATTAATTTTTATAGTATCCTGACACAATGTCTGTTCACATGACAGCAAATATTGACAGCCACAGGAAGACCGGCAATGTGAGTAGGATATGTATTAATATTGACGGCTAGTGCCGTGGTACTCCCACCAAGTCCCCCCGGACCAATTCCTGTCCGGTTAATTTTCAAAAGTAATTCCTCTTCCATTTCCCGCACATAAGGTATTTTTGAGTGCTCATTCACAGGTCTGGTCAATGCTTTTTTAGCAAGAAGTGCACATTTTTCAAAGGTGCCACCAATGCCGACACCGACTACCATAGGTGGACAGGCATTGGGACCAGCATCCTTTACGGCTGTAAGAATAGCATTCTTAACACCTTCAATTCCATCCGCCGGTTTCAGCATAAAAACACGGCTCATATTTTCACTTCCAAATCCCTTTGGCGCAATCGTAATTTTAATTTGATCTCCTGCAACAATATCATAATGAATGACTGCAGGTGTATTATCCTTGGTATTCTCCCTGTAAATGGGGTCCTTTACCACTGATTTACGCAGATACCCTTCTGTGTACCCCTGACGTACCCCCTCATTTACTGCATCTGTCAGAAGTCCGCCTTCCACATGCACATCCTGCCCAATCTCCATAAAAATAACAGCCATTCCTGTATCCTGGCAAATGGGAATCATGTCTTCGGCTGCAATCTTTAAATTATCTTTCAGCTGACACAAAATCTGCTTTCCCAGAGGCGACTTCTCTTTAACTGCTGTCTGCTCTAATGCTTCCTTCATATCCTCCGAAAGATAATGATTTGCCTCTATGCACATTTCTTTAATGTTTTTGGTAATTTCATCCACGCTGATTGTTCTCATCACAAAATCTCCGCTTAGCATTTATTCGGCAATAGTCTTTTTGATTTCTGCCAGTTCTTCCTGACTGGGAGATCCGGCAACGTATTTCAAGATCTCTCCGTCATTTTCATATCGGGGAATCAGATGCATGTGAAAATGAAATACAGTCTGTCCTGCGACTTCTCCATTGTTTTGAACAATATTAAATCCATCGCAGTGCAGTTTCTCTGTCATTTTTGTCATCATCTTTTTTGCAAGCTTAAATACATCGGCTGCAGTATCTTCCGGCAGCTCATAAAGATTTGCATAGTGCTCCTTGGGGAGAATCAATGCATGACCTTTAGTGGCAGGACCTACATCCAGAATGACCTTGAACCGATCATCTTCGTAAAGCGTCTGAGAAGGAATTTCCCCTGCTATAATTTTACAAAAAATACAATTATCCTGTTTCATATTTCCTCCATTCCGAAGCATTCACCTTAAGAAATAAACCATTCTCGTGCTTCCTTTGTATCATAAATTTTAAAGTATTCTCTCTTGAAATACAAATATTTGATCCAGTGTGCGAAGGATTTTAAAGTCACCTTTCATCTTCATAGCGCCACCCATAAATGCTCTCTGAAAAGTCATCCTTGCAAAAGTAATGTCATCCATAGTCTCTCTGTTTATCTGTATTTCGACATCAGGATTATCTGCATTGCCATAGTAATAGTTATGCTCAGAACCATTTATTTCTATAATAAGAGCTTTGCTTTTTCCTTCTATCTGTATTTTATAAACAGCCTTAAACCCTGCCTGAGGAACAAAATGCTCTTTAAATTCTGCAATGTACTCTTCCTTACCATCTTCCTTTTCAGCGTTTCCCATTAAATCCCTGAAAAGGCTTGTAAGCTCCTGTATATCCTGCTTCTGACGTTTAACATAGCTGTCATCAGAGGCATACTGGGATAGCTGTTCGGATTCCTGAGGTGTTAAGTCAATGTTTTTCGTAATGGAAACCATCTGTTTTACTGCCTGATTACTTGCAGGTAAGCTTGCCAGCTTCTGATTGATGGTTCGGTACATATTTTCTGCTTTCTTTTCAATAATCTTATTATAATCTTCATTTCCTTCAAAAATGGAGGTGTCTGCAATATAACCACAAATGCCGCTGCATGGAAGCCCTCCTAAGATTTCCCAGGCAACGGAAAGTGTCAGTTTTCCTTCTCTTTCTCCGTAAGTAGTTGACATGACTATCGGACACATATATGTTTTGGCAATCTTTTCCTTATCTCCATACAGCCAGCAGGAATCCAAGAATTGATGCATATATCCACCTATGCCATACCATTCCACAGTAGAAGCAAGAATAATGCCATCAGCAGTCTTAATGGTCTGGGGCAATGTGGTAATACTGTTCTTCAATTCATACAAATTAAACCTCTCTACCGTGACATGGAGCTCCTCTAAAACTGCCTGCATCTTATTAATTACATATAATGTAGGATCATCCATAAGACCCCTGCCGCCATAATAAATATTTATCTTCATATTGACACTGCCTTTCACTAGACTACTATATCCAGTATAAAGCGGTTTTTTCTATCTGTAAATAAATTTTAATTTTCCCAGTCGGATTTCATCTCCCGGTTCAATTATTTCTGATGCATTTGGAGAGAGCCTGACACCATTTCTGAAGGTTCCGTTCGTAGAATTTAAGTCCGTAATATGGATTTCATTTCCTTTTCTGGAGAATTTTGCATGCATACGGCTAATGCTTGATTCATCAATTACCATATCTACAGCCCCTGCAAGCTTTCCAACAGTAAGTGGAAGTTTTCCTAAATCAATATGACATCTGAATTTTTTATTTGTACTGTAAAGTTTATTTTCACAATTCTCCGTCCAGGGAATAAATATTGTGTTGCCAGCATCCACTTTAGACTCCATTTCAAACTCTTCATAAGAATCTCTGTAACTGTAAATATTTGATTTCTCCTCCTTTGAAGTCTCTCCTTTTGGCAGCCTTTCCATAAATTTAGAATAAAAAAAGTATATAAGACTTCCTACAATAAGTAATCCTGATCCGGCTAGTCCAAGCATTAGATAAATTTCTTCCTGATAAGATAACTCATAAGAAACCATAATATAACATAACATGACAATGCCCAATATACCTGCTCCTGCTACCGGCAATAATCTGTAGTTTTTCCTTTTTATATTATTGCCAACATCTTCTGTTTCCTCCTGTTCTTCTTTATCTGGCAGAAGCTGTTGAGCGGGCTCTTCTCCTTTAAACTGGTATTCTGATTTTTCTTCCTCTACGCAAAGGTATGTATCTTCCTGAAACCACTTTAGCACCTCATCCAGAACAAATTGTTCACTATGAATCAAATCAGCAATTTTATATACAAGCTCTACCGCCTTCATGTCTTCGTTATCTACTCTTGCAATAAAGAACTCCATAAGCTGCGAAAAACTATCCTCCTCCGGTTCCGGATAATACAGAAAGGAATACTCACTTGTCTCAAGATTCTGAAAAATATACTCAGGAAGTAAAACAATTCCATTTCCATCCAACAAATATTTTTGAAGCATATCATTTACTATTTTCAGCTGTACGAAAAAAATGTACAACTGTTCCCTTCCGATACTTTTGTTCTCATAAATACTGAAAACACTCTGCTTTGAAGTGATCTCATAATACAAAAGAATATCTCCGTTAATATATCTTTCCTGACACGGAAGCAGCCCTTTGATTCTATTTTCCGTTATCATCTTACATTGATATACATTATTCTGAAGGCATCCATTATCTTTAATAATTAAATAATTATGCCTATAATCTTTATAATACTTTGTCTCAAACATTTTGCTCCTTTCTCCCCTTTCTGACCATCTCTACCGGGTTAAGTCTCTGCACCTTTTTTGTAATCAGAAGCTTTGATGACCTTTGCCCTGTTTCTACCAGCGCATATCCTTCATCTACTTTACATTCCCCTCCCCGGGCAGGATAAAAGGGATAATGATTTTCTATTTGAGTAAGTCGCTCCTTTACATAATCTTCTGCCTGCCATGAACCATCTTTTGTATTTCCATAAATAATCTCTCCATAGTAATCTTCTCCCTGAGTAAATCTTGCTGCTCTCATTGCAAGAAGAAAATTATTCTGAGAAATTGCACAGCGACAATACAGAAAAAGAGCAGCCGAGATAATCAGTAAGTAAAGAAACAGAATAATAGGAAGTATAAAGGTAGCCTCTATCGTAAAATAACCCTTCCATTTTTTATGCATAAAATAACATTACCTCCAATCCGACTAATAAAAAGGGGATAAAGGGAATCGCATCCCGCTTTCCCATTACCAGATAACCTATTCCAAATAATCCTGCCAATATAACAGCAACACACAGAACTCCTGCCGTAAACCAGGCTCCTGTCCACAATCCCAGTACCATAACCGCTACGCCATCCCCATATCCAATGCTCTCTTTTGTCAATAACGATACCAAGAGCAAGATTCCTCCGGGCAGAATACAACACACTATTTCCGAAAAGGGATACTGATATTCAAGTCCTCTGTATATCACTGCAAAAACAGCAAAAATAAAAATTTTACAGGCAGATATTTTCTTTTCTCTGATGTCCTCTGCCGAAAGTACTGCCAAAAATAAAAGTCCCCCACAATATGCCACAGTCTTCATTGCCCTTAAAAAGCCCTTTCCTTCTTTCCTGCACATTTGCTGCAGGGACTATATCCTGCTGCCTCACTTAATGGAATCATACAAATCGTTCTCTTAAGAGAAGAACAATCTGCCTGACCATGATAACAGTCTCCATCATTTGTAATATAAACTGTGCCCTCTGCCAGAGGTTTACATCTCTCGCAGGCATAATATTTTCCACCAGACTGATTTCGCAGACCGAAAAGATTTTCGTACTCTTCCATATGTACCTGAACGTTCAGATGTGTACACTCATAGGACATATGATATCTGCTCCCTGTCCGGGTCACATATACATAAATCTCCGGCACGACATTACCGTCCTGCGACTCTATTTTGCTGTAACCGATCCATGAATGACTGAAAAACCTGTCATTCATAACAACATCGCCTATGGGAAGCCATTCAATGAACGGCTTAATCCGGCAGCTTAGGACATATTCAATCTTTCCCTGCTCTGTAACGGATAGATCCTGAAACCTTATACCTTCTTTTCCTCCCTTCACACAAAGATAAGGATACAGCTGACTTTCAAGATATTCTTTTATTTGCTCCTGTGAATTCACTTTTGTTTTTCCCTGATACTTTACTCGATATTCCGAAAACGCTCTTTCATTTCCTGCCTGATATAATGCTTCCTGAATATGGCTCTGAAACCGCACTGTTTCAATGCTCAACATAACCGTCATCATAAAGAAAAGAAAAATCGGAAGAACCATACATCCTTCCAGCGTCATTCCTGCTTTCAGCTTCCCGGAAGAAAGAAAAAATGCTCTCCTGATAAACCTTAATATTTTTATTTGGTAGAATTTGAGAGAAGGGATTCTTATCATTTGCTTGTTAATAGTTACTATGCTCACCTAAGGAGAGCACTTTTCCTTTCTTCCGGTATCCATTAGAAATAACCGTATTTTCGTCTTAAAGACAAATTAATTCCAAAGCCTGATTTTGCGATTACAGTCGCCTCATATCTTTCTATACACCAATCCATGGCAAAATTATGGTTTCCGTCACTATAACGAATATCCATTTCCATTAGATCCATTGCTCTTAAATTTAAAATGTCGTCTTCTGTAAGTAAAAGCATACAGGCAAGATACTGTTCATAGGTCAGCCCACTACTGCTATTTGTCGCACAGAAGTTCCCATGCAATACTTGATTCACCGACATCTGATGACCCGTTTTTCTCACCGGCACTCTGCCGCCGTTGTAAAGGGACTGAATGTCTCCAATACTTTCCAGAAAAGCGCATGCATACAAAATACTCTCTGCAACCGGGTCCCTTAATGCTTCTTTTAGTTGAACAGCCTGTAATTTTTCTGCTGCATCCATAGCCTGCGCTCTTAAATCTCCGTCGGATATGGCTCTTGAAAGATTGTCTGAAAATCTCCAACGCATTAGCTTCTCTGCCACCCCTCTCACATTTTCCAAATCAGAATCCTTGCCTTGGACAAGGTACTCTAATTGGCAGGTAAGAAGAGAACCTTCCCTTACACCTTTCAGACAGCCCATCTGATGAAATAAATATGATGCAAAAAGCTCTGTATCATTTTTTTCCCTTTGGTCATCTGAATTTATGTTTTCAATCTGTCTGTGAGAAATATAATCTTCCAGAGAAACATGTGCCGGATTAATATTTTGCGGTTCAATTCCTGCCAGATACAAAATATCGCTGTTTATAAGCCCAAACACCCAATCTGCTGGATTGGACAAGGGAACCTCCTCCCATATTCCTTTTTCATTTAAAATCCGGGGAAGTTCTATCCCTGCCAGCTGTTCCATAATGTCATTCCACTCTGTTATAGGATCATTATCTTCCAGCGCCCTGATCTCTTCTATATGCAAAAAGGCTTCTTTCTCCTGTTCCTTCATTCCAACATCTTCCACATAACAAACTGCCTGATTTCTCATGGATGCTCCTCTGTTGGCGGCTGCTGTTTCAAAACAGGGGATTTGTACCTTTTCAATATGCAGGTTTCCCCAAGGCGTATGCTCTCCTTCCAATGTCTTTTCTGTATTCTCTTTTAGATAAAACATCAGTCTTTCTTCTACGTTGGATATTGCCGGGGCACGCCCTAAATAAGAAGCATCCACATATAAAAGTCCATATCTTTCAAACAATCCAATATGATATTCGGAAAGTACCGCATTCATGCCTGTGTCTAAAGCACATTCCAACCTGACTTTTTCTTCATTTCTGATTGCGCCTCCGGCAAGCAGCAGAATAAAACCGGTCAATACAGATAAAGACATCGCCAGAAACACTGTCAAATATCCCCTCATCAGGACAAAATTGCAGCGCTGTCTACGGATATTTTGTCAAAAATTACTGCTGCCAGTTGTTGGATCTGATTTTTAAAAATCAGCACCAGACCGATTAATACCACAATGATTAATATCATTTCTACTGTGCCCATACCTCTGTTATCCTTACATTGTTCCATGAATCTTTTCTTAATTGTTTTCATTTTTCATCCTCCATTTCGATTTTATGTTCTTCTTATGAAATAGTCCCAAAGCTGAAATAAGCAGGGATTAGTATCAAAAACATTACTATGCCAAGCATCAGCATCATTGGAAAGAGCAATTTGGTTCCTGCCTCTTCTCCCAGTTTTTTTGCCATATTTCTTCTCTCCTCCTGTGCACTGTCCGCCTCTTTTTCAAGCAGTAACAAAAGTTGATGATTACCCTGCTTTAAATGCATTGCCAACAAAAAACATAATCTTCTGTAAGGCATTTCGTCACATCGTCTGCCAAAGTCCTGATAAACCTTTTCCTCTAACACACCATTTTCTAACCGATAACATGCTATCTGCATTTCTTCCTGTAGATAACATTTCTCTTTTCCTCTCTTTTCTTTCTTTAATTCTCTCATAATTCTGACAAACGCATTTTTTAGGGTAAGCCCGGCGGATAAATACAGCCTTAGCCTGTTAACAAATCTCCCATAATCCATAAGTAACTGCCTGCTTCTTTTCCGGCAGTTCTTTTTTAAGTCACTGTCCATTGCCATTGAAATCAGTACTCCGGATAACAGTAAAAACAACGCCCCTTCCATCCATCTGTTCTCTGACCGATTAGAAAAGTGAAAGAATATCACATAAATTATTTCTACAGTCCAAGCAGAAACTACTGTTGCCATTTTTTTGATCTGATAATTTTCATAAAGTTTTTCCTGATCCTCAAATGGATGCAATTGTGACAATTCCTTATATATCATCTGATTTCTGCCATTTGACCGGTTTTGCTTATGCTTTCCATATATCCATGCTGCTAACTGAAAAAACGGGTTTTTCATAGATCCTCCTTCTTTATATTTTGATGGAAATGATGTAAACTGACAGCCCGTAAGCGCACAGATAGACAAGCAGGCAGACGCTCATTATCAAAACGCCGGGTAAGGAATGATAAAGTGGTTCAAAATATCCCGGATATACTATACTGATATAAAGCATAATCAGAAACGGCATCATATTCATAATCTTCTGTTCCAGCCTTTTGGCGCTTATCATAACGGCAATCTCTTTCTCTGTCTCAATTTTTCGGACGATAATCTCTGCTGTCTTTTCCATAACTGCTGCAACGTTTCCGCTGCTCTTATGGGAAATTTCATAAATATCTGCAAACTCTCTGATTTCTTCAATATGAATTTTTTCTCCAATCTGCTT
Organism: Bacillota bacterium; assembly: GCA_029226935.1. Taxonomy (GTDB): domain Bacteria; phylum Bacillota; class Clostridia; order Lachnospirales; family Lachnospiraceae; genus Suilimivivens. Next base: position 57,422 of record JAQXYZ010000066.1, on the reverse strand, counting down.
CCATAGCTCCGTAAACGGAATATGATTTTCTTTTCCCGCTTTTAACATATCTATCATGATGCAGACACTGCTGCTACTTCCGTAAAGCACCTTCATATCCTGATAGCTTGAGAGAAAAGCATTGTCCGCAGAATATCCTGCTTTTTGTCCGGTGGAAACTAACAGCATTAATTCTTTAAACTGTTCCAGTGCCAAATCTTTTTTCTTTTCATAGAGAATTTTCTTTTCCATCCGGCAATAAAGAAATCCTGCTGCCGCCAAAGGAAAAACAGCCAGCCATGATTGGTAAAAAAAATAATCCAATATCAGCACCACCATTACGCTTTTTGCTGCCAATATCCACCTTTCCCTTTTCGTAAATGGAAGAAGTATCCTTTCACTGTTACTTTTTCTCATTTGCAGGTATTCCTTTCTGCTCAAGTCGGTAAATGGTCCGCATAATAACCTCCCCTTCACGAATTTCCAAAGGCTCTGCAATCTCCAAAACCCGTCTGCTTCCATCCTTGAGCCTTCCCAGATGAACCATCAGATCAAAGCCTGATACAATCTGTTTTCGTATGGCAGAAAGAGGCATTTCCATTCCCATAAGCACCATTGTCTCCAGGCGGCTGACCACATCTCTGACGCTGTTTGCATGTACTGTCGTCATGGCGCTGTGTCCAACATTGACACTCTGGAGCATATCTACAGCTTCCTTTCCCCGTACCTCTCCGACGATAATCCTGTCCGGCCGCATCCGCAGGGAAGTCCTGATCAGATCACGAATGGTAATTTCCCTGCAGCCTTCTACATTTGCATTTCTTGTCTCAAGACTGACCAGATTGGGAATATTTCTGATTTGCAGCTCCGCACTGTCTTCAATCGTGATAACTCTTTCTGTCTTAGGTATAAATTGTGACAGAATATTTAAAAAAGTAGTCTTCCCTGATCCGGTTCCTCCACTTACCAGAATATTGCAGCCTTCCTGCACTTGTTTTTCAAGCAAATCCTTACATTCTTCCGTCAAAGAACCCATCCGAAGAAGCTGATCTATGGTAATAGGGTCAGGCGGGAATCTTCTGATGGTCAGAATAGGACCATTAATGGCAATAGGGTCAAGTACCACATTTACTCTGGCGCCATCCGGCAATCTGGCATCCACAATGGGAGAAGCTTCATTTACCACCCTATTGCAGCCTGCTGTAATCTGCCAAATTACATGTTTAAGTTTTTCGGTCGAGTCAAAACATATATCCAGTTGTTTCAGCTTTCCTTTCTGCTCTATGAAGATACTCTGTGTACCGTTGACCATAATCTCAGTGATTTCCGGGTTTTCAATCAGCTCCTGTAAAATTCCCAGCTGCCTGACAGAATGAAAAATTTCTCTTCCTATCTCTTCTCTGATGCGAACATCCAGATGCCGTTTTTTGCTCTCCTTTTGAATTTCCACATCAATCAATTCCCGTATTTCATCCGCACTCATATGTTTGGACAGATCCAGTCTGCTTATGATCAGCTCCTGCAGGTTTTTGTCATCTTTTGTATTCATCTGCATCCTCCCCGAAAAGTTCGGGAAAAACCTGCGTGCGGATATACCGGGCAAGCTCCCCATAAGTCAGTTCCTCGAAGCAGACCGGAAGCTGCTTAAACACAGGAAGCCTCCATTTGGTAGTTTTGGCAGTAATATCCCCGTAATCCATATCCTCCAGAATCTTTTCATACTGTTCCACTTTTGCTATTGCCAGAGGATCTCCTTTGGTAATAGTGTAAATGTGATCACACCCCCGCAGAACGTCCCATAAATCCATAATTCCGTCTGTAAGATCCAGTATCAGATATTCATATTCGCTGGTCTTTTCTATCTCATGAAATAAATCCAGCCACTGGGCACCTCTGATTCCATTCAGGTTTTGTATCATTTGTGCCGGTGGCACAAAATCAAGCCCACTTACCGTTTCGACGATACTCTCCAGCCGACATACCAGCTTTTCTCTGGCAGAATTAAAATAATACATTAGATCTGTAATATCACTGCGGAATTCTCTGGAAAGCATCCTGGAAAATCCTGAATAAACCTCAAAATTCAGATACAAAGTTTTAAACTGCCTCGCAAGCATCTGTCCAAGCGTCAGGGAAAACGTGGTTTGAAGACATCTTCCAACAGGCGTATAAATCCCTATTATTTTCATTTTCCGTAATCCTGTTCTTAAGGCTATGGGTACTGTTTCTGATCGGTCTGTATAATATTCCATTATTTGATGGAAAATCATTTCACATGACTGATATTTACTGATATGATGTAATGTTTTGCTTAGATTTGCTCCGCTTTCGCTTAGAATAATAATGTGTGGAATTTTCAGAGTCTCCACTTCCTGTTTATATGCGCTTTCTGATATGAGAAGACATTCAATATTTGTAATTTGGGCACAGGAGTAAAATTTCTCTCCATCGGTAAAAACATATACCTCAAAAGGCAGATTTTTCTTTCCGCTCATAAACTCCATCAGCCGATATGCATATCCCTCCTCGCTGTCAAAAATCGCAAGGATTCTTTTGTCCAATAGATCCCCCTTTCTGATGATTCAATCAAATTTGAAAATATAAATGTTGATTTCCGGAAGGAAACCTTCCAAGTGAAACTGAAGATGATCCATGACACATTGCCGTGCCATCCGACCAAACAAAAAAGATTTTGAAGAACGTTCTTGTTTGTAGAATGAATTATAAAAAAGATTTTAATACTTGTAAAGTAGTTAACTTTATTTTTTTCAACTTTGTTAACTTTTTACAAAAGCATATAAAAATTTATGCCATATAGCATCGCAACCCCTGGAAAACCAAGGATTCCACTCGTTAAAAAAGTGACGAAATTATACCCTATACACACTCCCGGTACATAGTCTGCAAGCAAAAAATTCAGGAAATAAATTACCATGAGTCCCATGATTCCACGCAGAAAAAAATTGATGATCCACTCTGCCCTGCTCTTCATAACACCAATTAACAGCACCAAAGCCAGAACTCCGACTATCATATAAATGCTCATATATGTATCCATAAAATCACTCCCTTCTTCCGTTCAATATATGTCCCAGTTTTTTTACTTATGACGGAATAAAGAAGATTTTTTCTGCTTATACTCATAGCATAAAGGTAATTATTGGATAATCCGTGAATAGTATGTAATAAGGTTATCTGTTATGGAAAAGGAAGATCTGAAAATTATGAAAATGTATTTTAGCCAAAGTTCACGCACAAATCGAACCTTATCAGAAAAAGAGATTGAGCGAAATGCCCTGCTGTCTGATCTGGAAAAAACAAAAAGAGCTTTAGAAGTCGCATATGCAGGATTTGATAATGTAACAGAGCCTGATTTAATTGACTGTTATATTTATGAGTTAAATTCTGTCATGAAACGTTATAAATTTTTATTAGAACAGGCAGCGGCCTTAAGCCTGCTGCCCGAAGAAAGTACACATTCTGCACCTTTAAGCACGGAAACCCCTGCTGCTTCCCTGATCGGATAAATTTTCAGTAAGAGCTGTTTTTCCGTAGGTAAGCCCGGCATAAACGGTCTGGGTATTTTCCATAACCGGACCGGAGGTATCCTGATTACTGATTGCCGCATATGCCTCATGGAGTCTGGTCATGACCATTCTTACATGATCCAGCTCCTTAAGGCTGTTTCTGATATCTGCTCTTGCAAGTTCCCTGTTGGCATACAGATAGAGCTGCAGCAGATTCATGGCAGGCTCATATTCAAAATGCAGAGATGCCATCAGTTCTTTAAGGCAGCCTCTGGCTTTTCTGATTCCTTCCCGAAACCCTTCTCTGCTGTTTTCCTCATGAGCCTTCTGTGCTTCATCAAGATAAATGAGAAGCATTTCATAGAGAATAACTACCAGCTGAGTTTTATTTGCCTGAGTAATTTTCAGGGTATATTGCTGTTTTAATTCCTTTGTCATATCCTGAGCCTTTCCTTCTAATTCTTCACACTATTTACTGTAACAGCTGTAATACCTGTGCAGGTCTTTCATTCGCCTGTGCCAGCATGGATGTACTTGCCTGTGATAATACCTGTACGGTTGTGTACTCTGTCATTTCTTCTGCCATATCCACATCCATAATACGGGAGTAGGCGGCTGTCATATTTTCATTGGTAATATCCAGACTGTTGATAGTATGCTCCAGACGATTCTGATATGCACCCAGCCGGCTTCGCACGGAAGATATAAATTTTACAGCATCCCCCATTTTGCTTAATACATCTGCAGCACCCTCCTGTGTGCTTAAGTCTGCGCCTGAAATTCCAATATTTTCAAGAGAAATTTTAGGAATTTTAATAGACAGCTGCTGTCCTTCGTTTGCTCCGATCTGCATATCCATAGCGCCAAAATTTTCTATCTGTATGCTTGTGTTTACCGTATGTACTGTTCCTGCAGCCTGACCTGCCTCCGGCTCAATGTGAAGCTTTACTTCGGAGTCCTTACCCCGGGTAACAGTAATGCTGTTCCCATTAATATGGCTGATCTCCCCATCAGCTGTTTCTGCTTTTGCAATTGTACCATCATCATTATAAGTCACATCAATCTTATAATCATAAGTTCCCGCCTTCATGTTCTCACTGCAATAGGTCAGTTTCACGTTTTCTTTATCTGTATATCCTTTAAGATCAAAAGAACCGTCCAAAATGTTTTGTCCGTTGAACTCAGCCTCATTTGCCATCCGTTCCACTTCTTCCATCAACTGCTGAGCTTCATCATTTATCATTTTCCGGTCATCATCGGTAAGTGTTCCCGTACTTGATTTTACGGCGAGTTCATTGATTCTCTGAAGAATATCGTGAATTTCACTTAAGGTTCCGTCAGCAATCTCAATGATGGATATTCCATCGCCGGAATTTTGTGTTGCCTGATTGATTCCTTCAATCTGTGCGTTCATTCGCTTTGACATGGCAAGACCGGAAGGATTATCCTTGGCATTTACAATCTTAAGACCGGAAGAGAGTCTGGCTAAAGAATCCTGTAATCTGTTATCATTTCTGGTTAATGAGTTATTGGCAAGCACTGCCGATGCATTAAAACTGATTTTCATAAGCTGTATTTCCTTTCTTTAAGCCTGTTTCCTGTATGTATCCAATAAATGCTCTCGCCGCCCGGTAAAGAGTTCCTGAATTGCCAAGAGCCTGTCGACCACTTGATTCCTTTAGTGAAAATTCTTCCAGATTAAGCTTTTTGCCGGTTGCAAAATAAATTTCTCCCACGGGAATCTGCTCTTCTTTTAATTTCTCTTCAAGCAATTCTCTGCTTTCTTCCATCTTCTGTGTCCATTCATCAGAGGAAGAAATACAAAATCCTGTAAGCCCCTGTTCCGTCAGCTTAAATTCTGCCGCTGTTTTTCCCATTTCTTCTGTTTCAAAACTTATGGCAACCTTACTTTCCTGCTGATTACTATGTACAATCTTAAGATTAATAGAGGTTAATGATCCGTCGATATTTGCAGGAATTTCATAATTTTCTTCCCTTGCCATGGAACTTAAGAAAGAAATGTGTTTGTAAAGGGTGCTCATCGCCTTCACGTCCACCGCGGTATTTGAACCTGTAAATGCTGTATCTTTAAGCATATTCTGAAGTCTTTCCCTAAAACCTTCATATGCCGTTTGTACTTCTTCCCGGCTGCCCAGAGCTTTGATAACCTCTGAACCCGCTTTTTCAATGTAATTTTCTTTCTCATCTGCTGGCTGCACATCAAAGTTGCTTTTAAAACCACGCCAAATTGATCTCGGATTTTTCAAAAGCATACCTGCTGACAAGAGATGATCTGTTGTTACCGTCTGCCCGTAATTTTCCAGATATTGATATATCGCATCCTCTGATCTTACCGCGCTCCGTGCCTGATCAAAAATCATCCTGTCAAATTCTTCTCCGGCTGTCTCATTGCCTGCTTTTTCAACAAGCGCTTCCATTTCCTTTTTGTCCGGTACAGTACCGGAGGCAAATGCTCTTGCAATCTGATCGGTAATTTTTTCTCTGCCCTTGCCTTTAGATTCAACGCCTCCAAAACTGTCATTGATGGAATAATCCATATGTCCGCGCTTACTGCTTCTTACTGCACTCAAAAGATTCCCCAAAGTAAATTCAGCACCGCTTTGCCAGATTGCTCCAATTGCTGCATCATCGCCCTTTTCAATTTGGCGTACCAGCCTGTAAATGCCGATATAAGCACTTCTTTCTTCCTCTGTGATATCCTTTTGATTTTCCAGCTTATAAAGGAATCTGCTATAGGACTCTATTTCTTCGGCAATATCAGTTTGATTGCCCAGATACTGCTTCAATTCTTCCAGCGGCATATTTAAAGGGTTTACTCCTTCCCGAATCATTTTTAAAACCCGGCCCGGCTTCATTTCCCTGATTACACCAATCAGCAAATCATCTTTATCCCTGATTTCTGCAAGATTTTCTTCAGTAATCTCAATATTGTTATATCCTAAAATTCGAACTCCGCGTCTGTTAGCTTCTGAAAGTGCTACACCCATATCCTCAAGGATTGTGTCCACGTTGCGAAATGCTTTTTGTATGGAATCCCCCATATCCATCCTTGGAGCTGTCATCATCGTCTCATAAGTCTGACCTGCCTTTTCATAAATAAGACTTCGGTCAAGTCCATAAGAATAGATATCTTTTAGGGTATCCTCTCCTGATATTTGTGCCAGAACAGCTGCCGGAGATGACGAGATTCCCTGTATTACCGTAAGCGTTTCCTGATAAAGTGATGCCTTCTCCTGTGCCTTTCCGGCGTCCACCTCTCCGGTCAGGGCTTTATTATAGCTGATTTCTGCCTCCTTTAATTTGGCAACCAATTCCTCCAAAGGGGCAGTTTCAATCTGATATCCGCTCTTTAACAGCTTTAAATTTGCCTCTGTCGTCATAGATAGCCTGATCTCTTCCAGAAGTCGGCGTCCATGCGTGTTCTCCGTCCCCTGCTCCGACAAAAGAACCTGACCGGAACCATGGTTCATCTGATCCTGCATAGCCAGTAAATTCTTTATGGTAAGAGGAAGCTCTCTCATCATAATAAGGTCTGCTGCCCTGTTCTCTATTCCACTAAGCTTCTCTACAAGCTCTGCTGCCTGTTCAATGCAGGTCTGCTTCTGGGTAAGATCTGCTTTTTCAGGAGCGGTTCCATCAGCAATGGCACAGGTAACAGCTGAAACAAAATCCGGATAAGATATTGGAAAAGTCTGCTTACGAATGTCACTTAAAAGGGAAAAGGTATCAACATTTAAAGGGATTCCCTTTTCTACCAGCCATTTTGCATCTGCAAGACGATCCTCATTTACTTCATATCCTGCCTCTTCGATTACACCTGCCATCTGCGGCTTAAGCTTTTCAAAATCAATCTCCTCCGGTTTTTTGGCATAATAACCGGCTACTGCACCTGCCGCATAATAGCCCTTTCCCTGTCTGCTGCTGTCATAGGATGCAGAAAACCGGGAGGTATATATATTTTCAGGCGTAATGGCAAGACTATTTTCAATCATATATTTTTCGCTGCCCTCTGTCATGGAACCTACTTCTGTCAGCATATTCCATGCATCAGTTACAGCAGTTACATTTTCTTCCGTTAAAGGAATATCCTTCTGTGCAAACTGCTTCTTAAGCTCCTGTGCAAAGGTCTCACTTCCGGTAATGTTCTTCAGCACATCATCAGAAATGGTATCTGTATAACCAGTTACCTGATTTCCGCCTTTTATAAGCGCTGCTTTTATATGATCTACAATGGTTACAACTGTCTCAACATCCGTACTGCCGGGATGAAATCCTTCCTTCTGTAGCTTTGCAAAATCTTCATCTGACATAGAATTAGACATAACTGCCATATAGTTGCGCCGGGCAGTAATATCCTGCTGCCCTGCTTCCAGCATAACCTCTTCTGTGGTCCGTCCATGACCTGCATAAGCGCTGTTATCCATAACTGTACCAGAAATGTCTAATGCAAAACCGCAATTTTCAACCTTTTCTGTATCCTGCGGTGTACGATATATAGTTGTATCCCTGCCTGCACTTGTATGTGTTTGGGTGGAACCTGTTTTAGTTCCTTCAAGCATAATATTCATATAATAACCTCATGCATACAATAAAAAGGGTAAACGCATCTTGCGTTCACCCTTTATTTCGGCATATCTTTTTCTTTTCTTAACATCTGCTAAAAAACAAATATTGCAGCTGCATAAGCTGGAAGATCAAAGGTAATACTGTAATCCCTGTAATCACAGCTGTCCTTCTTTGCAGTAATTTCCTTTGGAATTGATGCTCCTGAACCGCCGAATCTTTCTTCCGTGCTGCAAAGCAGCAATTTATATTTTTTCTTTTTAGGCACACCCAGCTGGAAGTTTTCCCAATTCATAGGTGTCATATTAATAACATATAACAGGTTATTTCTTCCCGTGGAAGATTTTCTAAAGAAGCTGTAGGTACTTCTGTCCTTATCATCACAGCTGAGCCATTCAAATCCATCCCAGCAGTTATCAAATTCATACATGCAGGGATACTTTCTGTAAATATTAAGAAGCTCTTTAACATATTCGTGAAGCCCTTTGTTTAAATCTTCACCTAACAAATACCAGTCAAGTTCTCTTTCTTCGCTCCATTCTCTCTCCTGCCCAAAGTCCTGACCCATGAACAGAAGCTTCTTGCCGGCATGCCCAAACATGTAAGTATAACCACAGCGCAGATTTGCATATTTATCCACCTCGTAACCCGGCATTTTATTAATCATAGAACACTTTAAATGCACCACTTCATCATGTGAAAGAGGAAGTATATAATTTTCACTGCTATTGTAGGACATTGCAAAGGTTAGTGCGTAATGATCATTCTTTCTGAAATAGGGGTCCAGTTTCATATATTCACAAAAATCATGCATCCAGCCCATATTCCACTTAAAGGAAAATCCCAGTCCGTCATCCTTTACTGCTCCTGTTACCTTCGGCCATGCCGTGGATTCTTCTGCAATCGTCAAAAATCCGGGATATGTACCAAGCACAACAGAATTCATATGCTTAAAGAACTCAATGGCCTCCAGATTTTTATTACCGCCATACTTATTTGCTACCCATTGTCCATCCTTTTTCCCGTAATCCAAATACAGCATGGAAGCCACTGCATCCACACGAATACCGTCAATATGGAATTCCTTGATCCAGAATAACACATTAGCAATCAGGAAATTCTTTACCTCTGTCTTACCGTAATTAAAAATCTTGGTTCCCCATTCAGGATGCTCACCCTTTCGCGGATCGGGATCTTCAAAAATACACTGCCCATCAAACCTTCCAAGACCATGGGCATCTGTAGCAAAATGAGCCGGTACCCAGTCAAGAATTACACCAATTTTATTTTTGTGAAGTTTATTCACAAGATACATAAAGTCTTCCGGCTCTCCATAGCGGGAGGTAGGTGCATAATAACCAGTTACCTGATACCCCCAGGAACCGTCAAAAGGATATTCTGCAATACCCATCAGTTCAATATGGGTATACTTCATTTCCTTTAGATATTCTACAATTCTGTCTGCAAACTCACGATAATTGTAAAATGCTTTTTCATCCGGTCTTGGATGACGCATCCATGAACCAATATGACATTCATAAATTGCCAAAGGCTCATGATTATAGTCTTTGCCTTCCCGCTCTTTCATCCACCCATCGTCTGTCCATTTAAACCCGGATATATCCACTGTCCTGGAAGCTGTACCGGGACGAAGCTCTGCGCTGTTAGCAAAAGGATCTGCCTTATACAGCTTTTCACCATATGGCGTTGTTATAAGAAATTTGTACAACTCATGAACTCCTACTCCCGGAACAAATACTGCATGGATTCCACCCGGTCCCAATTTTTTCATGGGATTTGCTGTTTCATTCCAGTTATTAAAAGTTCCAATTACATGGACACTTGCTGCATTAGGAGCCCAGACTGCAAAAAACATTCCTTTCTGCCCATTTTGTACAGATGGATGTGCCCCCAGCTTTTTGTAAATGTCGTAATGTGTCCCCTGTGCAAATAAATACTGATCTGCTTCTGAAATAAAAACTTCATTTTCTGCTTTTTTTCCTGCTATATCCATACCTTAAACCCCCAGTTTAATAATGCATAAAGTCCTTTTCCCGCAAAACAATCATGTCCTCTTCATCATACCTCTTTCCTACAAGAATATCAAAGAAATGTTTCGGCGTCTTTTTATCCGCATAATAAATTGCTTCATCGACTAATTCTTCAATTTCTGATAAGGTAACCTCATGATCACTGGTCTGCATGTCTGCAATTCTTGTGTGCAGCGCTAAAATACCCAGTTCATCAATGGAATATTCCTGCTCCAGCGCATATTTTTGAGCGTATCTTACAAGTGTCTGATCGTCCAGAGCCTCCACATCAACCCGAAGATTAAAAGCATCTGTCAAATTCGGATATTTTGTCAGGAATCCATTCATATTAGCTTTTGTATCTTCCAAAAGAACAATAAGCCCTTTTTCCTCCTGATTCAATTCCTTTAACAGCTGTTCCACGGTTGCCTTTTTCATAGATACGGCATCCTCTATAATCAGTGCACCGCCCGAAAGCTTGGATAAAGTAGCCGCAACATCCTTCTTATTCATGGTGGAACCGGAAATCTTAGCTACCCTGCCCGAAAAATTGCTGTCAGAAAGCTGAACTTCTTTCACCAACAACTTTGCAAGAGCAGTTGTTCCTGTCCCCTCTTCACCTGTAATAATCACGTTACCGGTATAAGATGCCATGCTGATGTTATCAATTGCCTCTACGATCTGCTTTCTCGTTCTCTTATGATGAATAAAGGGAGCAAACTGTTCTCTCTCACCATCTGTCATTTCGCGAACAGAATACTTATTTTCTTCTTCCTTTTCCAAAACTTCTGTAGTATTTGGTTCCTTCTCCGAAGCTTCTTCAGACTCTGAATCTGCATCCGGTTCTGTGGGTTCCGATTCTGTAATTTCAATATCCCCCACTTCCGAAACAGCTTCCTGTGCAATTTCCTCGTTCTCTGGAACTTCTTCCACTTCTTCGATTTCCGAAACCTCTTCCTCTACTTTTATAGGTTGAGGGGTCTCCGGTTCCGGACTTTCTTCTTTCACGGTTTTCTTAGAAGTCTCTTCTGCCGGTGCCGTATTGGCTTTATTCTCAATATCAGCAACTTTGACCACTCTTGGTCGTTCCATTGCAGCCTTCTCTTTTTCTTCCTTGATCGCTGCAGTTACCATTGCTTTTTCCAGCTCTTCCAAAAGACCTGACTTCGTGGACTCATCAAAATCAGCAAAAAGAGTATCCGTCTGCTGATGAACCCGCTTACGGATTTCTTCCATCCGTTTGCGCTCATTTTCCTGCTTCATCTTTTCCCACTCTGCCATGATATCGTCAATGCTGAGCTGACCTGTAATCTGCTTTTCAATTTTTTCTTCCTCAGGAACTACCAGAGAAATCTGTCCGTCATATTCCTGAGAGAGAATATCGTCATATCCTGACGGCTTATGGAAGGTTCTGATTACTCCGGTGTTGCTGATAGACGGATCAGGGCTTGCTGCTTTAAATGAAGACTCCTGTACTGAGACCTCTGTCTTTGAAGGAGCATCCTCTGAAACAGCTCTGATTTCCTCACTTACAGGAGCAAAATGTGCAGCAGTACTGTTTTTCTCCTCCAGTTCTGAGACTACATCCTGAATATTTACCTCTTCCGTATTTCCAAAAAAGACTTCCTCTGACTCCTGTTCCGGGTTCTGTTCCGGTCTTGTAATCAGCTTTATTTCATCCGTATTCTGATTCAGAACAGGCTCCCGATCCATTGATTTTTCTTCTGATTCAACAGCCTCTTGATTTACCTGTTCCAGTGGCTGAACTTCTTCAGGTTCCGGCATCTCCTGTGTCTTGTTCTGATCCAGGAATTCCTTCATGCTTTCCGCTAATTCTTTTTGAAGGTTGATGGTATTATACTGGCTGACATCCACAGGCTTTACCTGTATATCAAGCTCTTCCTTGGCAGGCATTTCTCTGGTGGTATCTGTAAGAATATTTTCCTGAAGACTAAATTCGTTGTCCTCCTCATCCTCAGTTTCTTTTTCTGCCTCCTCGCGAATCGCCTGCTGGTCTGCCGCGTAATCAGACAGCATATATCCGCCTGTCTGTTTCATCTGCTCATACTTAATCTGCTGCTCTTCGCTGAGAGGTTCGTGGAGCATTTTAAGTTCCAGCGCTTTTAGCACATATCTGCCTTCTCCAAACCAGAGTACCATCTCATCACATTCTTCCACACACTTGGAAGCAAGTCCTACCCTGTGGTAGAGATATGCCAGCTCATACGCCCATTTCTCACGATAATCCCGTTTCTTCAGCTCCTCTAAAACTTCGATTCTTTCCTCTAAGCTTACTTCCTGAGCCTCATATAATTTGTACTGAAGAATATATCTACCGCTATCCTTAGGGGCAAGCTGTACAAATTCCTTATAGTATTCCAATGCCTGTACATATTCTCCCAGTTTAATTGACAATTCACACAAAGAATAGACTATCAGGCGTCCACCGGAATGTCTTTCATAAGCAAGAAGAAGAATATCTCTGCTGTCCTCATATCTTCTGTTTATCTTGTACAAATCACTGATGGTACAGAGCATCATCACACTCTTTACTCTACGCCAGTCAATAGTATCTGCTATCTTAACTGCTTCTGCATATTCTCCCTCTGAGATCAGGGACTTAATTTCATCCGCACGCACTTTGTATTCATACTTATCCAAGGTACTCACCTCATACATTCTATCGCCACAGGGCATAATTATCCTATTTTCATTTTTTAAGTTTACCATATGCCCTTTCGTATGTCAAAAAAATATGCGATAAATCCTCAATATATGGCGATTAACTGGTTTTTTTATCCATATATGTTGTATCATGCTTTCAATAAATTGCTTAAAAGCGCAAATTGCTCCAATGTGAGCGCTTCTCCTCTGATGGTTTCGCTGATTCCCATTTGATTAAGAACCTCACAAACCTCCTGCCTGCTTACATGTACCGCCTTTCCATCTTTGTCGACATGACAAAAACCGTTTGCAAGAGCATTTGCCAATGTCTTCCTTCTCTGATTAAAAGCAGAACGAATGATGGAAAACATCTTTTTTTCATCATCTACCTTAACAGGAGGTTTTTCAAATCTGGTAAGGCGTATCACTGCACTTCCCACGTTAGGCCTTGGCATAAAACAGGCTGGGGGGACATTTACCACGATTTCCGGTCTGGCATAATACTGCACTGCAAGACTGAGTGCTCCGTAATCCTTTGTTCCGGGTCCTACCTGCATACGATCTGCCACTTCCTTTTGAACCATGATCGTGATACTGGATAAAGGTACATGGCTTTCGAATAATCCCATAATAATAGGTGTTGTAATATAGTAAGGCAGATTTGCCACTACCTTGATGGGTCTGCCTCCGTTCTTTTCTTCTGCCAGTCTGTTGATATCAACCTTTAAAATATCTTCATTAATGATAGTCACATTATCATATTCAGAAAGTGTCTCTTTCAGAATGGGAATTAAATTTTTGTCAATTTCCACAGCAGCCACTTCTCTGGCGCGCTCTGCTAAATATTGCGTCATTGTGCCAATTCCGGGACCAATTTCTATTACACAGTCATCTTTTGTGACTTTTGCGGAATCTACGATTTTTTCCAGAATATTGGCATCAATCAAAAAATTCTGTCCAAATTTTTTTTGAAAATTAAAACCATGCTTTTTTATTACCTCGGTAGTTGCCGTAGGTGTTGCCAAATAAGCCATGCTAGTTGCTCTCCTTTTAATCTATCCCATAAAATTTCCTTGCATTTTCCATGGTACGCATCAAGATCTCTTCCTTATCAAGCTTTTTAATTTCAGAAAGCTTCTGAGCCACAAAGTCAATATAAGAAGATTGGTTTCTCTTTCCGCGATATGGCTCCGGTGCAAGATAAGGACAATCTGTTTCCAATAAGATTCTATCCAAAGGAATGTATTCCACAGCTTCTATCAGCTTTTTGGCATTCTTAAAGGTAAGAACACCGCCAATTCCGAAATAGTAATCCATATTTAAATATTCCCTTGCGATTTCCTTCGTGTAGGAAAAGCAGTGAATCACCCCTCCATGCAGTTCCTTATGCCATCCTTTTAAAATATCAAGAGTATCCTTTGCAGAATCTCTTGAATGTATAACAACGGGAAGCTTTACTTCACTGGCAAGTGATAGCTGTCTCTCAAACCATTTCTTCTGAGTAGGATGATCCGGCTCCGGCCAATAATAATCAAGCCCGATTTCACCGATGGCAACCACCTTCTCGTTGGGAACCTGCTCCCTAAGCCACTGCATGTCCTGTTCACACAATTTTTCCGTCTCTGAGGGATGTACACCGATGGCTGCATAAATATGGGGATATTCTTTTGCAAGTGCCAGTGTCGTTTTCACAGAATCCATACTGGCGCCTACATTTACAATAAAACCCACACCCTCACTTTTCATTTTTTTTAACAGTTCACCCCTGTTCTTATCAAAGGCTTCATCATCATAATGTGCATGCGTATCAAAGATCATTTTTTATTTTTCATTCCTTCTAAAAATTTTTTTAAAAAAAAGCTTGCAAATCAAATGACATTATACTATAATAACACTTGCGTTGTAAATGAAACGACAGATAAAATAAATTTGCACCGCTAGCTCAGTTGGTAGAGCACCTGACTCTTAATCAGGGTGTCCAGGGTTCGAGCCCCTGGCGGTGCACTTAGGAGTACCATTTTTGAGGACATAAGAGCCTTGGGGATGGTGCTTTTTTTGTTTCTTTAAAACACAATCCCCAGCATCTCAATCAGAATTCCAAATACAACCCCTACTGCATAAAGCATGATTGTAATCTTAAGATTTTCCTTCAAATCATCATTTACTCTATATAACACCAAAAGTCCGACTCCGGATCCGGATAGTAATCCTGCTATCATAGCCCCTGCTCCCAGTACCCCTTCCAAATAAAGCTGAGTCAGCACCACAGAAGACGCGCAGTTAGGAATCAATCCAATCAGTGCAGAAAGCATCGGTCCTAAAACAGGTTTACCGGAAATAAGCGCTGCAAGCTTATCTTCTCCCACATAACCAATCAACAGATTAAGCAAAAAAGAGATTACAAGAATAAAGATAAAAATCTGTAACGTATGATTGAATGCAGACCTGAAAATTTTTCCTTCTTTACAATGACAGTGCTCATGATCACACATGTGTTCAATGCGAAATTCTTCTTTTTCAGTTCCCTTTTTCCGGCGAATAATAAGATCTAAAAGAAAGCCTATTACCATACCGATTAAAACTTTCACTGCAAGAATTCGAATAATAGTAACAGGGTTTACCTGCTCAGATATTAAAATAGGGAGCATTTCATCTGATGTTGATAAAAATACTGCTGCCAGCGTTCCCACCGTAATAATGCGCCCTGCATACAGATTAGAAGCTGCAGCAGAAAATCCACACTGCGGAACTACCCCCAGAATACTGCCCGCGATGGGACCCCATTTTCCTGCGTTTTTCATGATTTGCTGTGTTTTACTGCTGGTCTTATGTTCTATATATTCCATTACCAAATAGGTAATAAGTAAGAACGGAAACAGTTTTATCCCGTCAAGTAAAGTATCCATTACCACATCTGCTACCATTTTCGTACTCCTCTTTCCATCAATCAGACATACGCACAGTATATCATTACCTTAGACGTGGATTCAACTGATTTTTATTTCTATCTCATCCTTATTTTTTATCTATTACTTTAAAATCATTTCTTAAAACCTTATTATTTATATTGCCAAAAACATTTTCAGCTGAATATAATGATAATGTTAAATAATTAGTATTATTTTCCAATCATTCAGGATTTGAAATATCATGGCAAAGCAAAGTTAAACACAAAAGGAGGTTCAAAGAACAAATGAAAAAAGTACGAAAATGTCAATGTTTATCCATCTTCCTATCATGTTTGTTTCTATTAACTGCCTGCGGAAGTGAAAATATGGATGATTATGCAACCAATAAGGGATATGAAAAACCGACGGAGGTAGTGGAAGATAGCAAAGGAATACCTAAAGAAGAAATAAAAGTTGGGGTATTACATATTTCAGACCCGGCAGAAGGAAGCGGATACTCATATACACATGACATAGGCATTCAGGGAATGCAGGCAAACCTCGGACTAACAGACGATCAGATCGTACGAAAACTGAATGTAGATGATGGAGATGCAGAAGCAATCTGCACAGCCATTCAGGAATGTATAGATGAAGGATGTAATGTGATTTTCACTACAAGCTGGGGTTATATGCAGCCGACATCCGATATGGCAGAAAAATACCCGGACATATATTTTTCACATGGAACAGGATATATGAGTAATGGCAAAAATTTCAACAATTACTTTGGTCGAATCTATCAAGCAAGATATATAAGTGGCATTGTTGCAGGAATGAACACAAAAACCAATAAAATCGGGTATGTTGCTGCACAGGATTCCTCTAATTCAGAAGTAACAGGCGGTATTGATGCATTTGCAATGGGTATATATTCAGTGAACCCGGATGCAGTCATATATGTAAAAGTTACAAACAGCTGGTTCGATCCTGAAGCTGAAAAGGCAGCAACAGAAGAGCTGTTAGATATGGGATGTGATGTAATGTCGCAGCACTGCGATACGCCTTATCCACAGACACTGGCGCAGGAAAGGGGAGTATACGGAATTGGATATAATTCTGATATGAGTAAGGAAACTCCGGATTCTTGTTTGTGCAGCGTTATTTGGAACTGGAGCGCATATTATACATCAGCGGTAGAAAGCATTATTGACGGCACATGGGATGGTTCAAATTATTATGGTGGTATGAAAGAAGGACTTGTAGAAGTGACAGACCTTGCAAGTTTCTGCGCAGATGGAACACAGGAAAAAGTAGACGAGGCTACAGCACAAATTCTTTCAGGTTCATTCAATGTATTTGACGGGGTGATTGAAACAAACGACGGAAGTACAGTAGGTGAGGAAGGTAAAACTTTAGATGATGCTACTATTACAGGAGGCATTAACTGGTATTTTAAAAATGTGGTTGTTTTAGATTAATGCAGGAAGGAATGGTGGCAATTATGAAAATGGATTTGAAAAAGAAGATATTGTCAGTTGCAATTTTACCAATTTTATTATTAGGAATAGTCACAATTATGATTACGCTGACAAAGGTGAAAAATTCACTTGTCAGTGAAGTGAAAGACTCACTTAGAGGTACAGCAACAGCAACTCTGGCTGCTTATAATCAAAATTCAGGAAATTATCTAAGAGCAGAAAATGGAGATGTGTGGAAGGGCGGATATAATATTTCAAAATCAGAGAACCTGCTGGATAACATCAAAGAAGAATCTGGGATGGATGTTACTTTCTTTTATGGAAATGAACGAATCATGACTTCCGCAAAAGATAGTGATGGCGAACGTATTTTAGGCTCCCCGGCAGGTGATATTATTGTTGAAAAAGTGTTAAACGGCGGTGAGGAATATTTTAGTTCCTCTGTATCTTTAGATGGCATAATAAATTATGGTTATTACATTCCGGTTTATCAAAAAGGAACGGATACAAATCCAATTGGAATGATATTTGTTGGAACAGATAAAAAAGCAAAGGACGCAACTATCAATAACATTCTTTGGACGGTTATTTTTTCTGTCGTTGCAGTTGTGATGGTTTGTATCATTATTGCAGTAATTATTTCCGTCTCAATAACAAAGTCATTAAAGAAAGGAATTGGCGCTGTACATAAAGTAGCGGAAGGCGAATTGGGTAATCCCATTGATAAGAAAATATTAAGTAGAAAAGACGAGATTGGCGACTTGGCAAATTCAATAGACACATTGCAAAAGGCGCTCCAGAACATCATAAGCAAAATTGCACAAAGTACAGATAAACTTACATTTGCGGCAAATGAGCTCGGTATAACGGCAAAGGAAACTAATTCCACTATGAAGCAAGTTGAAAACACAGTTAGCTCCATTACAGGCAATATCACAGAACAAGCTAAAAGCACCAAAAGTACAACAGAAAATATTATGCTTATGGGAGCGCAGATTGGTGTGACTTCAAGCGAGGTAGATTTACTTAATCAAAATGCGGACATGATGAGGAAATCCAGTGAACAGGCAACAACTACCATACAACAGTTACGGCAGATTAACGAAGAAGTCGAAAAATCCATAGAAACAATTACCAGACAAATAAATTTAACCAACGATTCTGCACAAAAAATCCGCTCTGCAACCGAAATCATAACTTCCATTGCAGAAGAAACAAATCTCCTTAGCTTAAATGCCAGCATTGAGGCTGCCAGAGCCGGGGAAAGTGGCCGTGGATTTGCTGTTGTCGCTGCACAGATTCAAAAATTGGCAGAACAATCCAATGAATCAAGTCATGCGATTGATGTGATTACCAATGATTTAATAAACAACTCTGGTGAAGCGGTAGACATTATGAGCAGAGTACAGGAAATTATTAACAGTCAAAGTCAGAATATGATGGAAACCGAAAAAATCGTTTCAGAAGTAATGGATGGAATTGGTACTTCTGTAGAAAAGATTGAACAGATTGAGTCCACTACAGTTCAGTTAGAAAGCTCACGAAACAAAATTATTCAGGCAGTGGAAGGTTTGTCTGAAATAGCAGAGCAAAATGCAGCAAATACACAAGAAACCTATGCACAGACCATCGAGGTTTCAAATACATTTGAGCAGATTGAAGATAGTGCATTACAGTTAAAGGCAATTGCAGACGACCTGTCTAATACAATGAAATATTTCCACTTATAAAATGATTAACAATTCTTCAATAAGCCCTGATTAAAAAAGGAATAGCAGCTCGCTATTCCTTTTTCTACTTTTCTTCCACCACCTGAAAAATATAGAACTTCAAATAATAAGATTCATCTGCTGCCCAGAGAATGGGATGATCCGGCGCCTGAGTGCGAAATTCAACCTGTCTTAATCTCTTATGTACATTTCTTGCAGCCTGATTAATGGTTTCCGTAAACAGTTCATAGGACATAAAATGCGAGCAGGAACAGGTTGCCAGAAATCCGCCATCCCTTACCAGCTTCATAGCACGCAAATTGATTTCTCTGTACCCTTTGACGGCATTTTTAATAGAATTGCGGGACTTGGTAAATGCAGGTGGATCTAAGATGACCACATCAAATTTCTCTCCGGCAGCCTCCAACTGCGGCAGCAGTTCAAACACATCCTGACACCGGAAGGTTACGATATCCTCCAATCTGTTCAGCTTTGCATTCTCTGTGGCCTGGTTCACAGCAAGCTGAGAAGCATCCACACCAATGACCTTCCTTGCACCTGC
The DNA here is from genome assembly GCA_029226935.1 of Bacillota bacterium. GTDB lineage: Bacteria > Bacillota > Clostridia > Lachnospirales > Lachnospiraceae > Suilimivivens. Next base: position 37,998 of record JAQXYZ010000066.1, on the reverse strand, counting down.
AATTCCCGCATTAAGTGCAAATGAACCTGTATGAGTAAAACAATCCAATACACATGCATTCTTACAAAGCTTCTGAATTGCCAGTCTGTTATATTTCTGATCAAGGAAAAATCCTGTCTTCTGACCATCCTTCACATCTACAATATACTTAACACCATTTTCAACAATTTCAACATTGGTATCAAATTCATCCCCGATAAAACCCTTGACCCGTTCCATACCCTCGTTCAGTCTTACCTTGGCATCGCTTCTCTCATAAACGCCCCGGATAGAAATTCCGTCCTGCAAAAGAAGCTCCTTCAAAATATTAACTATTTCTTCTTTATATCTGTCAATTCCAAGAGCCAGCGATTCTACCACCAATACGTCCGAAAATTTATCAATTACAAGCCCCGGAAGGAAATCCGCCTCCCCAAAGATCACACGGCAGCTTGTGGTATCTACCACCTTTTTTCGGTATTCCCAAGATTCCCTGACTCTCTGATACAAGAAATCACTGTCAATTTCCCGGTGTATATTTTTGGTCATCAAACGGATTCTGATCCGGGAATTCTGGTTGATAAATCCTTTTCCCATGGGATAGCCATCAAAATCGTGAATTTCCACGATATCTCCGTTAGTAAAACTACCCATAATACTTGCAATTTCATTATCAAATATCCACATACCACCCGATTTGATGGTACGCCCTTCCCCCTTTTTCAGGGTAACAATCGCATTATTCATAAAAATAATCCTTTCCTGTGTCAAACACATCAAGTATAACACAGAAAAGGACTATCTTCCATAAAAAAACAGGAGTATTCCGTAGATAAACGGCTGATGCAGTATATATATGATCAAAGAATGCCGACCCAAAAAAGAAAGAGGCTTCCATCCTTTTGCAAAATACTGATCCATAACTTTTTCATCCTTTGTCTCCACCAGAAAACGATAACTGAAATATCCCGTAAAGAATAGAAATGCCCAAGGTATCATTGAAAAATAGTCCGTTGAATAAAAACCGGCTTCCGTGAAACCCAAAAAAGTCATTAAATTTCCCCGGTACAAAAATTCCGGTAATTTACAGATATTGAAGCCTTCAAATCCAAGATATCCGTCATTTATATTGCGGGTAAGTAAGAACAATAGTGCACTGATAGCAAATCCCCATCCTGCAGGCACTTTTTGAAAAATCTCATGCAATGGAATCATCAACAACATACAGCATCCAATCAATGTGAGCACACCAAAAACAACCCGATTTTCCGGCATAAAAATGATTGTAACCAATGACACCAATCCACCTGCAAGAAAAACTGTCAATCCTCTCTTTAAATGATTCTTTCCCAATTGCCAACAAAAACCTGATAACAAAATAAAGACCCAGCAAATGCTCTGCTGCCAGACATAAGCACCGGGACTTCGATACCATTCCCACTCATTTCCAAACAGATAGACCAAATCCCAGCAGGTATGAAAAAGAATCATACTTACAAGCACCAATCCCCTGATACTGTCCAGAAAACCATATCGGCATTTTTTCTCTTTCTCAATGTCTGCTTCCATGTATCTTATCCAACCTTACCGTTTTTCTGTAATTTTTTGCTACGTTTTCAACTTTATCATAAATAATCCGGTTTTCCAATATTTCAGGCAAAAAATTCTTCCAGCAGATCTTCCAATTCTTCCTGACATACCCTTGTATCCTGGCTTTCTGCTGTTTGGCTTTTTTCTTTTATGACAGGCTTTGCCAAAAGATCCTCCGGCAAAAATTCTTTTGCATATTTTTCTCTTTTTTTGATGCCTTCCTCCAGGGCATTTTCCTTTTCTGTCTCCAGTCTTGGCGCAAAGTGATTTTCCAGATAATCAATCAGGTTTATTTTTAAAATCTTTCTCTTTTCCTGCACATCAATTATACCTGAAACTGAAAAATACAGATAAAGCCCCAGTATACTAATCAGATAATAGGGAATAATCTGAAATAAAGTATTTCCTGCTGCCAGTGAAAGGCAGACAGATATTCCTGTCATCAGTACAGAAAACATCATCATCTGTCCTGCCAGATAAGGCAAACGCACCAAGTGTATTTTTGCAATACAGATTTTCTGAAGAAACTTGTCCACAAAGACATCTGTATTGACCATTTTTCCGTTAAGCTTATAGTAATTTGCATATTTCTGCTTACATTGTTTTAACAGCTTATTTTCTGTAGCAGACATATTATCCGATTCAGAAATCATATTTTGGTAAATCACACCGGAAATGATCTGACATAAAATACTGGATAACAGAAAAAAAGAAATTAAACCCGTAAGTAATTTGTGCTCAAACAATATTGTAAACATATTTTCTCCTTTCTTTACTATACTAATTATAGTAGAAGGATTTTTTTCCCTCAATATGATGAAGGCTGTAAGTGCTCGCCTTATTTTTTCAAAAAACTGTTTCATTTTCCCGAAAATCCCTTTTTCCACTGGAAAAAACAGTTGTTTTCTGCTATACTTATCCATTAAAGAAAGGATGAGTGATTATGAAATATCAGACCAAAGGAACTTGTTCTACCTCGATTGATGTTGAAGTTGAAGACGGCAAGGTTAAATATGTTGAGTTTTTTGGAGGCTGTAACGGCAATCTCAAGGGAATTGCAAGCCTGGTAACCGGTATGCCTGTAGATGAAGCTATCTCCAAGCTGAAAGGAATCCGTTGTGGCTTTAAGTCCACCTCCTGTCCTGACCAGCTGGCACTTGCTTTGGAACAGATTAAAAAAGGAAACTGTTAAACTTAGGAGGCTCCTTTATGAGCGACTTAAACCCAACGAAAAAAATAGTTCTCACAGGTGGCGGAACTGCCGGACATGTAACACCAAATATTGCGCTATTGCCCTATTTAAAAGAAGCGGAATATGAAATTTCTTATATCGGCTCTTATGACGGAATCGAAAAGAAGCTGATTACTGATTTTGATATTCCTTATTATGGAATTGCTACCGGAAAATTCAGACGCTATCTTGACATAAAGAATCTTACCGATCCTTTCCGCGTAATAAAAGGATTTGGAGAAGCAAGAAAATATCTGAAAAAGATTAAACCTGATGTGGTTTTTTCAAAGGGCGGCTTTGTCAGTGTTCCAGTGGTGCGAGCTGCTGCCTCCCTGCACATTCCCTGCATCATTCACGAATCTGACATGACACCGGGACTTGCCAATAAATTATGTATTCCGGTTGCCAGACGAGTTTGTTGCAATTTTCCGGAAACCATGGCGATGCTTCCCAAAGAAAAAGCGGTATTAACCGGGTCTCCTATCAGAGACGAACTGAAAAGGGGAGATAAACTTGCTGCTCTTGATTTGTGCGGATTTACCGCAAATCGACCGGTTATCATGGTAATCGGTGGCAGTCTTGGAGCTGCTTCTATCAATAAAGCTGTAAGAGAAGCACTCCCAAAGCTTTTACATGATTTTCAAATTGTGCATATCTGTGGAAAAGACAAGATTGATAATATGCTTCTTCATGAAAAGGGTTACATCCAGTTTGAATACGTAAAGAGCGAATTAAAAGATCTGTTTGCCATGGCAGATGTGGTTATTTCCAGAGCAGGGGCAAATTCCATCTGCGAAATTCTTGCCCTGAAAAAACCAAATCTCTTGATACCATTGTCTGCAAATAGCAGTCGCGGAGATCAGATATTAAATGCCAAGTCCTTTGAATCCCAAGGATATTCCATGGTAATTGATGATGATGATTTATCCGCTGAACTACTTATTGAAAAAATAACAGAATTATATTTTACAAGACAAACTTATATTGATGCTATGGGAAAAAGCAATCAGTTAAGTTCCATTAAAACAATAATGAGACTAATTGAGGATGCTGTTTTGGCAAAAAGCAATACCTGATAAGTTTTGTGGCAGGAATGATATTCATCCCTGCCACTTTTATATCAATATACTTTTTTAACTGTCAATTATCATAAATATCTACCTTAATCCTATCTTCATAGGGCTTAATCAGTTTATTTACAATCTCATAAGACAATTCTCTCATTCCGCTGATTCTTTCTTCATAATTATCTTCATTTACCTGATGTTCACCGCTAATCAGACTGTTACAGATATAGTGATTGATATCCTGTGAAAAATGAAGAATGTCCATATAATTTTCCAGATTGGTAATCACTTCCCGGTCATCCTGAAAATAATAAAATTTTACATTGTCATAGGGGAGCAATGTCTTCATTGCATATTCCATATTATAAAGATAGCTTTCTGTGTCGCCTTCCCGATAAATATTATCCCACCACAACATAGAATAAGGGGGAATAAACACATAAAACATTGTATCCGGGTGGGCTTCAATTCGGCTGGTCAGTAAATTTAAATTTGCATCGAGAACATCCTGATAATATTTTTCCGGCTTCATTTCATTCACAGAAGGTTTTCGGATATAAAGTCCAAGTGCCATGTCAGAATTAAATTGTTTCCACTGTGCCCAGTTATAGGAATCATTTTCGTCATAATCACCCATAAAGGAATTGGCAATCAGATAAGGAATCTTTTCCATAAGAACACCTTTGTTTAACCAATACTCCACATCATTGATATAATTGTCATCATAAAGATACATAGGACAACCTGTCATCTCATAAGTTGTTTCCGGATCGGCTACCAGTGCCGAGGGATCTAAATTATAAAAAACATATTTCAGGTCCTGATTCTCAAAAGCAATGTCCAGAAGATAGCATAAATCTGCTGTGGCGCCATAAGAGCGGATTGCCTTAATAACCTGACAGTCAAATCCCTCATTAAACCAATCATTGTAATAATTTTCTGCAACGGAAGATCCTGCAATCACACTGTCGTAATCAAAAGTCTTAAGAGAACCTACACATTGGTATTCCTTGTCTGTAAGCACTGCTTTCAATCCGGGAAGAGGCTTATGATACTGAAAAAAGGGATCAAACAATATTACAATGACAATACAAAGTATCAATAAAACACCACAGGATATAAAAAATTGCCTGATAAATTTTTGAGATGTATTTTTCATAGTTCTTTCCACATCTTTCCTTCAGTCCAAAATCAGCATATCACATATCATTCTAAAAATTGAAATAAATAAAGGTGCTGACCTGTGAGAAAGAAATTACAGACCAGACAAAAATAACGGTGATCCAAAGACAAAAGCCTCTGTTTAGCGGCTGCTCATAAACAATCTGCATAGTGTTTTTCCGGGTAAGGATAAATCCACTGATTACCAAAAGTAAAATAAATACTGCTAAGTATGCAAAAGTAAGCATGTCCGGCATAGTTAAATTAATTACCTGTTTTATCAGATAAAACTCCGGAATATCCATTTTAGCTGCCACTTTATAGAGATATCCGGTATTTTTAAAGGCAAAAATATTTTTAAACATCTGAAAGGCATTTGCCATATTGTCACTGCGGAAAAAGAACAGAGACAAATTAAAGAAAGTAAAGGTAAAAATCCATCCCATCCATTTTGGAATATGAAATTTGGCAGGAACCTTCTCATTGCTGCCTTCTACCCCTACAATTCCAAGATTGTCCCAGATTACCAGAAGTCCCTGCATAGTTCCCCACGCTACATAGGTCCAGTTTGCTCCATGCCACAGACCACTTAAAAAAAATACCATAAAAGTATTAAAGATGGTTCTAAGTTTACCCTTCCGGCTTCCTCCCAAAGGAATATAAACATATTGGATAAAGAAACGAGATAATGTCATATGCCAACGCTGCCAAAGCTCCTTAACTGAACATGCTTTATAGGGAGAATTAAAGTTTACCGGCAGCTCGATATTGAACATCTTACCAAGACCAATTGCCATATCGCTATATCCACTGAAATCAAAATAAATTTCAAAAGTATACGCTAAAATCACTAACAACGTAGCAGGTGTATCCAGAAACTGTGTCTGCTCAAATCCATAATTGACCGGAATCGCGAGAGTATCAGCCAATAAGACCTTTTTTCCAAGCCCTATTGTAAAAAATACAATCCCCTTTGCAAAGGAATCAGCATTGAACCTTTTTTTGGTAACATCCTCAAACTGAGGCATCATTTCCGTATATAAAACAATCGGACCGGCAATCAGCTGAGGAAAAAAGGTTACAAAAGTCAGATAGTTAATAAAGGAATAGTGCTCCGCTTTCCCGGTACATCTGTCAATAATGAAGGAAAGCTGCTGAAAGGTAAAGAAACTAATTCCCAAAGGAAGAAGGATATACTTTAAATTAAAATTTGTATGAAATACTAAATTGATATTTTCAAAAAAGAAATCGTAGTATTTAAAATAAAAAAGGAATCCTAAATTAAACAAAATCCCCGTAATCAGCCCGATCCGGGAAGTCAATACGGTTCGGGAAAATTTCATCAAATAGCTGAGAAGATAATTTCCTAATATACTGACAACAATAATGAGAAGGTAATAACTATTAAAATATCCATAAAACCACAGGGACATTCCTGCCAAAAACAGCTTGGCGGCCTCGTATTTTTTAAAATAATTCAGAATGTACCATCCCAACAATGTAAGGGGAAGAAATAGAAATATAAAAATATAGGAATTGAACAGCATAATTTATTTCCTCTCCTTTCTGCTTGATATCGGTCTATACAAACACAATCCACTGCAAGGCTCATTTTATCACATGTCCACATATTTTGTCTAATATATGGAAATACTTATCACATCATTTATCATGCACAGAAAGGAGGATTTTATGAAAAATATTATATTTATAGAAATGATTGTCTGCAGTGCTATCCTGTTAACCGGATGTGTGGAAAGAAGAGAGGAAAATGTTCCTTATGATGACCCTGCATATCTAAATGAAGGCAATGGAGAGGAAGATGCCGTAAATACACTTCAGGTAGGAAGTAAATACAAAATCGCAGGACCAATGGATGAACTTAAAGATGCCATAATAGAAATCCTTGGAGACCATTATTGGCCTGACACTCTCCTGAGTGCTGAAGAATTGGCAGAAAGAACAGGAATCTCTGAAAATATGTATGACGATTTTCTGGCAGAATATCAGCGTGCGGAAGCCGGAATCGATATGATCATTCTTATTAAAGCAAAGGAAAATGAGGTTGAAACTGTTGAAAAATACCTGAATGAATATCGTGACGTACTTTTAAATATCTATGAGCAACAATCGCAAAATGAAGCAAAAGTATTTGCATCCAGAATAGAGGTCATCGATAATTATGTCTGCTATATACAGTTAGGAGCTGATATTACTTCTCTGGTAAAAGAAGGAAAGGATGCCATGGTAGCTTACTGCCAGCAGGAAAATGAACGTGCACTGGATATCCTTGAAAAAAGAATTTTAAATACATGATATTTTCCTGTCTTTTAAAAAGATTTTCCAGTATAATATAGATGTTCCAAGCAAAACCATAAACTTTCGGAACAAAGGAAAATAATAATTGGAAAGGATACTACTTATGATGAAATTGATTTCCTGGAATGTAAACGGTCTCCGTGCCTGTATGGATAAAGGTTTCCCTGAATTTTTTAAAGATGTCGATGCTGACATTTTCTGTCTGCAGGAAACCAAATTGCAGGAAGGACAAATTAACCTGGACCTTCCCGGTTATAATCAATATTGGAATTATGCCCAAAAGAAAGGATATTCAGGAACTGCCATTTTTTCCAAAAAAGAACCCTTATCTGTTTCTTACGGAATGGGAATTGAAAAACATGATCAGGAGGGACGTCTTATCACATTGGAATTTGAAAATTTTTATATGATTACCGTCTATACTCCCAATTCCCAGGACGAACTAAAAAGATTAGATTATCGAATGGAATGGGAAAATGATTTTCTGAAATATCTGAAAACACTGGAAAGAATGAAACCGGTCATTGTCTGTGGAGACTTGAATGTTGCTCACAAGGAAATTGATTTGAAAAACCCCAAAACAAATCGAAAGAATGCCGGTTTTACAGATGAAGAGCGAAATAAATTTTCCAAACTTTTAGATTCTGGATTTACAGATACTTTCCGGTATTTTTATCCTGATTTGGAAGGTGCATATTCCTGGTGGTCTTATCGATTTAAAGCAAGAGAAAAAAATGCCGGATGGCGTATTGATTATTTTTTGACTTCGCGGTCTTTAGACAGTTCGTTAAGAGATGCCGTGATTTACAAAGATATTTTTGGATCAGATCACTGTCCGGTTGGTTTAGAAATAGAGGATTAGCAACACGCTAATCCTCTATTAATCTTAATCCTGCCGTATCTGTTACAGGAAGAGAAAATACAATAGATCCGGCACGACTCTCTATTCCCGCTTTTTCCATAATTGCTTTCATAATATCATTTTTTTGTTCTTTTTTGGTAACGATAAAAATCATTTCCTTTTCTGCTGCCAACGAAACCCCAAGAAATTTTACTGCCTGTTCCATACCGGTTCCTATTGCATGAATTACTGTGCCACCGTAAGCACCGGCTCCCCGGGCTGCATCCATAATCATTTCTATATTTCCCTGATTCGCAATCACAATAATTAACTCACGCTCTGTATCCTTCAAGGTTGATTCCTCCTCTTTCTGATAATTCTGATTTTCCAGCAAAAATTGTAAAGGTTTTTTTCCACCAATGCTGCTTAACGGAACAATGAAAGCTATTCCTTCTCCGGGAGCATCAATCTTCAGCTTTTTCTGCAGCTGATTTTTCAGATGAAACCAGCCTTCTTCCTCCTGAACAGAAAAGATAATCACTTTTTCTATGGATTCCAATCCAATATAGTCTAAAATATCACCGGATGCTGTACCTCTTCCCATAATGGAAAACATAACGTTCCGGTCATTATCATTATAAAGCTCAAAATATTTTTTTGCTTTTTTCCTATCCACAATTGTGGTCATTAAATATAATTTACCCATATCTCATCCCATTTCTATAATTCGATAATTTCCATATCTCCATATGCTTCCACAGACAAGTCTTGAGTTTCCAGAGTCTTTTTGTGAAGTCTGCTTTCCTTTAATTTAAATACCATACCCATAATCTGAATAGTGATGAGTGGTGTCATTGCTACCATCGCAACAATTCCAAAAGCATCCGTAATGATATTTCCTCCTCTTGATGCACAGGCTCCCATCGCAAATGGCAAAAGAAAGGTTGCTGTCATAGGACCGGATGCCACACCTCCGGAGTCAAAAGCAATTGCTGTAAATATTTTTGGTACGAAAAAGGTCAAAATAAGCGCAACTGCATATCCCGGAATCAATAACCAGAGAATAGAAATACCTGTAAGCACACGAATCATTGAAAGACCTACTGATAAGGAAACGCCTATAGATAAGCTCAATCTCATTGCCTTCGCAGAAATTGCCCCCGATGTCATTTCCTCTACCTGTCTTGTAAGGACAAATACCGCAGGTTCAGCAAGAACAATAAAATACCCGATAATCATTCCTATGGGAATAATGACCCATGCATAAGAAAAACCGGCAATAATCTGACCTAAATAATTTCCTGCCGGCATAAATCCTACATTTACACCTGTAAGAAAAAGTACCAGACCTAAATATGTATATACAAGACCTATCCCAATTTTTATTAAAGTTTTTTTGTTAATGTCTCTTGAAATCAACTGAAAGATAGCAAAGAAAAATACAATAGGAAAAAGCGAAACTGCCATATCCTTAATATATGTAGGAAATTCTTTTTCAAATAATCCCCACAAATCTACAGTATTATCAATAATAGGAATAGATTCTGAAACATGCTCAGTCTGACCCGGATGATAAATCATTCCCAAAATAAGAACTGCAAGAATTGGGCCTATCGAACATAACGAAACCAGACCAAAACTGTCATCCGCCGCATGCTTATCACTTCTGATTGCCACAATACCAATACCAAATGCCATAATAAAGGGAACTGTCATAGGCCCTGTTGTTACACCGCCTGAATCAAAAGCAATAGCCAAAAAGTCTCTTGGCACCATAAATGCAAGTATGAAAACAATCCCGTAAAAAATAACTAAAAGATGAGATAATGTAATCTCAAACAGCATACGAAGCAATGCGATTACCAAAAAAACTCCCACACCTGTTGCAACCGCTAAAATCAATACCATATTTGGTATTGAAGGCACCTGCTGAGCCAGTACTTGTAGATCCGGCTCTGAAATTGTAATAATGAATCCCATGATAAAACTAATAAAAAGTACAACATAAAGTTTTTTTGACTTTGTCATGATTGTACCTACACGTTCTCCCATGGGAGTCATGGACATTTCCACACCAACATTAAAAAGCAGCATTCCAACTATCAATAATGCCGCACCAACCAAAAATGTCATAAGAATACTGGGCGGTATAGGAGCAATTGTAAAACATAATAATAATACAATCATAAGTATTGGAAGTACTGCTTTTAAAGTTTCATTTAGTTTTTTCTTAAAAAATAACAATATCCCTTCCCCTCTTTTTTCCCTTATATAATTTTTCATCTGCTTCTGTAATAGTAGCTGTCAGTCCATTAGTAAAATCATATTCTGCAAGACCAAATGTCATGGTAACACTTACTTCCATGTCACCCTTTTTAACCTTTAATTCCTTTATTTTTCTCCGAAGTTTTTCGAGAATATTCCAGGCATTATCACCGTTACATTCAGGAAATAATAAAAGGAATTCTTCTCCTCCCCAACGTGCAACGAAATTCTTTTCTCCTATTTCATCCATAAACAGACGTGAAATGGCTTTTAATACCTCATCACCGAAATCGTGTCCATAACTGTCATTTACCTTTTTAAAGAAGTCAATATCACATATACACAGGCTAAACCCTAAACTTCCTGATTGATTTTTTAACAGATATTCCATATATTCCATGGCTTTTCTTCTGTTATATAATCCTGTAAGAGTATCTGTATTTGCCTGCTTTTCAAGCTGAATATTATATTCTATCAGCTTGCTTTCAAGCTCCTGGCTGTTATTACTGAAAATAAAGGCAATCACGGAAATACACCAGAAAATTGTAATTGTATTAATAACCTGCAATAAATTTATTTCTGCTGCATTTACAGACCATAAACCTTCTCTTTCATGATATATATAAAACAATACAATTCTTAAAGCACACAAAAAAATTGCATAAAATATTTTTCCTGCATATTGTTTATAACTGGAAAAAAAGGACAAAACCAAAAGCACCATCAGAAAATGCTGTACTCCTATATTCCATCCAAACATATGAAGAATCATGCATATCCATATGATCATTTCTATATTAAACATCCAAAAAATGATCTTTGATCTGTAGCGATAAGAAAGAGCAAAAATACCTATAAAAACTGCAAGAAAACCACCATAAAATAATATCGTCCTGACATCCAGCTGTGAAATACATATGATTCCATTTAAGAACAAACATACAATTACAGAAAGTAGAAGAATTCTTATAATCACAATTAACTTTTTGGATTCATTCTTTGCTGCTACATCCTTTGTGATTAAATTCCTTATATAATTAAAAATATTTCCAAGCCATAATTTCATGACACTTACTCCTTGGTTTATCGTTCATCACAATAATCGTATATTACAAATTTATTTGTACATCCTTTATAAAATATTTACCATTTTTTATACAAATAGTATATCAAACACATTTTTTTTAGTCAATATGCACGAATAGAGTAACTCATATTAAATTAAAAAATAGTAGTAATTATATGAAGTATATCAGATTATTATTAATTTTATGCAACCAAACATTACATATTTTCAGCATAAATGTCATTTTTGTTTGATGGACACATCTATTTTTTCAATATATAATGCTATTAAACATAACAGGAGTAGGAATTGTATGCTAAGTGAAAATTTATTAAATTTAAGGAAACTGAACAAATTATCTCAGGAAGAGGTAGCTGAGCATGTAGGTGTATCCAGACAGGCTGTTGCAAAATGGGAAAGCGGAGAAACAACTCCTGATATCTATAACTGCAAGGCACTTGCATCTCTTTATGATGTTTTACTAGATGATTTGGTTAATTTCTCGGATAGTATGGGGTTTCCTGTACCTCCTAAAGGTAAATATCTATTTGGTGCCGTAACTGTAGGAGAAAAGGGACAAATCGTAATCCCAAAAAAAGCAAGGGATATTTTTAAAATTAAAGCCGGTGATAATCTTATTCTACTTGGTGATGAAAAACAGGGGATTGCAATTATAAAAGAAAAGGATTTACTCCATTTTATTAACAATATCAAGGAAAAATAACTTCATAAAAGTGAAACTGTTTCTTAAAAATTCAAAAAGTCCCAGAACCGTAACTCAATTATGAGTATATCCCGGTTTTGGGACTTTTTATTTAAACTGTCTGCAATTCTTCCGGCTCTTTATCTTTAGAATAAAGGATTTTCAAAATAATTGGCGTGGAAATTGAAGAAACAATAATCAATAAAATAACTGATGTAAAATATACCGGTTCAAGCAATCCAACGGAAAGTCCTTTCTGTGAAACAATTAATGCGACTTCTCCTCTGGTCATCATTCCGACACCAATCTTAAGTGCATCATTTCCTTTAAATTTGCACAATCTTGCCATTAATCCACAACCAATAATTTTGCTCAATAAACCTACTATAACAAATCCTAATGAGAAAAGCAAAATACTTCCTGTTACACTGTCAATATTTGTCTTCAAACCAATACTTGCAAAAAATACCGGTCCAAATAACATATATGAGTTAATATCCACTTTTCTTTCTATATAACTGGAATCATCAATGGAACAAAGAATGATTCCTGCCACATATGCACCGGTAATGTCAGCAATTCCAAAGTATCTTTCTGCAATATAAGACATTGCAAAACAATAAGCTAATCCTGCAATTGGAATTCTTCTTGTATGAGGATATCTTCTGTCTATATATTTAAATACTTTATAAGAAATAAATCCGATTCCAACTGCAAGTATAAAGAATAATACTGTACTGATTACCACAGAAAGAGGATCAGAATCAGGGTTTTTAAATCCAATTACAAAAGTAAGAACAATAATTCCGATTACATCATCAATGATAGCGGCGCTTAATATGGTAGTTCCTACTTTCCCTTTTAATTTTCCCATTTCCTTAAGTGACTGAACCGTAATGCTGACCGATGTGGCAGTAAGGATTGTACCTACAAAAACTGCTTTATAAAAACCTTCAGAACCCCAGGGTGACATACCATAATAAATCATATAAAATACTGCACCACATACAAGAGGAATAAACACTCCCGCACATGCAATCAAAGTAGCAATAGGACCTGTCTTAACAAGCTCCTTTAAGTCTGTTTCCAAACCTGCAGAAAACATCAAAAGAATTACACCGATTTCTGCCATTTGTACCAGAAAATCAGACTGATTGACAAGACCTAAAATACTGGGACCTATAATTAATCCGGCAATAATTTCACCTACTACCTGAGGTGCTTTTAATTTTCTTGCTATAATACCAAATAATTTTGCAGCAATAATGATAATTGCCAAATCCTTTAACACAAGATAACTTTCCATTTTCCCATCTCCTCATATATTTATCAATTTTTATTCAGGTTTTAACCCTTCTTCCTCTGCTCTCAATTTACAGCCATTTTTATAAGAACCAATTTCACAAATATCAGCTTTTCCATTTTCGATACAGAAACTACATGAAGGGCAAGCCTTTTTTTCTCCTGCAAAATCTCTTGGAACAGCTTCATTGTTTTCATTATGCCTACAATCATAGCACCAGCAACTACTACATTCAATAAATTGTGGAAATTCCTCTAAAAATTTTGTTTCTGAAAGCAGATCAAAGAAATTCATCTGCCCTTCGATTTGTTTTTTCAAATGTTTCCTCCCAAAAATCCCCATCAGATTTACTAATGGGGATTTTCATTACGATATTTATTCTTCTTCGTCCTCTTTTGGAAGTGTAACTTCCTCATCTTCTTCAAAATCTAAAGAACTCATATCCTGATCAGGTATCTCTTCCATTGCATCATCTATATTTTCAAATTCCTGATCTCCATTTGATACCTTTTCCCTTACCTTTGCTATCTGTGCAACAGTTACGCCGGAATCAAGGTTAATCAGCTTCACACCGGATGTAATACGTCCAAGGGTTGAAATATCTTCCATTCTGATTTGAATAATGACGCCTCCGGTAGTAATCATCATAATTTCATGGTCATCATTAACTGCCTTGACACCTATCACATCACCTGTCTTTTCTGTGATCTTATAACACTTAACACCTTTGCCTCCTCGTTTCTGAACAGTAAATTCATTTAAATAAGTACGTTTACCCATTCCATTTTCAGAAACAATAAGAAGAGAATCACCCTGATGATCAAGCTGCATGCCTACAATTTCATCTCCGTCACCAAGATTCATGCCAATAACACCCATAGAAGTTCTTCCGGTCGCACGGACATCTGTTTCCTTAAATCTGATGCACATGCCATATTTTGTTACAAGGAAAATCTCTGTATTTTTATCGGTAATCTTCACTTCAATTAACTCATCATCTTCACGAAGATTAATTGCAGCAAGACCGTTCTTGCGAACATTGCTATACTCTACAATACTGGTCTTTTTTACAATACCCTTTCTGGTAACCATAAAGAGATTTTTATTTTCTTCATAATCCTTAACAGGAATAATAGCGCTTATTTTTTCACCAGGATTTAATTGAAGAATATTAACAATTGCAACTCCTCTTGAAGTTCGGCTTCCTTCAGGAATTTCATAAGTCTTTAATCTGTAAACACGACCAAAATTAGTAAAGAACATTATATAATGGTGGGTCGTTGTCATCAGAAGATCTGCAATAAAATCATCTTCAATGGTCTGCATTCCCTTAATGCCTTTACCGCCGCGATGCTGAGATTTAAAATTATCAATGGTCATACGCTTGATATATCCAAGATTGGACATTGCAATAATTGTATTTTCATTTGGAATCATATCTTCCATTGAAATATCGTAAGCATCAAAGCCGATTTTACTCTTTCGATCATCTCCAAATTTATCGGAAATTTCCTTAATTTCAGTCCTGATCACACCAAGCAGAAGCTTTTCATCTGCAAGAATTGCTTTTAATTCTGCAATTTTTGCAAGCAGTTCCTGATGTTCATTTTCGAGCTTTTCTCTTTCCAAACCAGTCAGAGCACGAAGACGCATATCCACAATTGCCTGTGCCTGAACCTCGGTAAGACCAAAGCGTTCCATCAGATTTTCTTTTGCAATTTGAGTAGTACGGCTTCCTCTGATAATTTTGATTACTTCATCTATATTATCAAGAGCAATCAATAAGCCCTGTAAAATATGATCTCTTTCTTCTGCTTTATTAAGATCATATTTAGTTCTTCTGGTTACTACATCTTCCTGATGTGCTATATAAGCTTTCAACATATCAAGAATATTTAAAACCTTCGGTTCATTGTTAACCAACGCCAGCATGATAATACCGAAGGTATCCTGCATCTGTGTATGCTTATATAAATGATTCAATATAATATTTGCATTTGCATCACGACGCAGCTCTATGACAATACGCATACCTTCTCTGTCAGATTCATCACGAAGGTCTGTAATACCATCAATTTTTTTCAGCTTAACTAATTCTGCAATTTTCTGGATTAAGTTTGCTTTATTTACCATATAGGGAAGCTCTGTTACAATAATTCTTGTCTTCCCATTTGCCATGGTTTCAATATCGGTTACTGCGCGGACTCTGACTTTTCCACGTCCGGTTCTGTAAGCTTCCTCACTTCCCCTTGTTCCTAAAATAATACCGCCTGTAGGAAAATCAGGTGCTTTAATAATAGAAAGAATCTCTTCAATTTCTGTTTCTCTATCATCAATAATCCTATTATCAATGATTTTAACAATAGCATCCACCACTTCCCTTAAGTTGTGAGGTGGAATATTGGTTGCCATACCTACTGCAATACCGGTGGTTCCATTTACAAGAAGATTAGGATAACGGCTTGGAAGTACGGAAGGTTCTTTTTCTGTTTCATCAAAGTTAGGTACAAAGTCTACTGTATCCTTATTGATATCAGCCAGAAGTTCCATGGAAATTTTACTTAATCTTGCTTCTGTATAACGCATGGCAGCAGCACCGTCACCATCTACAGAACCAAAATTTCCATGACCATCTACCAAGGGATAACGAAATGACCAGGGCTGTGCCATATTTACCAAAGCACCATAAATAGAACTATCACCGTGAGGGTGATACTTACCCATTGTATCACCGACAATACGGGCACTTTTTCTGTGCGGTTTGTCGGGTCCGTTATTAAGTTCTATCATTGAGTATAGAACTCTTCTCTGTACAGGCTTTAAACCATCTCTTACATCAGGAAGTGCTCTGGAAGCAATAACACTCATTGCATAATCAATATAAGATGTTTCCATGGTTTTTTTCAGGTCCACATCATGGACTTTATCAAAAATATTATCTTCCATTTTTGCTCCTAACTATTTGACATTAAATATCAAGATTTTTTACAAATTTAGCGTTTTCTTCGATAAATTCACGTCTTGGTTCAACTTTATCACCCATAAGTGTGGTAAATGTAAGATCAATTTCAGATTCTGCTTCTTCATTCATTGTAACACGAAGGAGAACTCTGTGTTCCGGGTCCATGGTTGTTTCCCAAAGCTGTTCAGGATCCATTTCTCCAAGTCCTTTATAACGCTGAATTTTATTATTTTGGTCACGCCCTACCTCAGATAAAATCTTATTTAATTCTTCATCACTGTATGCGTACCATACATTTTTGTTTTTCTCAAGTTTATAAAGAGGAGGCTGTGCCAAATAAACATATCCCTGCTTTATTAATTCCGGCATAAAACGATAAATAAAGGTAAGAAGAAGGGTGGCAATATGTGCACCATCCACATCCGCATCAGTCATCAGGATAATCTTATGATATCTTAATTTTGAAATATCAAAATCATCATGAATTCCTGTGCCAAATGCGGTAATCATTGCTTTTATTTCTGCGTTTGCATAGATTTTATCAAGTCTTGCTTTTTCTACATTTAAAATTTTGCCTCTAAGAGGAAGAATCGCCTGCGTTGCGCGGCTTCTTGCTGTCTTTGCACTGCCTCCTGCAGAATCTCCCTCTACAATATAAATTTCACAATTTTCCGGATTCTTGTCAGAACAATCTGCCAGCTTTCCGGGAAGAGAAGCAGTTTCAAGAGCAGTTTTTCTTCTGGTTAAATCTCTTGCTTTTCTTGCTGCATCTCTTGCACGCTGGGCAAGAATTGATTTTTCACAAATTAACTTGGCAACCATTGGATTTTGTTCAAGGAAATAAGTAAGCTGTTCACTTACAATACTATCAACCGCATTCCTTGCTTCAGAATTACCAAGTTTTTGTTTAGTCTGTCCTTCAAACTGTGGATCTTCTATCTTAACACTGACAATTGCAGTCAATCCTTCTCTTATATCTTCTCCTGTAAGATTAGGCTCACTTTCCTTCAAAAGTTTATTTGCTCTTGCATAATCATTAAAGGTTTTAGTAAGTGCATTACGAAATCCTACTAAATGAGTACCTCCTTCCGGAGTATTGATATTATTTACGAAACTGTAAGAACTTTCTGTATAGGAATCATTATGCTGCATGGCAACTTCAACATAGACATTATTTTTGCTGCCTTCAAAATACATTACATTGTCATAAAGAGGAGTTTTACTCCTGTTCAAATATGTGACAAATTCTTTGATTCCACCTTCATAATGAAAGCTTCTTTCAACAGGATTTTGACCTTCTTCCACCCTCATATCTTTTAAAATGATATGAAGACCTTTCGTAAGAAAAGCCATTTCACGAAGTCTTTGTTTTAAAACATCAAATTCATATTCTGTTGTTTCCTGAAAAATAGTTGCATCAGGTTTAAAGGTAACTTTTGTTCCGGTCTTTTCTACCTCACATTCACCTACTACCTTTAACGGATAACAGACATGTCCTCTTTCGTATCTTTGTTTATGGACTTTTCCATCTGTATAAATTTCTACTTCAAGCCAGTCAGATAATGCATTTACTACTGAAGCACCTACACCATGAAGACCACCGGATACCTTATATCCGCCACCGCCGAATTTTCCTCCTGCATGAAGAATAGTGAATACAACTTCAACAGCAGGTAAACCTGCTTTATGGTTGATTCCAACAGGTATTCCCCTTCCATTATCTGTTACTGTGATAGAATTATCTTTATTAATAACAACTTCAATCGTGTCACAAAAACCTGCAAGTGCTTCATCAACTGAATTATCTACAATCTCATAAACAAGATGATGAAGACCTCTGCTGGATGTGGAACCAATATACATACCAGGTCTTTTTCTTACTGCTTCAAGTCCTTCCAATATTTGTATTTGGTCTGCGCCGTAATCGTTGCTCATATTAAAAACCATGCCCTTTCCATAATTTGCATATTTTTAATTATTTGTTATCATTTCAACAATGCCACTGTTAACCTTAAAAATCCTGTTAATTTCAAATCTGTTATTTACAAATTCATCCAAACCGGTGCAGGTTATAATGGTTTGAATATCTCCTATACTGTTAAGAAGATAATTTTGTCTGTTGCTGTCTAATTCTGATAAAACATCATCAAGAAGAAGAACCGGAGTATCCTTCGTCATTTTTTTAACCAGTTCAATTTCAGATAATTTAAGAGAAAGTGCAGCTGTCCTCTGCTGTCCCTGAGAACCATATTTTCGAATATCAATTCCATTCACGATAAAAGAAAAATCATCTCTGTGTGGTCCTGTAGAAGTCATTTTGGAACGAATATCTTTTTCTTGATTTTCCTTCATTTTTTTTTCAAAATCTTCTATTGAAACATCAGGCTCATATTGAATAATAAGTTCTTCTTTTCCACCGGATAACTTTTTATGTATATCTCCTATAATTTCACACAGCTGTTTTGCAAAAAGCTCTCTTCTTTCAATAATTTTACTTCCAAAAGACACCAATTGAGAGTCCCAGATATTTAGAGTTTCCCTAAGTCCCGGATTAAAATACATATCCTTAAGAAGCTTATTTCTCTGATTAATGATTTTATTATAATGATTTAAATTATAAAGATAAAAATTATCCAACTGACAAAGCTCTAAATCTGCAAATCTTCTTCTTTCAGAGGGACCATTCTTTATGATTGCAAGATCTTCAGGAGAAAAGAAAACAACATTTAAAAGTCCAAGCAAATCCGCAGCCTTTTTTATTTTCTGGCCATCAATAGCAATTCCCTTAGATTTGTTCTTTCTTAGATGCATATCAACTCTATATTCAACATCTTCTTTTTCTAAATAGGTTCTGATATGTGCCTCTTCTTTATTAAAATTTACAATTTCCTTATCTTTACTTCCTTTATGGGATTTTGTTGTAGCAGAGACATAAATTGCTTCAAGTATATTTGTTTTACCTTGTGCATTATCACCATAAAGAATATTAGTACCTTTGTCAAAATTGATATTTAAAGTTTCATAATTTCTAAAATCAGCCAGTTCAAGAGATTTAATGATCATCTTAAATTTTAACCTAACAGCCTTTCTATTTCAGCCTTCATCAGCTTTTAATATTAATCTGGTTACCTTCAAATTCTACTATATCACCATCATATAGCTTTTTGCCTCTTTGAACTTCTATTTGACCGTTGACCTTTACCAATCCGTCCTGAATAGCAAACTTAGCATCTACACCAGATTCAACCAGACCTGCAGCTTTGAGCGCCTGTCCAAGTTTAATATATTCATCCTTTAATTTGATTGTTTCCATCTTTTTCCTCTTTTAAACCAGCTATCATTCATATAAACTAATCAAAAATTAAATATTAAAAAATTAATTTACTGTTGTAAAATTTACAGGAAGGATCAAATAAATATAATTTTCTGCTGCATCTCTTATAAAACATGGAGCCTTAGGATTTACAAGATAAATGTCAATCTGTTCATCATCAATAACACGAAGTGCATCAATCATAAATTTAGGGTTAAATCCTATCATCAGATCCTTGCCCTGCTTCGCAATATCAATTTCTTCATTCATGCTTCCAACAGTGGAATTAATTTTAAGTTCCATCATTCCATCCGTAATATTGATAATAATAGGCTTTTTATCTCCTTCTTTTACAAGAAGAGTAGCTCTGTCAATACATTCAAGCAATTCTCTCTTGTTAATTGTAACCTTCGTTTCGTAATCGCTTGAAAGCATCTGGTCAATTTTAAAATATTCTCCTTCAATCAACCTTGAAACCACTGTTGTCTTATCAAATTCAAATACAATATGCTTTCCTGTAAAGAAGATGCTTACATCTTTATCTGCATCGCCTGATAGGATTTTACTTACTTCATTCAAGGTCTTTCCGGGAACAACTACCTTTCTTGAAGGATAGCTGTCCTTAAGCTCTATCTTACGAATAGAAATTCTGTGACCATCCAGTGAAACAACCTTTAAGTTATTTCCGCTGATATCAAATAATTCACCTGTCATTAATTTATTATTATCATTATCAGCAATGGAAAAGATCGTCTGTCTTACAACTTCCTTCAAAGTAAATTGAGAAACAACAATAGAATCAATTCTTTCAATGGAAGGTAAATATGAAAAATCTTCTCCTGATTTACCAATAATGGTAAATTTAGCTTTCTCACAGGTAATATTTGTCTTAAATGATTTATCTGTTTCAACTGTAATTTCACTGTCAGGAAGTTTTCTTACGATATCAAGAAGTATTTTTGCATCAAGAGCAATCTGTCCTTTCTCAACTATATTTCCTTCTATAACTGTTTCAATACCAAGTTCCATATCATTTGCAATCAGTTTGATGTCTTTTCCGGTAGCATCAATCAGGATACATTCAAGAATAGACATAGTAGTTTTATTAGGAACAGCTTTTGAAACAATCTGTACTCCGTTTAACAGGTTTGATTTACTACATACTAATTTCATTTGTGTATAACTTCCTTTCTTTGTAAAAATGATCAACCAGTTCAAAAAGTTACTGCCTGTCCTATAAATATATAATGAATTCAGTAATCTAATTAATAATGGATGTTAATATGTGTATAACTCCTTTATTATACTATTTTTAGACTTAAAAAGGAATGTAAAACATGTGGATAATTAAAATTTATTTAAGGGATAACCTTTTATTTATTCACAATCCTTTTTTTAGACAGGGTTAATTTTTTTCTGTATGATTTCAATTCTGTTTTTTAATTCTTCGTTATGAACAATTTCCTCAGATATTTTCTCAATACCGTGGATAACTGTTGTATGATCCTTTTTACCAAGTGATTTGCCTATACTTTGCAGAGATTCAGTAGTAAGCTTTCTGCAAAGGTACATGCAGATCTGTCTTGGCTGAACAAATTCTGAATTACGCCTTTTTGATACAATATCTTCTGATGATATTCCAAAATGTTCAGCTACTACATCAATAATTAACTGTGGAGTAACCTGTCTGTCTGCATTAGGAGAAATAATGTCTTTTAAAGCTTCCTCTACATTATCAAGGGTAATTTCTACTTTATTTAGTTTTGCAAATGCAATTACTTTATTGTATGCACCCTCAAGCTCTCTGATATTAGATTTAATATTAGTTGCAATATACTGAAAAATTTCTTCCTTTATTTCCTTATTACTGTTTTCGGCATTTTTCTTAAGGATTGCCATTCTGGTTTCATAATCAGGTGGTTGGATATCTGCTATTAATCCCCACTCAAATCGTGAACGAAATCTTTCTTCCAAAGTTTCCATTTCTTTTGGTGGTTTGTCGGAAGAAAGTATAATCTGTTTTCCTGCAGAATGAAGTACGTTAAAGGTATGAAAAAATTCCTCCTGTGTACTTTCCTTACCTATAATAAATTGGACATCGTCGATTAAGAGTACATCCACTGTCCTGTATTTTTCTCTTAATTTATTCATTTTAGCGGCATTACCGCTTCTGATGGATTCAATTACTTCATTTGTAAATTGTTCAGAAGTAACATACAATACCTTCATATCAGGATTTTGGTCTAATATAAAGTGACCTATGGAATGCATCAGGTGAGTTTTTCCAAGCCCTGCTCCTCCATATAAATAGAGAGGATTATATGCGACCCCGGGCGATTCAGCCACAGCTAACGAAGCAGAATGAGCAAATTTATTATTTCCGCCTACTACGAAAGTATCAAATCTGTATTTTGAATTTAAGTTGGCATTTTCATAATTGATATTGTAGACTGCTCCGGGTGCAGAAAGCATTTCATCTTCTGCATCCTTTTCCAAAATAAAAGAAATATCATAGGTATGATCCATCATTTCAGAAATAGTAACCTGAAAATAGCTTTTGTATTTTGAGGAAATATATTTCAGGGCATGTGCCTGATCGGAAGGAATCATAATTGTTACAACATCATCCTTCACATTATGGAAGTTTAAAGGTTTTACCCATGTATTATAGGAGATATCTGATAAATCATATTCTGTTCTAAGTGTTTCTTTAATTAAGTCCCAGTTTTCTTTAATAAAATCCATCACATAGCCCCCAATAAATAGTAAAAAGAGAAATACAAAATTACTCTACTATATATTAATATAAATTTTATAAAATTTCAAATCCTTTTTAGTTTACATAATTTATTACTGTTTTGTGGATGATTGTGAATAACTTAAAAATAGTAATAAACAATTTACACACCCTTAAATAAGGCAAAAAAGCGTTTCAAATTTATAAAATGTATAAAAAAATAAAGTTATCCACAACTTATACACATTTTGTGGATATAATTATGTAAATTTATTATTTATTTTATTTCTATATTTTGTGGTTTTAATGAGCTATCTGTTACTATATATAGAGATATAAAAAGTAACGATTTTTACTGTATTTTTTTCATATTTTTTTACAAATAAAATTATGGTATTTTACTTGACGGAAAAGATTTAATCTTATATAATCGTTATGATATTTTCCAAAGAAACAGTTAATCTAAATATTTGTTTACCTTATCATAGATTAAGGTTCAGTAAAGGAGGTGCATCCGTATGAAAATGACTTTCCAGCCTAAAAAGAGACAGAGATCTAAAGTTCATGGTTTCAGAGCCAGAATGAGTACTCCCGGCGGCAGAAAGGTTTTAGCAGCCAGAAGAGCAAAAGGAAGAAAAAAATTATCAGCATAGGCCGCATTATGTGGCCTTTTTTTCTACACAGTTATTAAAGGTAAAAAAATGAAATATAAGTTTTCAGAATCCTTAAAAAGTAATTTTGATTTCCAGCATGTTTATAAAAATGGCAAATCATATGCCAACAAATATTTGGTTATGTATGTTTTGGAAAATAATACAGGAAAAAACAGGTTGGGAATAAGTGTAAGTAAAAAAGTAGGAAACAGCGTTGTCAGACATAGGGTTACAAGATTGATAAGAGAAAGTTACAGACTACACGAAAATATATTTAATAGTGGTTTAGATATAGTAGTCATAGCCAGAAATAGCGCTTCTTCCGTATCATTTTGGGAGATAGAAAGCGCTTTATTACATCTTGCAAAGCTTCATCAGGTAATTAAGATATTTTTTTATGGTTTAAGTGATGAAGAAATCAGAAAATAGCATTATGAAAAAATTATTGATTTTATTGATTAAATTTTATAGAAAATATATTTCTCCAATGAAAAGTACAAAGTGTCCATATTTTCCTACCTGTTCAGAATACGGTCTTGAAGCAGTAGAAAAGTATGGTGCTTTTAAAGGTGGATTGCTTGCTCTTTGGAGAATTATCAGATGTAATCCTTTTTCAAAGGGAGGATATGATCCTGTACCTTAATAATTGATAGAATCAAAAACAGGAGGAAATAAATTGACAGGAATTATTTTAACTCAGGATAATGGTTTTATACTTGGTCCTATTGCTAAGATCCTTGGATATCTTATGGAAGGAATTTTTACAGTATTAGACTTAATCGGAATTCCTAATATAGGTTTATCTATTATATTATTTACAATTGTTATTTACTTATTATTAATGCCTCTTACTATTAAACAACAGAAGTTTTCAAAGCTTTCTGCTAAGATGAATCCTGAACTTCAGGCAATTCAGGCAAAATATAAGAATAAAAAAGACAATGATTCTATGATGGCAATGAATGAAGAAACACAGGCTGTATATGCAAAATATGGTGTTTCTCCAAGCGGAAGCTGCATTCAGTTGTTGATTCAGATGCCTATTTTATTTGCACTTTACCGTGTTATTTACGCAATTCCTGCATATGTAGGAAAGGTTGGAGATACATTCCGTGTACTTGCAGATAAAATTATTTCTGTAGATAATGGTGCGTTTTTGCAGAATTCCGGAAATGAAAGTATTGCAAAGATTTTCAGCATGTATGGAAAAAACATGACAGAAGGAAATCTGCAGAATGGTATTGTAGATGTATTAAATAAATTGACATCTGCAGATATGAATATTGTTGCAGAGCATTATAATCTTTCATCTCTTCAATATAATGGTGAGTATATTTTAAATCAGTTTGGAGCTAACGGTGATGTAATTACTAAAGGCTTAATTGAGAAATATAATAATTTTTTAGGTATTAATATAGGAAATTCTCCTTCCTTTATGGTAAGTGAAGCATGGAATTCAGCTAACGGAATACAATGGTTAATGATTATTGCAGCTCTTGCAATTCCTGTTTTATCTGCACTTACGCAATGGATTAATGTAAAATTGATGCCTCAGGCGGAAACCAGTCAGAATGATCAGCAGAATTCTATGGCTCAGTCCATGAAAACAATGAATATGATGATGCCTATTATGTCAGCGTTCTTCTGTTTTACGCTTCCTGTAGGTATGGGTGTTTACTGGATTGCAGGTTCTGTTGTAAGAAGTATTCAGCAGATCGTAATTAATAAACATATTGATAAAATCGATATTGATGAATTAATTAAGAAAAATGTTGAAAAGAGAAATAAAAAGCTTGCAAAAGCAGGAATTGATCCTAATACAGTGAACAGAAATGCTTCTTTGAATACAAGAAATATTAATTCTTCAAAACCTTCCATGTCATCAAAAGCTCAGGTAAAACCTATGAGCCAGAGTGAAAGAGAAGAGGCACTCAAGAAGTCTACTGAATATTATAATCAGAATGCAAAGCCGGGAAGCATTGCTGCTAAGGCAAATATGGTAAAACAATACAATGAAAAGAACAACAAATAGGAGGGTATTGTTATGGAATACATTGAAATTTCAGCAAAAACAGTAAATGATGCAATTACAGAAGCTTGTCAGAAATTTTTAGTTACAAGTGATAAATTAGATTATATTGTAGTTGATGAAGGGGCAACCGGTTTTTTAGGAATTGGATCAAAGCCTGCTGTCATTAAAGCAAGAATGAAATCTTCTGTTTCTGATAAAGCGAAGGATTTTTTAAATGAAGTTTTTGAAGCCATGAATATGGTAGTAGTAGTAGATGTAAAATATGACGAAGAAAACAGAAATCTTACTGTTGATTTAAGTGGAGATGAAATGGGTGTTTTAATTGGTAAGAGAGGACAAACACTTGATTCTCTTCAATATCTTGTTTCTTTGGTTGTTAATAAGGAAACTGAAGATTATATCAGAGTGAAAGTTGATACAGAGGATTACCGGAAAAGAAGAAAAGAAACACTTGAAAACCTTGCAAAAAATATCGCTTATAAAGTAAAGAGAACCAAACGCTCTGTTTCTTTAGAGCCTATGAATCCTTATGAAAGAAGAATTATTCATTCTGCATTACAGAATGATAAATATGTTACAACACATAGTGAAGGTGAAGAACCTTTCAGAAGAGTTGTCGTTACATTAAAAAATAACAGAAATAATTAATTTACTTATTTATGCTTTCATCTTTTGAGAAAATGTTGGGGATCTCTTCTCCAACATTTTTTCTCTACAGGATATAAAAAAATTATAATGAGGTTTATAATGAAAACAGATACAATAGCTGCTATTGCAACTGCCATGAGTAATTCAGGAATAGGAATTATCAGGGTAAGTGGTGAAGAATCAATTGAGATTGTGAATTCTATTTATAAAAACAAAAATAGGAATAATGTTTTGAAAAATTATAAAACAAATACTATTCATTACGGATTTATTTATGATGATGAAGAAATGATAGATGAAGTTATGGTTTCTGTTATGAAAAAACCAGGCAGTTTTACTTCTGAAGATACAGTTGAAATAAATTGCCATGGCGGCATTTTAATTATGAACCGCATTCTTGATCTTGTGATTAAAAAAGGTGCAAGACTGGCAGAACCGGGAGAGTTTACCAAGCGTGCTTTTTTGAATGGAAGAATTGATCTTTCTGAAGCGGAGGCTGTGATGGATGTCATTTCCTCCGAAAGTGAAATGGCGCTAAAAAGTTCTTTAAATCAATTATGTGGTTCAGTTTCTGATAAAATAAAGAGTCTTAGAAATGAAATTATTTATGAGATTGCCTTTATTGAATCTGCACTAGATGATCCGGAACATATCAGTCTTGATGGTTATTCTGAAAAACTAATGACAAAAACAGATCATTTAATAGAAGATGTAAATCAGCTTTTGTCAACTGCTGAAAACGGAAAAATTATAAGGGAAGGTATTAATACTGTTATTGTCGGAAAACCCAATGCAGGAAAATCTTCTTTATTAAATATATTAGCCGGTGAAGAAAAAGCGATTGTCACGGATATTGCCGGTACCACCAGAGATATTCTTGAAGAAAATATAAAGATTGACGGAATTAGTCTGCATATTATTGATACCGCCGGTATTCGTTCTACAGAAGATGTAATTGAGAAAATTGGAGTGGAAAAAGCCAAAAAATATACTATGGATGCGGATTTGATAATATATGTTGTTGATTCTTCCGTTCCTATGGATGAAAATGATTTTGAGATTAAGAAATTAATAAAGAATAAAAAATGTATTGTTCTTTTTAATAAATCAGATTTAGAATCAAAAATATCCTTTGATAAATTAAAAAGTGAATTAGATGAAAATATGATAATAGTCAAAACCTCTACTAAAAATCAGATTGGAATGGATGATTTTAAAAATGCAATTAAAGAATTATTCTTTCATGGGGAAGTTTCATTTAATAATGAGGTTATGATAACAAATTTGAGACATAAAGAGGCATTACAGGAAACATTGGATAGTCTTTGTCAAGTAAAGAAAAGTCTTGAAGCTGATATGCCGGAGGATTTTTATTCCATTGATCTTATGAGTGCTTATAGCAGCCTTGGTAAGATTATTGGAGAAGAAGTAGAAGAAGATCTTGTAAATGAAATATTTTCGAAATTCTGTATGGGAAAATAGAAAGGCATGGTCATTAATATGGAAATCAGAGAAAAAGTGGATGTTTGTATTGTAGGTGCCGGACATGCGGGATGTGAAGCAGCTCTTGCCTGTGCCAGACTTGGATTGGAAACAGTTATTTTTACTGTCAGCGTTGACAGCATTGCACTAATGCCCTGTAATCCTAATGTAGGTGGTTCTTCTAAAGGGCATCTTGTAAGAGAACTTGATGCTTTGGGTGGAGAGATGGGTAAAAATATCGATAAGACTTTTATTCAGTCCAAAATGCTCAATGTCTCCAAGGGGCCTGCTGTTCATTCTCTTCGTGCTCAGGCAGATAAAGCTGAATATAGCCGTTCTATGAGAAAGGTTCTGGAAAATCAGGATCATCTTACAATTAAACAGGCAGAAGTATGCGAGTTGCTTTGGGAAGAAATAGAAGATTCAGAAAAAAAGGCTACAAAAAAAATTAAAGGATTAAAAACTTTTACAGGTGCAATTTATGAATGTAAAGCAGTTGTTTTATGTACAGGAACTTATTTGAAAGCAAGATGTTTGTGTGGTGAAGCAATTACTTATACCGGACCCAATGGTCTTCAGGCAGCAAATCATCTAACAGATTCTCTTTTATCTATGGGTATAGAAATTCAAAGATTTAAAACCGGAACACCTGCCAGAATGGATAGACGTAGTATTGATTTTTCTAAGATGGAAGAACAGTTTGGTGATGAAAGAGTGATCCCTTTTTCATTTTCCACCAATCCTGAAGATGTTCAGATTGATCAGGTATCATGTTATCTTACCTATACGAATGAAAAAACACATGAGATTATCAGGAATAATCTTGATCGTTCACCGATCTATGCCGGAATTATTGAGGGAACTGGTCCAAGATACTGTCCTTCTATAGAAGATAAGGTTGTAAAATTTGCTGATAAAGAAAGACATCAGGTATTTATTGAACCGGAAGGATTGCATACGAATGAAATGTATGTTGGAGGTATGTCTTCTTCTCTTCCTGAGGATGTCCAGTTGGCAATGTATCGTACAGTTCCCGGTCTGGAAAATTGTAAAATAGTAAGAAATGCTTATGCAATAGAGTACGATTGTATTAATCCGAAGCAGCTTTATCCAACTCTTGGATTTAAAGATATTGAAGGACTTTATAGTGGTGGACAGTTTAATGGAAGCAGCGGTTATGAAGAGGCTGCCGCCCAAGGTTTGATTGCAGGTATTAATGCAGCCCAGTTTATTTTTGGAAAGGAAGAACTGGTACTTGACAGATCAGAAGCTTATATTGGTGTTTTGATTGATGATTTGGTTACTAAAGATAATTTTGAACCTTACCGTATGATGACTTCCCGCGCAGAGTACAGACTTTTACTTCGTCAGGATAATGCAGATTTAAGGCTCAGGGAAAAAGGTTATCAGGTTGGACTTATCTCTAAAGAACAATACGATGATGTAATAAGGAAAAAGTCTTTAATTGAGAAGGAAGTAAAAAGATTAAAGAATACGAAGATTGGCGCTGCAAAAAGTAATCAGGAATTTTTGGAAAGTCATAATAGTTCAACCTTAAAAACCGGTACTTGTCTTGCGGAACTTCTTTGCAGACCTGAACTAAGTTATGATATTTTGAAAGAACTTGATCCTGAAAGAGAAGTTTTACCGGATGATGTGATTGAACAGGTAGAAATTGAAATTAAATACGAAGGATATATTGAAAGACAGCTTCGTCAGGTAGAGCAATTTAAAAAGATGGAAAAGAAAAAAATTCCTGTTGATTTAAATTATGATGATGTTCCAAGTCTTCGTTTGGAGGCAAGGCAAAAATTAAAATCTTTTCATCCTGTTTCTGTTGGCCAGGCATCCCGCATATCCGGTGTTTCTCCCGCGGATATTTCTGTTCTTTTGGTCTATTTAGAGCAGTATAAAAGAAATGTAGAAAATAAGGAATAAAATAAAGATAGAATTTGATGGTCAGGAAGGAAATTAATATAAAATGGAAAGTATGATTTCTTTTCAGAAGGATTTGGAACAACTTGGTATTTATTTGAATGAAATGCAGATGAAACAGTTCATGAGATATTATGAGCTGTTATCAGAGTGGAATTCTTTTATGAATTTGACAGCTATTACGGAATTTGATGAGGTCTTAAAGAAACATTTTGTTGATAGTGTTTCTCTTATTAAGGCTGTACCAAATTTATCCTGTGAATCCTTTTCTGTAATAGATGTAGGTACAGGAGCAGGTTTTCCTGGCATTCCACTTAAAATTGCTTTTCCTAATTTAGAGATCACACTTTTGGATTCATTGAATAAAAGAGTTCAGTTTTTAAATGAAGTAATTAAGGATTTAAATCTTGAGCATATTATAACAATTCATGGAAGAGCAGAGGATTTTGCAAAGCCGGGAAAATTAAGAGAGTCTTTCGATATCTGTGTTTCAAGGGCAGTGGCTAATTTGGCGACTTTATCCGAATATTGTCTTCCATTTGTAAAGCAAAATGGGTATTTTATCTCTTATAAATCTGAAAAAATTGCAGATGAATTTAATCAGGCAAAGGGAGCACTTAGAATTCTCGGAGGTAAATATGAAAGTCAGGTAGAATTTCAGCTTCCTAATTCAGATATTTACCGAAATCTTTTTATAATAAAAAAAGAAAAGATTACACCTTTAAAGTATCCACGCAAAGCAGGTTTACCTTCTAAGGAACCACTTGAATAATTTTTTCTTTTCTTAATTTTATTTTTATTATATGATACTTTTATATAGGTTTTTATATGATATCATATAAGAAAGGCATGGCATTTAAATGTGCGAAGATGAAAAGAAGATTTTGAAAGAAATTTATGATGAATTTCTTCAGGAAAAAGAAGATGAAAATAGAAATATAAAAAAGAATTCAGATCGAATAGAAGAAATTGAAGCCTATTTGAATTCTGTCAGGGATGATGTTGATTTTAAGGTTTTTTCTCCCAGAAGTGCTGAAAATGTTTTTAGCGATAAAATAAAAGAAATGGAAGAAGAAAAACTTATTATCCAAGATGAAAATAAAAATCATTATCATAAATTAAATCAATTAAATAAAAAAATTGAACAATTAGAAAAATTACTTACAAATAATAAATCTTTATATAATAGTAATGATATTAAAGTTTTAGATATACAGGAAAAGGAAAGACAAAGAATCGCCAGGGAACTTCATGATTCTTCTGTACAAAACCTTACTCATTTGGTTCATACAATAGAGTTAAGTTCAATGTTCATTGATCAGGATACTATTAGAGCAAAACTTGAATTGGAAAATTGTATCAAGATTTTAAAAGATTCTATTAATGAAATCAGGGAAACAATTTTTAATTTAAGACCAATGTCATTCGATGATCTCGGATTTCAAAAAGGAATTGATGATCTGATTTTAAATGCAAAGTCTCAATTTAAGGATTGTGAAATTACATATGATGTTTGCAAATTAGAAGATGAATTTCTTAAAACAGATAAGCAAGAGGTTGCTCTTATTTTAGTTACTATCTATAGAATTATTCAAGAAGCATTAATGAATGCATTAAAACATTCACATGCTGATAAAATTATTTTAAATGTAAAAAGCGAAAATAAAAAATGTCTTATTATTGTTAAAGATAATGGACAGGGTTTCTCTTTAGAAGAAATTACTAATCAGCAGAAGGACAAGCATTTTGGTATTTCAATTATGACTGAAAGAGTGAATTTACTGGGTGGTAAGATTATAATAGATAGTAAACCGGAAGAAGGAACTGAGATTAAAGTAGAAATTCCTTTGACTTAATGTTTTAATTATTTTTTATTTATTTTTTATTTATGGTGGGAGATTAATTATGAGTATTAAAGTGATGCTTGCAGATGATCATGTATTAATGCGTGAAGGAATAAAACATTTATTAGAATTTGATGGAAGTATAGAAGTTATTGCTGAAGCAAGTGATGGAGTAGAATGTTTGGAAAAATTAAAAAATATTAATCCAGATATTCTTTTACTTGATATTAATATGCCTAATAAAAATGGAATTGAAGTTCTTGAGGAACTAAAGAAAAATAAGAATTCTGTAAAAGTTCTTATTCTGACAGTACATAGTGAAGTGGAATATCTTGTAAAAGCTATTGATATTGGAGCAAACGGATATATTTTAAAAGATTCAGGATCAATAGAATTAAAAAATGCAATTAATGCAATTATTAGTGATGACTCTTATATTCAGCCAAGTTTATTACCTGCTTTAAATTCCAGATTAATTAATAGAGATATGGATAAAGAAAAATTAGATTCATTAACAAAGCGTGAATTAGAAATTCTTAAACAGGTTGCTGAAGGAATGTTTAATAAAGAAATTGCAAATAATCTTAGCATTAGTGAGAGAACAGTTAAGAATCATATATCTAATATTTTTAAGAAAATTGATGTTTCTGATAGAACACAGGCTGCTGTATTTGCAATTAAAAATAATATTGTAAAGTTATATTAGTATAAAAGGATATATGCTAAATTGCATATGTCCTTTATTAGCGTTTCACGTGAAACATTTTTATTATAGAAAAATTGGTACACAAGATAATGTTTCACGTGAAACATACAACCCCAAAATCTAGTGAAGATATCGTGAAACATTCCAATAAATTCCACAAAAAAACCGTGAAACATAAGAAACTTTTCTTTTTAACTAATTTATTATGGAATAAAAAAACTAGAAGTGATATAATCATTTAGAAAACATTTGAGAGAAGAAAGATTACTTACCGGATAGGAAAGGAAAGAGTAATGGGAAAAATAATTGCAATTGCCAATCAAAAGGGAGGAGTAGGAAAAACTACTACTTCTATTAATTTGTCTGCTTCACTGGCAGCTAAGGGAAAAAAGGTTTTAGTAATTGATACTGACCCACAGGGAAATACAACCAGCGGGTTTGGTGTTGAAAAGAATGATCTTGAAAATACTATTTATGAATTAATTTTAAGTGAATGTTCTATTAAGGAATGTATTTTGAATGATGTAATTCCAGGAGTTTCTATTATTCCTTCAAACGTAAATCTTGCTGCGGCAGAGATAGAATTAATAGGAGTAGACAGAAAAGAATTTATTTTAAAAAGAGAAGTTGAATGGGTAAAGGAAAGCTATGATTACATTATGATTGATTGTCCTCCTTCATTAAACTTATTAACAATTAATGCAATGACAACAGCAGATACAGTTTTAGTTCCTATTCAATGTGAATATTATGCTTTGGAAGGATTAAGCCAGTTAATACATACAATCAATCTTGTAAAAGAAAGACTTAATCCTGATCTGGATATGGAAGGTGTAGTATTTACTATGTATGACTCAAGAACAAACCTTTCTATGCAGGTGGTTGAAAATGTAAAAAGTCATTTAAGCCAAAGAGTTTTTGAAACAGTAATTCCGAGAAATATCAGACTTGCTGAAGCACCCAGCTATGGAATGCCAATTAATATGTATGATGCAAAATCAGCAGGTGCAGAAGCATATATGGCATTAGCAGAAGAAATTATTAATAGAAAGGATGATTAATTTATGGCGGCAGCAAGGGGATTGGGTAAAGGTTTGGATGCATTAATTCCAAGCGGAATAAATGAAAAGGTAAAGAAGGAAGAAGTAAAAGAAAAACAGGAAAAGAAAACAGAAAAACTGGAAGGAGAAACCATTGTAAATATTACAAAGGTAGAGCCAAACAGAGAACAGCCCAGAAAGAATTTTGATGAGGATGCTTTGGAAGAACTTGCTGAATCCATAAAACAGTTTGGACTTCTTCAGCCTATTCTTGTTCAGGATAGAAAGACTCATTATGAAATTATAGCAGGTGAAAGAAGATGGCGCGCTGCAAAAAAAGCCGGATTAAAAGAAGTACCTGTTATTATTAAGAACCTGACAGAACAGGAAATAGTTGAAATATCTTTGATTGAGAATATCCAAAGAGAAAACTTAAACCCAATTGAAGAAGCACAGGCATATAAACGGTTATTAACAGAATTTAATTTAAAGCAGGATGAAGTAGCGGAAAGAGTTGCAAAGAGCCGTACAGCTGTTACCAATTCCATGCGTCTGTTAAAATTATGTGATGATGTGCAGCAGATGGTTATTGATGACATGATTACAACCGGACATGCAAGGGCACTGATTACAATAGAAGATCCTGAACAGCAATATGCGATTGCACAACAGATTTTTGATGAAAAGTTAAGTGTAAGAGATGTTGAGAAGCTGGTAAAAAATCTGAATAAGCCTGCTAAGGTAAAAAAGAATGTTTCAACAGATAAGAGTCTTGAAGCAGTTTATCAGGATATTGAAGAGAATCTTAAGCAGAAATTAAGTACAAAAGTAACAATTACTTCTAAAGGAAACGGGGCTGGTAAAATAGAAATAGAATTTTACAGCCACGATGATTTGGAAAAGCTTATGGATTTGCTTTCAAAATAATTTTATTTTTCATGGAACAAAAGAAATTTGGGTTTATTCTTATTTAACATAACTCAAATAGGAAAGGTACGGAGAAAATGAATAATTCTTTCTTAACCAGTATTGGTCTGGAAAATATAGATGTAGGAATTTTATTAATCATAATGTCAGTAATTATTTTGATTTTGTTGGTTTTAAATATACTGAACATGTGTTCTATATCTAAATTAAAAAAAACTTATAAGAAATTCATGCAAGGAAAGAATGCAAAAAGTCTGGAAAAAGAAATTATGGGACTTTTCGAAGACAATAAGTTTATGAAAAGTTCTATAGAAAGCAATAAAAAAGATATTCGCATTTTATATAAGAAATTCGAAACAACATTCCAAAAAATAGGAATCATAAAATATGATGCGTTTAATCAGATGGGGGGCAAATTAAGTTTCTGTCTTGCACTGTTAGATGAAAATAATGATGGATTTATTTTGAATTCAGTACACAGTACTGAAGGATGTTACTCTTACACAAAAGAAATTGAAAACGGAACGTGCAAAATTTCATTAGGAGATGAAGAACAAAAAGCTCTTAATATAGCAATGGGGGTAGCAGAATAATAACAGAGGTGACAACATGAAACTATGTACGGTAAGTGAATTGAAGGGTGGAGAAGTTTTAGCAAAGGCGATTATGACTTCTGAATTTAGGATCCTGTTATCAGAAGAAACTGTGTTGCGTCCCGAATATATTCAAAAAATTGAAGAATTAGGGATCACAGAGGTTTATGTAAAAGAGGATGATCAGGTTCACACACAGGAAGTAGTTTTGCTTAAGTCAGATGTAGAAAATTTCTTCAGAGACAGAGTAAAAAGCATCTTGGAAAAACATACCTACAGTCATAATGATGAATTAATGGAATTAAGTCAGACAGCAGATAATATCATTATGAATATTCTGCAGGAAGAAGAAGTAGTTGAAAAAATTTTTGATATTAAAGAAAGAAGTTCTGATATTTATGAGCATTCTATCAGTATTTGTTCACTTGGTACATTAACTGCATTAAAATTGAAGCTTCCGAAAGAAAAAGTACATGATATTGGGGTTGGATGTCTGCTACATGATTTGGGACTTAGGTATCTTACTATTGAATATACAGATCAGGATGTCTCTACTTTATCAAAAATTGAATTTGCAGAATACATGAAGCATCCTGTATATGGATATAGCGCAGTCAAAAATGAAAACTGGATTTCTGATACCAGTAAAAATATTATCCTGTATCACCATGAGAGAATGGATGGAAGCGGATATCCTTTAAAAGCAAAGGATATACCTTTTGAAGCACAGATTGTAAATATCTGTGATACCTTTGATGAGATGATTTGTGGTATCGGCTGTAAGAGACTTAAGGTATATGAAGCGGTTGAATACTTAAAAACATTTAAGGGTATAAAGTATAATTCAGAGATTGTGGATGTATTCCTGGAATTTACGGCAGTATATCCGGCAGGAAGTCAGGTTCTTTTAAGTGACCATTCTATTGGGAAGGTAATACGACAAAACAAGGAATTTCCTGACAGGCCTGTGGTGCAGCTAATTAAGGATAAGAATGGGAAATCTGTTAATAATGAAGATATAGTTGACTTAATTAAGGTAAATAATATTTTTATTGAAAAAGTGCTTGCATAAAAAAAAGATACATAATAACATAGACAATGTTAAAAAAGGGAGGAGTCTATTATGATAGATATCAAATTTTTAAGAGAAAATCCTGATGTAGTAAAAGAAAACATTAAGAAAAAATATCAGGATGAAAAAATCAAACTTGTGGATGAGGTAATTGAACTGGATTTGGAAAGCCGTAAAACCCAGCAGGAAGCAGATGATCTCAGAGCAAACAGAAATAAAATTTCTAAAGAAATTGGTGCACTTATGGCTCAGGGCAA
This sequence comes from Bacillota bacterium, assembly GCA_029226935.1. Classification (GTDB taxonomy): domain Bacteria; phylum Bacillota; class Clostridia; order Lachnospirales; family Lachnospiraceae; genus Suilimivivens. The sequence goes on along the minus strand of JAQXYZ010000066.1, from coordinate 2,272 downwards.
AAAGGAAGAAGCAGAAGCCAAGAAGGCAGAGGTTGCTGCCGGAGCAAAACGCCTTGTGGAATTGGAAGAAAAAGAAAAAGAATTGGATGAAAAGATTACCAAAATTATGATGGTAATTCCCAACATCATCGATCCCAGTGTTCCTATCGGTAAAGATGATACTGAAAATGTAGAAATCAAGAGATATGGAGAACCTGTAGTTCCTGATTTTGAAGTTCCTTATCATACAGATATTATGGAAAGATTAAACGGCATTGATTTAGACAGCGCAAGAAAGGTAGCGGGAAACGGTTTCTATTACCTTATGGGTGATATTGCAAGACTTCATTCCGCAGTGATTTCATATGCAAGAGATTTTATGATCGATAGAGGATTTACATACTGTGTACCTCCTTTTATGATCAGAAGTAATGTAGTGACCGGTGTTATGAGTTTTGCCGAGATGGATGCAATGATGTACAAGATTGAAGGAGAAGATTTGTACCTGATCGGAACCTCTGAGCATTCTATGATTGGAAAATTCATTGATACCATTGTTCCTGAAGCAGAATTACCGAAAACTCTTACAAGCTATTCTCCTTGTTTCAGAAAAGAAAAGGGAGCACACGGACTTGAAGAAAGAGGCGTTTACAGAATTCATCAGTTTGAAAAGCAGGAAATGATTGTTGTCTGCAAGCCTGAGGAATCACCGATGTGGTTTGATAAGCTGTGGCAGAATACAGTAGATTTATTCCGTTCCATGGATATTCCGGTAAGAACAATCGAATGCTGTTCAGGAGATCTCGCAGATCTTAAGGTAAAATCTTATGATGTGGAAGCATGGTCACCCAGACAGAAAAAGTATTTTGAGGTGGGAAGCTGCTCTAACTTAGGAGACGCACAGGCAAGAAGATTAAAAATCCGTGTAAATGGAGAAAACGGAAAGTATTTTGCACATACATTAAATAATACAGTAGTTGCTCCTCCCAGAATGTTAATTGCATTTTTGGAAAATAATTTGCAGGCAGACGGTTCTATCAGAATTCCTAAAGTGCTGCAGCCTTATATGGGTGGAAAAACAGAAATCAGATAAATTTCGTTTTTATAAAAAGTATGAAAAGAACAGGAGGTGAAATCCTTGCATAGATATATGAGAGCCATTGGCTTTAGTAAATTAAAAGACAGAAAAGAGCTTCAAAAGCTGGTAACTGACGTGGTTGTTGAAGGAACGGAACGCTTTTATACTTCTAATGGAGATGAAACACTCTTAGCAGAATTTTGCAAGGATTTTACCCAAAGTAATGGAAATTCATCAGGAGCCACCATAGGTATCGCGGTATGTGGTGAATTTGATGATGACGACAAGTTTACTTACGAATACTATTTTCCTTACTTACATGGAACAAATATCAGTTCCGAAGAGGATGTATCTGTAGAAAGGCATGCAGCCTGTGAATCCTATGCAGGAGTCTGTGATGATATAAGGATTGGAGTGTCCTTGATTTTTTATCTTCAAAATATGATTCCTTATGTAAAAGCAAAAAATTCCGGTATTTTGCCGGTAAGAGGAACTACACTTACTCTCTCCGCTCTTTCAACAAAAGGTACGATTATGATGCCTATCAACAAGAGTGAAAAAGATCTGATCAGAAACAAACGAATGTCCATGAACAGAAGTCAGCTCCTAAATGCTGCCCGTAAAGGTGATGAGGATGCCATCGAAAGTCTGACGTTGGATGATATGGACACCTATACGACAATTTCAAAAAGAATTCAAAAGGAAGATGTATTTAGTCTAGTAGATACTTATTTCATGCCTTATGGTGTGGAATGCGACCATTATTCTATTCTTGCTGAAATAATAGATTGTAATCTAATCAAAAATAAACTTACAGAAGAAGAAGTTTATTTAATGACAGTGAATTGTAATGATATGGTGTTTGACTTATGTATCAATAAGGAAGATCTTTATGGAGAACCACAGGCAGGAAGAAGATTTAAAGGCATTATATGGATGCAGGGATATATCAATTTTCCAAATTGATGTTTGGTCTTGCCAGAGTCGGATTCGTATGTTAGAATAATTCAGTAATCATAAAAGCAACGCAAAGCGTTGCTTTTGTTCTCATAGTTAAATGGATATAACAAGCGCCTCCTAAGCGCTAGTTGTGGGTTCGATTCCCGCTGGGAACGTTCGCGAAAGCTACAAGCCTTCGAGTTGCGCATGGCTTGTATGGTTTGTAATGTTCTGGAATTAGCATAGAACTATTAGGAGCCGACAAAACGGAAATAG
>JAQXYZ010000065.1 GCA_029226935.1 Bacillota bacterium | reverse complement strand
TTATAAGATGATTACAGATATTACTGAAAATTCAGTGGATATTGTAATCGGCGATGATACAGATTATGATGAATGGAATTTGGAAGAGTTAAATACCTTATTGCTTCCGACCATTCCATTGAAACCAATTAACAGGGGACGTATCAATACACCGAAGAAGAATGCATTAAAGCAGCAGCTTAAGGAAGAGGCGGTAAAGCTCTATGAGGCGAAGGAAGCAGAATTCCCGGAACCGGAGGCAATCCGTGAGCTGGAGCGTGTGATCCTGCTTAAGGTCATTGACCGCAAGTGGATGGATCATATTGATGATATGGACCAGCTTCGTCAGGGCGTAGGCTTACAAGCTTACGGACAGAGAGATCCGCTGGTAGAATATAAGCTCAGCGGTTATGAAATGTTTGATGAGATGACACAGAATATCCGTGAGGAGACCGTCAGGGTGCTGTTCCATGTAAGAGTAGAGCAGAAGGTAGAAAGAGAGCAGGTGGCAAAGGTAACAGGTACCAATAAAGATGATTCTGTAGCGAAAGCACCTGTAAAACGTGAGAACGCTAAGATTTACCCCAATGATCCCTGTCCCTGCGGCAGCGGAAAGAAATATAAGCAATGCTGCGGTAAAAAATAGCGGCAAAAATATCGCATAAATTTTTATTAAGAAAGAGGTGACGCAAGGTGGTAGAATTGGATCAGATGAAATCTGAACTGCAGACCTACAAAAGCCCTTTAGCGGAAGTGAGGGATTCACTTTGACTTAGCAAATAAGTCAAAGAAGATTGAAGAACTGGAAAGAGAAATGGAGGCTCCAGGGTTTTGGGATGACCCTGATATTTCCAATCGGAAGATGAAGGAACTGAAGAATTTAAAGGATACCGTGGAGACGATAGAAGGTCTGGAAGCCCAGTATGAGGATATTGAAACCCTGATTGAAATGGGCTATGAGGAAGAAGATGCCCAGCTGGCGGCAGACATCCGCATGGAGCTTGATGAATTTGTTGCAACCTTTGAGGATATTCGAATCAGTACCTTACTTTCTGATGAGTATGACGGATATAATGCAATTTTAAAGCTGAATGCCGGAGCAGGCGGCACGGAAAGCTGTGACTGGTGTTCCATGCTTTATCGTATGTATACCAGATGGGCTGAGCGGAAAGGTTTTTCAGTGGAAGTACTTGATTATCTGGATGGTGACGAGGCAGGGATTAAATCTGTAACCTTTCAGGTAAACGGAACCAATGCATATGGCTATCTTAAATCTGAAAAGGGAGTTCACAGACTGGTAAGAATTTCTCCTTTTAATGCACAGGGGAAGAGACAGACATCCTTTGTTTCACTGGATGTCATGCCGGACATTGAAGATGATCTGGATGTGGAGATCAACGAAGATGATTTGCGTATAGATACCTATCGAAGCAGTGGTGCAGGGGGACAGCATATCAATAAGACATCCTCTGCGATTCGTATTACCCATATTCCGACCGGAATCGTGGTGCAGTGCCAGAATGAACGTTCCCAGTTCCAAAACAAGGATAAGGCAATGCAGATGCTGAAGGCTAAGTTGTATCTGCTGAAGAAGGAAGCCAATGCTGAGAAGCTTTCGGATATCCGGGGCGAGGTAAAGGAAATTGGCTGGGGAAATCAGATTCGCTCCTATGTGATGCAGCCGTATACGATGGTAAAGGATCATAGAACAGGTGCGGAAACAGGCAATGTGGATGCGGTTATGGATGGTGCAATTGATATTTTTATTAATGCATACTTAAAATGGATTAATGTAAAAGAAACTTCAGAGTAAAATAAAAGCGCGTGGAATGCTTCATTTGAGTGTGAGAGCTTTCCGGGCGCTTTCTTTTATTGACGGTTCTTCTTTTTAATCAGATCCAGATAGAAATTTGCGTAGGTTGCCTGCATATATGGATGAATCCATAAAAGGGCAATTCCACAGGACAGTAAACTAAGTAAAAGTAAAGGTACAAAGGATAACTGGATATAGAACAATCTTCCTTTATTTCCCTTCATAAGACGGATACTCATTTTAAGAAGCTGTGAGGCAGGATATTCAGGAAAATCCAGCATCAGATAAAAAGCCTGTGACAGCATTAAATTGATGAAGATACTGATGGCAACACCCAGAATGGCAACAATTACATAAACCAAAAACAGTGTTGCGTTGAAAGGAAGTGTACCTTCAGAAAGAGATTCCAAATCTGATAAATTCAGGGACTTCATGAGAAAAAAATTTGTAATCATGGTGGGCAGAGAACATAGAACCGATATTCCTGCCATGACTGCCTGCAAGTAGACTACTTTAGAGGTGTCGCCGTGGAAACAGTGAAATAAATCAGGAACGGCTGGTGTCTGGCCACAGGCTGTTTTTAGATAAAGGTAAGCTTCTCCGGCGGTAAAAAAGCCGACAAAAAGCTGAAATAAAAAAATTGCGATACTGTAAATAATCATTCCGATTACTGAGTCCGTTCCAATCAGAAAGCTGATGGAAAGAGAGATTGGAGCAGTGCAAAGCTGCATGAGTATCAATGCTCCAATCAGGGGAGGGTATTTCCCAAGTAACTGCCCTTTTGCCTGAGTTTTCAGGCTGGCAGAAGGTAAATATTGATTCATAAAAATTGCTCCTACTACACTTGATATTTATATCTCTATACATATGGCAGAAAAGCCTGCCATTGGTTCAGACTGCCATATCCATCATGCGCCCAACAAGGGAAGCTGCATCTGCGGATTTGCGGTTCTGAACATAAGGGTTGTTTTCGTTAGAATACTGAATTCGCGTGGCGGTAGTTCCTCCAGCTACATAGCTTCGCCCGCATTCTGGGCAGATGGCGGTCTTTAAAGTGACATTGGCAGAAAGAACCTTTCCCCCATTTTTGGCAGCCTTGGTGTAAGCGTTGCTGACATGTTCCTGCTCGTGAGCCATAACTCTGGCGGCAGATGCTTCCGGAGAAATATGGGCGGCAGATTTAAAGGAGACCATCTCGTCTGAGCCGTCCTGATATTTACGGTTTTTACAGGTTTCGCATTCCGCGGGAGAGGACTTGCGTCCCGGGGACACTTTAGTGGATTCGCCGGGATTAACGACAGCCTTACCGGACTGCGAGGTGGCATTTGACTGAGTTATACTCATATAGCTGCCGGCATATCCGTTGCTGTAAGTATTCATATAATTATAATTGCCTGTAATCATATTGCCCATCGATGTACGCACCTCCTTTATGATTTGCCGAGAGCCTCAGCATATTCCTGCATGATATCTTCATAGGAAGTTCCCAGAAGGTCTTCCAGATTCTGTCCGGTCTGCTGTTCAAACTGCTGATCCATCTGTTTCCCGAATTCTACTAAAGTATTGCCGTCACATGATAACAGCAATGCGACTAAAGAACCGATAATTGTAATCACCAAAGCCATTCCGCCAATAGCCGTTCCAATGCCAATTTTAGCAGCAGTCAATAGTTTCTTTCCATAGCCCTTAGAAAGAATCGCCAAAACAATTGCGATACTTCCGCAAATCAAAGGGATATAAACAGTAAACATAGTAAAAATGCTGGCGGTCCCTAAAGCAAGGGAGGCGATAGCAAGAGTCTGTCCGGGGTTGCGGATCAACTGGCGCTGACCGTCAGGATAATTGTTGTTATTTTGTGTATAAGAATTGTTGTAATTATTAAAGTCCATAGGTTCCACTTTCTAAAAATAGACATACTTTTACTTATAATTTTATATTAGCACTTTCTGTAGCAGAATACAAATCCTTCTTGAAAAAGGATACCCTTTTCCTCTATAATAAATGAAGAGAAAATTTAAAATATGAGGTGGGTATCAATATGGATATTATACTGAAGCTGAAAGAAGAACTGAAGGTTGAGAAATGGCAGGTGGAGGCAGCAGTCAAGCTGATCGACGAGGGCAATACCATTCCCTTTATCTCCCGTTACCGCAAGGAGGCTACCGGTTCTTTAAATGATGAGGTCTTGAGAAATCTTTATGAGCGATTGAATTACCTGCGTAATCTGGAGGAAAAGAAGGAACAGGTAATTGGAAGCATAGAGGAACAGGGAAAACTTACCGAGGAATTGAAGAATAAGATTCTGGCTGCTGAAACATTGGTAGTAGTGGAGGATCTATACCGTCCTTACAGGCCTAAGAGAAAGACCAGAGCCAGCGTGGCAAAGGAAAAGGGACTGGAGGGCCTGGCAGAGTATATTTTAAAGCAGGAGGCATCAGAGCCACTTGAGACAGAGGCAGCCAAATATGTAAGTGAGGAAAAAGAAGTGAAGGATGTCAAGGAGGCTTTGCAGGGTGCAAAGGACATTATTGCGGAGATGATTTCCGATGAAGCCGACTACCGCATGTACATCCGAAACATCACTATGGAGGAAGGAATCCTTACCAGCACAGCGAAGGATGAAAAGGCAGAGAGCGTTTATGAGATGTATTATGCCTATGAGGAACCTCTTAAGAAGGTTGTGGGACACCGTGTGCTGGCGCTTAACAGAGGAGAAAATGAAAAGTTTCTAGTAGTAAAGGTGATTGCGCCCACGGAGAGGATTCTTCAGTACCTTGCCAAAAAGGTCATTACCAAAGAAAACGAATATACAACTCCTGCACTACAGGAGGTATTACAGGATGCTTATGAAAGACTGATTGCTCCGGCAATAGAACGTGAAATCAGAAATGAACTTACGGAGAAAGCGGAGGATGGCGCAATTTCCGTATTCGGAAAGAATTTGGAACAGCTTCTTATGCAGCCGCCTATTGCGGGAAAAGTGGTGCTTGGATGGGACCCTGCATTCCGTACCGGATGCAAGCTGGCGGTGGTAGATGCAACAGGCAAGGTTTTGGATACCAAGGTCATTTACCCTACTGCACCTCAGAACAAGGTGGAGGAAGCAAAGGCAGAACTAAAGAAGCTGATTAAGAAGTATGGTGTTTCGTTAATCAGTGTGGGGAACGGAACCGCCTCCAGAGAGTCAGAGCAGGTAATTGTGGAATTGATTAAGGAGCTGGATACCCCGGTTCAGTATGTGATTGTCAATGAAGCGGGAGCATCTGTTTACTCTGCCAGTAAGCTGGCTACAGAAGAATTCCCTAATTTTGATGTAGGTCAGAGAAGTGCCGCTTCCATTGCAAGAAGATTACAGGATCCTCTTGCAGAATTGGTTAAGATTGATCCCAAGTCCATTGGAGTGGGACAGTATCAGCATGATATGAACCAGAAGAAGCTGGGAGAAGCCCTTGGCGGCGTGGTGGAGGACTGCGTAAATAAGGTAGGTGTTGATTTGAACACTGCTTCTGCATCCTTGCTCGAGTATATTTCCGGCATCTCCAAGGCAATCGCCAAAAATATTGTGGATTACAGAGAGCAGAATGGGAAGTTTGCGAACCGTGCGCAGCTTCTTAAGGTTCCCAAGTTAGGGCCTAAGGCGTATGAACAGTGTGCAGGGTTCCTTAGAATTTTAGACGGGGACAATCCCTTGGATGCTACCAGCGTACACCCCGAGTCCTATGAAGCTGCTCTAAAGCTTCTCGAGAAGATGGGGCTTACCATGGAGGATGTGCGCATGGCGCAGAAGGAAGCGGCTAAGAGTAAGGGAAGTCTTAAAAAAGAAGCTCCGGCTTCCAGAAAAGAGACTAAGAACAGGCAGCAGAAGGTAGTAATTCGCAACACCAATACTGCCATGGGCAAGGCATTGGCAGCAGCCATGGGCGGTATGACCATGCCACTGGATGAGAACTCTGTTACAGAAAAGAGTGGAAAAGGCGCAGGGGCGGAAAGCGCAGGAGGCAGCAGCGCTGTGAGCACCCTTGAGAAAAAGATTAAGGATAAAAAGTTGATGGCACAGGAGCTTGGAATCGGCGAAATAACCCTTACGGATATCTTGAAGGAATTGGAGAAGCCATCCAGAGACCCCAGAGAAAATATGCCGGCACCTATTCTTCGCAGTGATGTACTGGATATGAAGGACTTAAAGCCGGGCATGATATTGAAGGGAACCGTCCGCAATGTCATCGACTTTGGTGTGTTTGTGGACATCGGCGTCCATCAGGACGGGCTGGTACACATTTCGCAGATTACAGACCGTTTCATCAAGCATCCCCTTGAAGCAGTCAGCGTTGGCGATATTGTGGATGTGCAGGTGCTCACAGTGGATGTGGCTAAGAAAAGAATCGGACTGACCATGCGCATCAATCAGGATAAGAAATAATTCTTGACAAATATTTGTCATAGGAATATGATTGGTTAGAAGTGAATAAAGAAAAGTTCTTCGGGGTTGGGTGTAATTCCCTACCGGCGGTATAGTCCGCGACCCATAAGCTTCCGGCATACATAACATATGGAAGCGAAATGGCTGATTTGGTGTAATTCCAAAACCGACAGTAAAGTCTGGATGAGAGAAGAAAGCAGCTGCAGCGAATGTGTTTAAAAGACATGCCCCGAGTATTTTTATGAATACCCGGGGTTTTTTTGATGCACAGCCCACAGCAGGAAATCAGAAGAACCTTTCTAAAAATCAGGCGAAGAGCCAAATATCCGCAGAGGCGGGAGATTTTAGGAGGAAAAGAAATGAATAATGGATTATGGACGAGTGTAAAGGACAATGCAGTATTTGTGTTGGTATCGGTGGGAATTGCAATAGCGCTCTTTGCGATTGCCTACGCGGCAGAGAAGCTGATTAAGAAGAAAAATGGGGATACGGAAAGAATTCTATCTACCAGAAAGATTGCTATGATCGGAGTGTTCTCCGCGATTGCTATGGTGCTTCATGTGTTTGACTTCCCGGTCCCCTTTGCCCCTCCCTTTTACAAGCTGGACTTCAGTGAAATTCCGGCGCTGATTGGAACCTTTGCTTTTGGACCGGTAGCAGGTATCATGATTGAATTCTGCAAGATACTGCTGAAACTGGTGGTTAAGGGAACCAGCACCGCTTTCGTAGGCGATCTGGCAAACTTTGTAGTCGGATGCAGCTTTATCTTACCGGCTTCCATCATTTATACCTTTAAGAAGACCAAGAAGAATGCAATGATTGCATCTGTTACAGGAACGCTGATTATGACGGTGTTTGGAACCATGTTTAATGCGATTTACCTACTGCCCACCTTCGCAACCCTTTACGGAATGCCTTTGGAGGCAATCATTGAGATGGGGACCAAAATCAATGGGAATATCACGAGTGTGACAACCCTGGTTCTGTTTGCGGTAGCGCCTTTGAATTTATTGAAGGGCGGAAGCGTATCTTTAGTAACAATACTGGTGTATAAAAAACTTAGCCCTGTTTTGAAGGCAGGGACTATCAGCAAAAAGGAAAGAACGGTGGAAACTGTTAAATAATAAATTTGGGTCAAAGTAATCAAGACAGCCTCACATAGTGCGAGGTTGTCTTTTATTTAGAAAAAAATAATATTTTTTTCCTTTGTTTGTAATTTTTTTCGTTTACAATACGTTATAGTATTTGGAGAAAATGCTATACATATTATGTGGACATAGTTGCATCTTACATGCCAAATTCGGCATGTTGTGAAATCAGTATTGACAAATATTGTATTAATATTATAATACAATAGTACGAAAAAATAAGGGAGAAAGATGGATGAGTAAATTAATTGAGATCCGGGATATGTGCAAAATCTATAATCCGGGCGAAAATGAAGTCCGTGCATTGGATCATGTGAACTTAATGATTGATAAGAATGAGTTTGTTGCCATTATCGGTCAATCAGGCTCCGGTAAGTCCACATTGATGAATATGCTGGGATGTCTGGATGTCCCTACCAGTGGTTCTTACATATTAAACGGACAGGATGTTTCGGGGCTGACAGATGACCAGCTTTCTGACATCAGAAACAGAGAAATCGGCTTTATCTTTCAGGGGTTTAATCTGATTGCAGGGCTTACAGCGCTTGAAAATGTTGAGCTGCCATTGATTTACCGCGGTGTTGCCAAGAAGGAAAGAGAGCAGCTTTCGCGCATAGCACTTGAAAAAGTGGGATTGAAATCACGTATGGATCACAAACCTTCTGAGATGAGCGGAGGCCAGCAGCAAAGAGTCGCCATTGCAAGAGCAATTGCACAGGCACCACCGGTAATACTGGCAGATGAGCCTACCGGCAATCTGGATTCCGGTTCTACTAAGGAGATTATGGAGATTTTAAAGGGACTCCATGAAGAAGGCAGAACAGTCATATTAATTACCCATGATAGTGAGATTGCGGCAAAAGCGAAGCGCAATATTCGAATCATGGATGGAAAAATAGTAGATGATATTATAAATGAACAGTAAATGAATGTGTAAATGGTGGAGGAAAGAGAAATGTTTGGAAAGAAAAAGGATCAGATAGAGGAAATCGAAAAGAAACCTGCGAAAGAGAAGAAGCCTAACAAGGAAAAGAAGCCCCTTGACGAGGCAGCCAAAAAGAAACGTAAAAAAATCATTATTTTCAGTGTGGTTGGAGTGATTATACTTTTAGTTATCCTGCTAAAAGCCTGTGGAGGCAACGGAGCACAGGCGGTAGTATCCACAGCGGCAGTTACTACCGGCGAAATAGAGCAGACCATCAACACCAGCGGAACGGTTACTACCGAGAAAACAAAAAGCTATTTTTCTGATGTGAATGTAAAAATTGGAAATATTCCGGTAAAAGCGGGAGATGCGGTTAAAGAGGGCGATGTGCTGGTTTCTTACGATGCAGAAGCTCTTGAAAATGAAAAACAGCTGGCAGAACTTAAGGCGGAATCTGCAGAAGGAAGCTACAGCAATTCTGTTCAGGGTAATAATCAAAAACTGGGCAATTTAAATGAGGCAACCGTTAATCTTGAGGTGCTGGAACAGCAGATTAAGGATACCGAAGCATACATAACCAATCTTGAAAATAAAATTGCAAAGAAAAAGAGTGATTTGGCATATGAGGGATCTCTTCTGCAGATTTCTTTGTTGGATTGGAAGGATCAGCCAAATTCGGATGAATATTTGAATTTGCAGAAGCTGATTCAGATGAATACTTACGAACAGCAGAATAACAAGGAAATCAAAGGCTGGGAAGATGAACTTAAGGTTTACAATAAGATGCTTTCTGATTACAAGGAATATCGTTCGGAAATGAAGAGTCAGAAAACCTCAGCTGAAGCCGGCAAAATGACTGCCGGAGCAAAGGAGCAGTTGGAGGCAGATAATCAGACCAAGAAAATAGAGGCAGCAAACTCTTTAGAAAAGCTTGAAGCAGCAGAAAATGGCATAGTTGCAGAGTTTGACGGTGTTGTTACGGCAATGAATGCAGTGGAAGGTGGAACAGTGGCTATAGGTTCCCAAATTCTTAAACTGGAGAGCACCGAGGATGTAATGGTAAAAATCTCTGTTACAAAATATGATCTGGATAAGATTGCGGTAGGACAGAAAGCAATTATCACGATTGGCGGTAAGGAATATCAGGGTGAGGTTTCCAAGATTAACAAGATGGCAGAAAAGAACAACAGCGGTGCGGCTGTGGTTGGCACAGAAATTAAAATTACCAATCCTGACAGTGATGTCATTCTTGGCGTTGAGGCTAAGGTGGTAATCAGCACTGCAAAAGAAGCTGATGTTATCATTGTACCGGTAACTGCTGTCAATGTAGATATGGACGGCGAATTTGTCTATGTGGTGGAAAACAATGTTCTGGTCAGAAAACCGGTTGTCACAGGAATATCTACCGATATGATGGTGCAGATTACAGAAGGACTTTCAGAAGGAGAACAGGTTGTGACAGAGGTGACGACGGGACTTGCAGAAGGGATGACTGTAGCAGTAATGCCCCAGTAGAAAAGAGGTAAATATGGCACAAATTTGGGAATATATTAAGATTGCTCTCATGAATATCAAGAGCAATAAAGGGCGCTCCATCCTTACCATGCTGGGCATTATTATCGGTATCTCCTCTGTAATCATGGTTATTTCTGTCGGTAATGGTGTCAGGGGACAGGTCAATTCCGAATTGGAAGGGATTGGGAGCGGTCAGATTGTATTTTATGTGGATAATACCAGAAAGGATACCACAGTAACCTTTAATCAATCAGATTTTGATGCGATTCAGGAACAGATAGAACATGTAAAGGGCGTGACCCCCTCTTATGGGGGATGGGGAACTGCGGAAGGCCCCAAAGGAGACTTTGACATCAATTTAAGTGGTGGAACCGTAGGACTGCAATATGCCTCTAAAGATCCTATTGTTAAAGGAAAATATTTTACGCAGAATGATTATGATGCTGCAAACAATGTATGTGTTATTTCAGAAAGCAGTGCAGTGATGTTGTTTGGAACAACAGATGTGGTTGGAATGAACTTTGATGCCACTTTTTGGGGAATTACGCAGGAAATGCGCATCGTCGGCATTCGCAAGGACAATGCATCCACATTGATCAATATGATGAATGGAGGGATGAACTACATACAGGCAGAGGTGCCCATTACTTTTATGGCAAATAAACTTGGATATTATACGGATGAAATTACCCAGTTTTATGTGATTGCGGATTCCACAGAGTATTGCACGGAGGTAGCTGCCAAGGTCATGGCGCTTTTGGAAAGCAGACACAATGTGCGTGGGGAAAATCAGATTATGACAGAGAGTTTTGCTGATGTTTCTTCACAGTTTGATACGATTTTAGGGTTCATTACCATCTTTATATCCTTTGTGGCAGCAATTTCACTGCTGGTAGGCGGTATCGGTGTCATGAACATTATGCTGGTGTCCGTGACAGAGAGAACCAGAGAAATTGGTATCAGAAAGGCATTAGGTGCAAGAACCGGTTCAGTACTGTTACAGTTCCTTGCTGAGGCAGGTATTATCACACTCCTTGGTGGTATTATTGGGATTATACTGGGGGTTTTAGGAGCAGCCGGTGTTGGGGCAGTTGCTGGAATCAAAGCATCCATTAACCTTGGTACGATACTTTTTGCTTCTCTCTTTTCCTGCGGTGTGGGGATATTCTTTGGTATTTATCCGGCAAGAAAGGCGGCGAAGCTGAGTCCTATTGAGGCTTTGAGGCATGAGTGATATCAATTTTAAATGTTGCACTTTGTATTTTTTTTAGTATAATAGAGAAGAGTAGAGAGCACCTACCCAACGTAGGTGCTCTTTGAGGTAGAAAAGGAAATTTGTAATGGAAATTGAATTCGATGTCAAAGTTACACCCGGTGTTCTATATGATTATATGTTGTATCATACATATACAAGTGCATCGGGATTGATTGGAGCAGTTGCAGGTGCTCTTTTGGTAGTGGCTTTTTTCATGGGAGCAGGCCCGCTTTGTCTGATTGCCGGAATTATTATATTGGGATACCTTCCATGGACGCTGTTTATCAAATCCAGGCAGCAGTACCTTGCCAATCCTGCTTTTCAGAAGCCACTTCATTATAAACTTACGGAAGAAGGGCTGGAGGTTTCTCAGAATGATGAAATTCAGAGCCAAAAGTGGGAAAATATGTATAAGGCAGTCTCCACTCCGAGAAGCCTGATTCTGTATACATCGCCGGTAAATGCTTCCATTTTTCCCAAAGCGGACCTGGGAGAAAAGACATCTGGTGTGATTGAAGTGATTTCCACCCATATGCCACCGAAAAAGGTTAAGATTCGCAGTTAGATGCAGGAAGATGGGACGAGCCCCTGATGGAAAGGTATGAAACAGAAATGAATAATAAATTTGTGGAAACCTTCAGCCCGGAAGAAACTTTTGAACTGGGTAGGAAAATTGGAGAGAACGCTATACCCGGGAGTGTGTTTACCCTAATTGGGGATCTCGGGGTAGGGAAAACCGTTTTTACCCAGGGAATGGCGGCAGGGCTTGGAATTACTGAGCCGGTAAACAGCCCTACTTTTACCATTGTGCAGATTTATGAAGAGGGAAGATGTCCTTTTTACCATTTTGATGTATACCGTATTGGTGATGTCTCAGAGATGGATGAGATTGGATATGAGGATTGTTTTTACGGAGAAGGTGTATGTCTGATAGAATGGGCAGATTTGATAGAAGAGATCCTTCCGGAGCATTATACCCGGATTACCATTTCCAAGGATTTGGAAAAGGGCTTTGATTATAGAAGGATACAACTGGAGGAAATAACGAAGAGGGAAAATGCATGAAGATTATAGCGATAGACAGCTCCGGTCTGGTAGCATCGGTAGCGATTGTAGAGGATGATATTCTGATTGGTGAGTATAATGTACAGTATAAGAAGACTCACTCCCAGACGCTTCTTCCTATGCTGGATGAGCTCAAAAAGATGGTGGAACTGGATTTATCTACCGTAGATGCCATTGCCCTTGCAGCGGGACCGGGCTCCTTTACCGGGCTTAGAATTGGGTCGGCAACAGCCAAGGGGCTGGGATGGACACTTGATATCCCTTTGGTGGAAATTCCGACTTTGGATGGTCTTGCATGCAATCTTTATGGAACCGATAAGCTGGTTTGTCCTATCATGGATGCCAGAAGAAATCAAGTATATACGGGGATTTATGAGTTCAGACGGACAGAAGGAAAGGAGTACACGGAGGGAGAAGCACTTGATTATCAACTTTTTGATGTCCTGCCTCAATGTGCGGTATCAATTGATGAAATTGCGGCTAAGTGCAATGAACAGAAGAGAGAAGTGATTTTTCTGGGAGACGGAGTTCCGGTATTTCGCGAAAAACTGAAAGAACTGCTTGAGGTTCCTTACAGTTTTGCACCTGCTCATATGAACCGGCAACGTGCGGCAGCGTTTGCCATGCTGGCTTTTCGATATATGAAGGAAGGAAAAACTGTGAAGGCAAAGGATCATGCTCCGGAATATTTAAGACTGTCACAGGCAGAACGAGAAAAACATGGTGTTAATTAGAGAGATGCAGGCCTGTGATGTGGAGGCTGCCAGCAAAATTGAAAGAGAAGCCTTTTCTATGCCCTGGTCGGCAAAGGACTTTTTGGAAATGGTAGAGGCAGATTATGCCCACTATTATGTTGCAGAGGAAGACGGAGTAATTGTAGGCTGTTGTGGAATACGGAACATTGCCGGTGAGGGGGAAATTACCAACGTGGTAGTCGCTGCCGATTTCAGAAATAAAGGGATTGGCAGAAGCATGATGGAGTATATGTTGGAAAAGACCGGTGAGAACGGGATTGGTAACTGTACCCTTGAAGTAAGAGTCAGCAATCAACCTGCCATTCATTTGTATGAAAGCCTTGGATTTAAAGCGGAGGGGATTCGTCCCGACTTTTATGAAAAGCCAAGGGAGGATGCGCTTATCATGTGGAAAAGATAGGAAGAGCATGGAAGAATTACCACTGTTCCCATACTCTCTTTTATGTATAATAGAGGTATGAGGATACCGAAGGAGGATAAGACCATGCGAATATATTTGGATGATAATAAGCAGGAGCTGACTGCAGTAATTTGTAATAAATGTAAAAAAGAATTAAATGTCGAAAACGGAATCTTAAAAGAAGGCTGTTTTTGCGCAGATGCCCGCTTCGGATATTTCAGCAGAAGGGACGGATTTAAACATTCCTTTGATTTATGTGAGGATTGTTATAATAAAATGGTTCAGGGCTTTGCCATTCCGGTAGAGGAGGAGGAAATTAAGGAATTTCTTTAATTTTTCCAGCGGATGCGCAGTGACAGTATCAGGTTTGGAGGGACTATGCTGGATATATGCTTATTGGGAACCGGTGGAATGATGCCGCTCCCCTATAGGTGGCTCACATCCATGATGGCCAGATACAATGGACAAAGTATATTGATTGATTGTGGGGAAGGTACTCAGATTGCAATGAAGGAAAAGGGCTGGAGCCCGAAGCCCATTGATGTAATCTGCTTTACCCACTTTCATGCAGACCATATCAGCGGACTGCCGGGGATGCTTCTCACTATGGGGAATGCAGAACGGACAGAGCCGCTTCTTTTGGTGGGACCCAAAGGACTTGCAAAAGTGGTTGCTTCCTTGCGGGTAATTGCGCCGGAGCTGCCCTTTGTAATTGACTGCCTGGAATTAAATGATGCAGAGCATACCATCTGTTTTGATGGTTTTCGAATAGAGGCATTTCGTGTCAATCATAATGTGCCTTGTTATGGGTATAGCATGGTGATTGACCGGAATGGTAAATTCCAGATGGAAAAGGCACTGGAACTTGGGATCGACAAGAAATATTGGAACCGTCTTCAAAAGGGAGAAACCATTGAAACAGAAAATATGACACTTGTGCCGGAAATGGTACTGGGACCAGCCAGAAAAGGGCTGAGGGTAACCTATTGTACTGACACCAGACCAACGGAGAGCATTGTAAAACATGCCGCAGGATCGGATTTGTTTATTTGCGAGGGAATGTACGGAGAACCGGACAAAAAGGCGAAGGCAAAGGAAAATAAGCATATGACTTTTTATGAGGCGGCAGAGCTTGCCAGGAGGGCACAGGTGGAAAAGCTTTGGCTCACTCATTACAGCCCCTCCTTAAACAGACCGGAAGAATTTCTTCCCGCAGTAAGAAAAATCTTTCCGGCAACAGAGACCTGTAAGGATGGAAAGACGGCAGAGCTGATGTTTCAGGATGGCGAATAAAATAAGAATGATTTCGGTGAGAACAAAAGAAAAGAAAGGGGGAAATCCGGATGAGTAAAAAGCACAGTCAGAACGGAGTAAAGGGACTGATTATTGGCATTATTCTGGTCTGCCTGGTGTTGGGGTATTATTACTACCTGTCTAATAGAAAGACTGAGACCAAACGGGAAGAGGATGTCAAGATATCGGCTGTTCAGGAAGTGCTTATGCACAATCTGGATAATAATTATCCTCCTACTCCAAGAGAAGTGGTCAAATACTATTGTCAGATTACCCAGTGCTTTTACGGAGAAACCTACACTGAAGAAGAATTTAAGGCACTTGCGCTTAAGGTAAGGGAACTTTATGATGATGAGCTGGTCGCAAACAATCCATTACAGCAATATCTGGAAAATTTGCGATGGGATATTGAGCAGTTGAAGGAACAGGGGGTTGTGATTTCCAGTTACACGCCTTCTTCCAGTACTGATGTGGAGGAATTTAAAAAGGATGGTTTTTCATGGGCAAAACTGTACTGTACTTTTAATTTAAGACAGGGCACCCAGCTTGTCACTACGGAGGAGGTTTTCCTACTGCGTAAGGATGAAAATGGGCATTGGAAGATTTACGGCTGGAAGCTTGTAGATGAAGCCGGGCAGAGTGACAGCGAATAAATTGATGGGAAGCAGAATGCAGGTTGGAAAGGTGTGGAAATAGAAATGGAAAAGGATGTTTATATACTGGCAATTGAGAGCTCCTGTGATGAAACGGCGGCAGCAGTAGTAAAGAATGGAAGAGAAGTGCTTTCCAATGTGATTTATTCCC
This sequence comes from Bacillota bacterium, assembly GCA_029226935.1. Classification (GTDB taxonomy): domain Bacteria; phylum Bacillota; class Clostridia; order Lachnospirales; family Lachnospiraceae; genus Suilimivivens. The sequence goes on along the minus strand of JAQXYZ010000065.1, from coordinate 3,028 downwards.
AAATTGCGTTGCATACGGAGTATGGTGGCGTGGTGCCGGAAATTGCTTCACGAAAGCATATTGAGAAAATTAATCAGGTCATTGAACAGGCGCTTGTGGATGCGGACAGGAAACTTGGCGATATGACAGCAATAGCGGTAACCTATGGCCCCGGACTGGTTGGGGCTTTACTTGTAGGTGTGTCTACGGCTAAGGCAATCAGCTTTGCATCGGGAATTCCACTTGTGGGTGTGCACCATATTGAAGGGCATATCAGCGCCAACTTTATTGAAAATAAAGATTTGGAGCCTCCCTTTATCTGTCTGGTGGTATCCGGCGGACATTCCCATCTGGTAGTGGTAAAGGACTATGGAGAGTATGAAATTATTGGGAGAACCAGAGACGATGCGGCAGGGGAAGCGTTTGATAAAGTGGCGCGGGCGATTGGTTTAGGGTATCCCGGAGGTCCTAAGATTGACAGGGTTTCTAAAGAGGGAAATCCTGAGGCAATCCATTTCCCACGGGCAAAGGTGGGAGATGCAGAATATGACTTCAGCTTCAGTGGACTGAAATCAGCAGTATTGAATTATCTTAATTCCTGTCAGATGAAAGGGGAAGAAATTAATGTGGCAGATGTAGCTGCATCATTCCAGAAGGCAGTGGTTGATGTGCTGGTGGAGCATTCCATGGATGCAGTTAGAAAATATCATTATAAAAAGTTTGCGATTGCCGGCGGCGTGGCCTCTAACAGCAGCCTCAGAGAGGCATTTGAGAATGCATGCCGGAAGGAAGGAATCGAATTTTACCACCCATCACCTGTTTACTGCACAGATAATGCGGCAATGATTGGCGCCGCCGCTTACTATGAGTATCAAAAAGGGATGCGCCATGGATTGGATTTGAATGCAGTGCCTAATCTCAGATTGGGTGAGCGAGTTTGAGACAATAAAGGATGATGTTAACTTTTATGGAAGAAAGAAGAAACAAGCGTACAGCGGCAGTTGTTCTTGCAGCCGGAAGCGGCAGACGGATGGGAAGCAGAACCAAAAAACAGTATATGCTGATGAAAGAAAAGCCAATTATCTATTATTCTCTGCGGGCTTTTCAGAATAGCTTTGTAGATGAAATTGTTTTGGTTGTCTCACCGGGGGATATTGATTACTGTCGGAGTGAAATTGTGGAAAAATATGGTTTTGATAAGGTTTGCAGCATTGTGGAGGGCGGAAAGGAGAGGTATCATTCTGTCGCCATTGGTCTTTCAAGCATTTCTTCCTGTGATTACGTATTTATACATGATGGGGCAAGACCTATGCTCACGGAAGAAATTCTGGAAAGAGCATTTGATTGTGTTTATACATATGATGCCTGTGTGGTAGGAATGCCGGTAAAAGACACGATTAAGATTGCAGATTATGAGGGGAATATTGCCTCTACACCCAAGCGCAATCTGGTTTGGATGGTACAGACACCTCAGGTTTTTTCGTTTCCATTAATAAGAGAAGCTTATCGAAGTCTGCTGGAAAAGGAACAGAAGCTGCTAAAAGATGGAATTGTGGTAACGGATGATGCAATGGTAGTGGAAACTTTGACAGGACACCCTGTTAAGTTGGTGGAAGGTTCCTATGAAAATATTAAAATTACAACTCCGGAGGATCTTGTGATTGCAGAGAATTTTTTGAAAGAATAAGATTTTTTACGCATTTTTTACCTGTGTTTCACATAATAATGGTATTCGGGGCTTAAAAAAACAGATAGAATAAGCCCGGAAGGGGTAGCAGAATTATGAACACAGCAGAAGAAGTATATCATGTATTTCTGACTCAGATGGGGGAGGAGAATTTTCTTTACTCATACAGGGAGGCCTGCCAAAATATATGTCAGAAGCTGGAGCAGATAAATATAGAGCAGTCTCAAAAGTTGGGGCGAACCTTTATCAGTCAGATTGCACACAGAATTAAAACACCTGAAAGCTGCCTGAACAAAATGCTGAAGAAGAGTTATACGGTTGAAAGGCAGATGGCACGGGAAAAGCTGAATGATATTGCGGGAGTGAGAGTAGTTTGTCATTTTCTGGATGATATTTATCATCTGGCAGGAATATTAGAAGAAGATGAAGAAATTGAAGTGATAAAAACCAAGGATTATGTCAAAAAACCTAAGGCAAGCGGGTATCAAAGTCTTCATGTGATTGTCCTTGTTCCGGTGTCTGGGGCGGGAAAGCAAAAAGTTGAAATTCAAATCAGAACGCAGGCGATGAATTTCTGGGCAGTAGTGGAGCATCATTTTGTGTATAAAAAAGGTGCATATGGGAAAAATGAATTTGAAAAGGATTTAAAGGAATGCGCCAGAGCAATTTATAAAATAGATCAGAATATGTTATTAATCAGAGAAAGAATGGAAATGGCACAAAAATAAGGCAGGAGCAGTGGACTGTAAACGAGATTTCAGTCCGCTGTTTTTCTTAATGAAAAAGGAATGCAGAGAGGAGACAAAAAAGACTAAAAAAAATGAAAAAAAGTGTTGACACTGTCAAATTGATTTGCTAGAATAATCATTGCGCTGACCGAAAGGCGCACGACATGGAGAGGTATCGAAGTGGTCATAACGAGGCGGTCTTGAAAACCGTTTGTCCGCAAGGGCGCGTGGGTTCGAATCCCACCCTCTCCGCTGGAGATGCTTCTCCACCAGACGATTTCATTCGTCCGGTAATATGGAAATTTAGTCAGCTTAATTTGGAGAAGTACCCAAGAGGCTGAAGGGGCTCCCCTGGAAAGGGAGTAGGTCGTTAATAGCGGCGCGAGGGTTCAAATCCCTCCTTCTCCGTTGGTAATCTCCGATGATTGCCTGACGAACTAAAGAACCTTGACAAATAAACAGCAATGCAACCCTGAAAATTCTAATGAGTAAAGTCCGAGAGGACGAGGCTCTGAAGAAAATTCAGAAGCAAGTTTCGAACAGAAACGAACCAAACAACAGTATTCGGTTAAAGAAAAGCCAGAAGGTTTGATTTGACCAGAGGAAAACTTTTTATTGAGAGTTTGATCCTGGC
>JAQXYZ010000064.1 GCA_029226935.1 Bacillota bacterium | reverse complement strand
CCGTTTCTCTTATTGTCTGTCTGCAGGTCTCCTTTATGATTTTTTTCATAACCGAGGGTTGCATCCAATTCGGCTTCCATCAGCTCCTGCAGAATATCTTTGAAGCTGTCTTTTAGAAGAGCATATACATCACCAACGCTACTAATGTTGTTTTCAGAGATAATCTGTCGAATTTGTTCCTTTGCAACTGCCATAAAAAATACTCCTTTTCGATAAGAATAGTCATATCTGTATTCTTACCAAAAAGGAGCCATTTTTTACCAGAAACACAAACTATTTTACACTACCTGGAAGGCTAACAAGCCTTGTCCTTGCAGGGATCCTTTCAATTGCTACTGAGGATGCCGAAATGTGATATTAACCGACAGCCCCTTCTACTTTGCTTTATTCTATATCTTTTTGTAATCCGTTCATTCGACAACCTCTATCTGGCACGCTTTCATGACCTTCAGTGCAGTCTCATGACTTTCCGGTGTTACCCCTGCGTATCTCGTTTAAATACGAGCTACACCGGTTCTCTTTGCTGCCTCAGCAACCGCTTTGGCTACCGCTGGTCCTACTCGCTTATCAAATGCCTTCGGAATAATATACTCCGGAGAAAGTTCCTCATCTGTGATCAGATTTGCAAGTGCTTCAGACGCTGCCAATTTCATTTCGTCATTGATTTCTTTTGCTCTCACATCAAATGCACCACGGAAGATTCCCGGGAAAGCAAGTACGTTGTTGATCTGGTTCGGGAAATCACTTCTTCCTGTGGAAACAACTTTTGCTCCGCCTGCCTTTGCATCATCCGGGAAAATCTCCGGAGTCGGGTTCGCACATGCAAAAACAACTGCATCTTTGTTCATGGTCTTAACCATCTCTGTTGTAACAGCACCCGGTGCTGAAACACCGATAAATACATCAGCGCCAACCAGCATCTCTGCAAGAGAACCGGATTTTTTAGCCAGGTTAGTAACTTTAGCCATTTCTTCTTTGATCGGATTCATGCCTTCCGGGCGTCCCTCGTAGATTGCACCCTTTCTGTCGCAGAGAGTGATATCTTTGAATCCTGCTGTCAGAAGGAGACGTGCAATAGAAATTGCAGCAGCTCCTGCTCCGTTCATAACGATACGAACATCTTCTTTTTTCTTTCCTACAACCTTCAGTGCGTTGGTCAGACCGGCAAGAGTGATAATCGCTGTACCATGCTGATCGTCGTGGAAAATCGGGATATCACATTTTTCTTTTAATTTCTTCTCAATTTCAAAACATCTCGGTGCTGAAATATCTTCCAGATTTACTCCGCCAAAAGAACCGGAGATCAGATAAATTGTATTAACGATCTCATCTACATCATTGCTCTTGATACAAAGAGGGAATGCATCTACATCGCCAAATGCCTTGAAAAGTACACATTTTCCTTCCATTACCGGCATTCCGGCCTCTGGTCCGATATTTCCAAGTCCAAGAACAGCTGAACCGTCAGTTACTACCAGACACATGTTCCATCTTCTGGTAAGATCATAAGATTTATCCACATCCTTCTGGATTTCGAGACAAGGCTGTGCAACACCTGGTGTATAGGCAAGTGACAGATCATCCTTATTTTCTACAGGTACTCTTGTTACAACTTCAATCTTACCTTTCCATTCTCCATGCAGTCTTAAAGATTCTTTTGCATAATCCATTTCTATTGTCCTCCCTGGTATCTTAAATTTTGCGAAACCGTATCATTCGACTCTTCTATTGTTGCTGTTCACTCCGTTCACAGCAATCTTCTAATCTATTAATAATTACCGGTAAAGAATTTGCTTTCTTTTGGAAGCTCATATCCATCAAAATATTTATTAAAGTCAAGTCCGAGATATCCACACAGATTAGCAAGTTCGACCATCGTATTATCGTTTACAGGTAATCCATGCTCTCTTCTATCTTTTTCTGCCAAAACTTCTTTTTCACCATGTGTATAAATACGATCTTTGCCTTCTGCCTTCGGACTTTCTCTCAAAGCTTCCAGGTATTCTGAAAAGTGTCTGCGGATTGCTTGAGGATCACCAAATGCAGCCGGATCGATTGCCATAAATCCATGACAGATTCCTGTTTTATCCGGGAATGTGCAGCAATGATCCGAAGTAACACCCATAGAAAGAATGGAACTGAATAGTTCACACAGCATACCATATCCATATCCCTTGTGGCTTCCTGTAACCTCTTCATTTCCACCAAGGGGCATGATTCCACCGCCCTTCTTTGCAACAATATTGGAAAGGACATCCGGTGCATCTGTACTTGCATGACCATCTTTGTCCAGGGCCCATCCATCCGGAAGTGGTTTCTCCATTTTATTGTACATTTCGAGTTTTCCTCTTGTAACTACCGTGGTAGAACAGTCAAAGAAAAACGGATACGGGTCTGCCGGCATAGCTACTGCGATTGGGTTTGATCCAAGCATGGCTTTTTTGCCAAACGTAGGAACCATAATAGCCTCTGAATTTGTACAGGCCATTCCCAGAAGTCCCTCATCGCACGCCATCTTTGCATAATATCCGGCGATACCGAAATGATTAGACTCACGGACAGTTACAATTCCAACTCCGGTCTTTTTGGCTTTTTCGATTGCTTTTTTCATTGCATAAACGGAAATAAGCTGTCCCATTCCATTATGACCATCAATCACTGCAGATATCGGTGTTTCAAATACAATTTCAGGCTTTGCCTGCGGATGGATCGTTCCCTTTTCGATTCCCTTATGATAACGCACCATTCTCTGCATGCCATGACTTTCTATTCCATAAAGGTCAGCCGTAAGAAGCACATCCTTGATCTGATTGCTTTCTTCCTCTGTAAAACCAAACGCCTTGAATACGTCTCCGCAAAAATGATTCAGTGTCTCATGTGACCATTTCACATATCCCATTGTTTCGTCCCTCCTTCTGGTGTTGCCGATTTTATTTATTGGCATTACCAATTTATATTTTAATTATACCGCTGGTATTACCAAAATGCAATAGAGGTCATATCAATTTATTCTGTAAAAATGCCCAAAATTTCTCAGGATTCTTTTTGCATTTCTTCCATATAACGTTCAATCGTATCCATATGTTCAGACATACATCGTTCCGCCTGTTCTGCATCTCCGTTGATGATTGCCTTAACAAGCCGATGATGCTGGTCATCAACCTCTCTGACAGAATTATTCTTTTTCATAATGTAGTCTCTCGTCCCGGAAACAATATTCTCAGTAAGCTGATCTGCTGCCGCAAGGACACTGTAAACCATAGGGTTATCTGCGATCTTTGCAATCTTCTTGTGAAGTTCGCGATCCAGTTCACCCCGTATCTTTTCATCTTCTGCGGCGTCCAGCCGTGCAAGAATCACCCATAATTCTGCTGCATCCAGCGGTGTGCACTTTCGTGCCGCAAGAATTGCCGCTTCTCGCTCCAGTGCCGCACGGAACTGCTGATTCTGGCGCAGATATCCATTATTTAATTTAAAAAGTATGGATAAAGGTTCGATCAGCCAGGTATCCAGGTCCTCCGTAATATAATTTCCGCCTCCCGGCACCGGCTTGACTATTCCCAGCAGTTCCAGTGCTCTCAAAGCTTCTCTGACTGCCGGTCTGGATACTCCCATGATCTCCGCCATTGTCCGCTCCGCCGGAAGGGCATCGCCCGCTTTGAGACTGCCATTCTGAATGTTCTCTATAATCTGATTTAAAATCCCGTTGAAAGCCCGTTCATCTCTAATTTCTTTAAACATGCTCCATTCCTCCACATCCCATTTCCGTCCGTGTATTCTTACAGGCGGTATCATTTTTTCACCGTCTTTCCCATACATTTTATTTTTGGTACAACTGTACAGTACGACAGATATTTCTTATAATATAGCATTCCTGACAGTTTACAGCAAGTGGAATGGATTTTGACCAAGTTGCTGTGAACGGAGCGAACAGCAATCACAGGATTCATTAAGGAATATATGCATCTTTAACAGCGTTAAATAATTTCTGCAATTATGCTAATATTTTTATAAGCCAATCACATTAAGAAGGGAGGCGTTATTATGGCCTCAACAATACGTGATGTTGCAGCTCGTGCCGGTCTTTCTGTAGGTACTGTTTCCAAATACATTAATGGCAAAACAGTAAAAGAAAGCACACGCCTGGCGATAGAAGAAGCAATCAAAGAACTTGACTTTCATCCTAATAATATAGCCAAAGGACTGCGTAATGCCAAATCATTCTCCGTTGCCATCCTGTTACCTATGCTTGATTCCACATTTTGGCGGAGGAATTATAAGAAGTGGCGGCAACACCAAAATCATTATGATTATTGATATTGTTGGCACATGGTGTATTGGAATTCCCCTATGTCTGCTTGCAGCATATGTATTCAAGTGGGGAATTGTTGGTGTTTATACCTTGCTTACCACGGAGGAATTATTCAGGCTTGCTGTATCGTTAATTATCTTTAGAAGGCGTAAATGGATAATTAGTTTATGCT